>JAYSTY010000533.1:0-29121 GCA_043719385.1 Blastocatellia bacterium | reverse complement strand
GTTGGATTTGGAGCCAACTTTCATCAAAACCCACCCTCGTTATGAGGAAATCAGGGCTTATGGCGCGATTGCCGCCTGATTTTTGTCTACAGTATTGTAATACGTGAGGTGACATTTAGTTTTTTTCCCTGAGTTAGGATGAGCCTGTTTCGGTTATGCAGACCCGAAGTTATTAACGTTATCATTTCCCCCGACTGCGTCAGCGCCTGCCGCGTAGGCAAAGTACGACGTGCCTCTGCCACGAGAAATTTTAATTAATTTGCGTTGATTTTTAGGTGCGCTAATCGGCCTGATTGCACCCAGGGTTATGGGTCTGTTTCCCTTATACAGACCCGGGGTGATAAAGCTATTACTTCTCCTGACTGCGTCAGCGCCTGTTGTGGGGGGACAAAATACGGTGCGACACTGTCACGAGAAATTTAAATTAATTTGTGTTGCTTATTAAATACTCTGATTAAGCTGATTCGACCAGGCGTGAGAAGGATGCAACTTACATCAATGCCACTTACACCATCACAATTCCTCGTAAAGCATCAGTGAGAAAGGAATTGCTTATCAGCTTCTGTACGATATTGCTAGTTGCCAGCAATAACTAATAAAACTTTTTTAATAAGTGAGGTAAAAACTTTTAGCACCTCTTTGAGATTCCGTCAAACGAAATCTCCCCTCAACGAATAAAATGCACAGGATAATGTGCCCTGCGCATAAGTGACGGGGCGATTGTTTCTCTGTATACAATTAATAGCTGATCTGAGAAGTAGAATGTTTATGCTATGTCTTACTTCGCAGGACGTTTTCTAGCTGGCCTAACTCCGCAGTAATATTCATCAGCAACGCAGGATTTGATCCGGCCTGATCGTAGGCCAGTCGCAATAAATCTCTGGCATATTCGTATTCGTTTAATTGCGACCGCAACGATGCCGCACTAACAAAGACCTGCGCCGTAAAATTTTCTCCGGGATAAGCGTGCGCAATTTTTTCATACTCGCCAGCCGCTTCTTTGAGCAGGCCTTTGGATAAAATGAAATCGCACAGGCTCAGCCAGTCTTTGGGCGGCAGGCGATGCAGCGTTTCGTTCGGCTGATACGAATCCAGCATGGTGGAATAAGCATTCAATGCTTCATCCATTTTTTTCTGCTGGAGGCAAAGATGAATCAGGCGATGAGAAGTGGCGATTTCTGCGCCGCGCTGCTTCATCTGATGATAGGCAGTTACCAGTGTCGCGCAGGCTTCTATATCCGTTGGCACGGCTTCTAAGCGCTGTTTCAATTTGCGGAGCGCCTCATCAGGTTCCCCGTCCCGCAAATGAGACTTGGCTTCAATCACTGCGTTTCCGGTTCCGAAGCTCACCGCCTTTTTGCTGCTTTTGGGGGCAAGCAATTTTTCAAAGCCGCTGTAATAAACCAGGGCGCTGACGACTGCGCCAAAAAAGAAACCGCCGATATGCGCCCAAAAAGCTACCCCGCCTGACTCGCTGGTGTTATGGGTAAAAGTGTCTTTCAACTCCAGCGCAATCCAGAGCGGTAACATCACAAAAGCTGGCGCCTTGAAGGTTCCCGCACGCACGATAACGAAATAAAATAATTTGATCCGCGTCCTGAAATAGCGCACCATAAACGCGCCCATCAATCCGGCAATGGCCCCGGAAGCGCCCACCAGATAGATTTTACTGTCAGGTGCAGTGAAGATATGAGTGGCGGCGGCAACAAATCCGGCCAGCAAATAAAACCCCAGATAAAAGGTTCTCCCCCAGGCATCTTCCATGGCAATTCCAGCTAAAAACAAAAAAAGCATGTTGCCCAAAATGTGCATGAACCCGCCATGCAAAAACATGCTGGTGAAATAATTCAACCACGAATATTTTTGATAAGCTGGCGTCAGTCCATATTGATAGCCCCAGAATTCATCATACGCGGCGACAAAATCCTCACAGGTGCGTTGCTTTAATTGCTCTATGACGCTTGCTTCGCGCAGTAAATTGTTAGCCGCTGCTGCCGCTTTTCCCCGTTGCTTTTGGCGTTCATAGGCGAGGTATTTTTTTATCCCTGCGATTTCCACCTCAGCCACCCGATACAAACGATCATGCGCTTCCGGCGTAATTTCGACGCCGGGATATTCTTCCTGAAACTTAACCAAAGCTTCAAGCGCATAATCTTTCCGGGCTTCCTGCTGCCCGCCAATCGTTGCCGTCAAAATAAAAACGATGACATTGAAAGTAATCAATGAAATCGTGATGAACGGAAATTGTCTGGTCACCTGCCTGTCATGACCGATAGGAATGAGCAGCATATTTTCTGCGGATTGATGGTGGGTTGTAGGCGCTGGGTCAGCAAGGCGAGGCTCAGCTTATAAAGATTATTGGATTTGAGCAAGTATTAATTTGAACATCATTTCATCATACTTTAAGTAATTGACAGCCGCTGCCACGCACTTTAGTATCGCACCGTTGACAGGCCCGCAACTACTTCCTAACTTCATCGCCAAATTTCATCCCGAACACCTAACAACTAAATATTGGTCAGGAGTATTCATGCCGAAATGTCTGTACTGCTTAAAAAATAACGAGGAACAGGGGGACGAATGTAAGTTTTGTTTTAAGCCGATGCGTGCCGGGACAGCGCCGCTCGCCAAACGCCCGAACCAGCCGGCTAAGCCACAGGCTGCGACCTCACTTAACGCGGCAGTGATTCCCAATTCAGGGCAGCAGGCGGCTTCCAATTGTTGCCCTTTGTGCCAGCGCAGCGATAAAAAATGGGAGAAGGCAAAGCCGCTTTACGATGTTCTGGTTTGCAAAAAATGTAGTGATGATTTTGCCAATCTGAGAACTTTGGCTCATGTTATTGATAAAGTTGTCTGGATGTTTGGGCCATATATGGCAATGCTCACTTTTATGTCCATTCTGCCTGGTATCCTGGCAATATGCTTTGCCATCTTAATGCTCTTAATGATGACTGTAGGATTTACACTTAAGGATGGGTTTAACGGAAAATCAATTGGAAAAAGGGTTTTGGGATTGCAGGTGGTAGACCAAAACTCTGGCGCTCCGATTGGTCTCTGGAAATCATTCCTGAGAAATATTGTCTTTTACATTCCAATTCTGCCGCTCATCGCGCTCCTGACGTTAAGCAAAGGCAAGCGGATTGGAGATGATTGGGCGAACTCAATGGTGGTCTGGGATAAACATTTGGGGAAAGGGCCGTTCTGGAATCTTGGCGCGACCATGCAGGAAACGGAAGCCGCGCCTGTCTATTCGGCTAAGCTGGGGAAAGTTTAATTTGATTTTTTTCCGAACCCGCCACCACCCGGCGTTGCAATTTTGATTTTCACTCCTTGCTCTACGGCAAGCGTAAATTTAGCAGGCAGCTTTTTACGCTTGCCATTTTTTTCTCTTAACTCGGCACTACCTTTTTTCCCCTCGGCTCCACCATTCAATCCATATGGAGCGATTTTCCGGCGATCAGATAGCATTGAAACCTGCGCATCAGCCAGCAATTCGATTTCCCGAATCACGCCATCACCGCCACGAAACAAACCGTCACCACCGGAATTTTTCCGCAGCGAATATTGCCGGACGCGCAATGGATACGCATATTCCAGCGCCTCTACCGGAGTATTCAGCGAATTTGTCATGTGCGTATGAACGCCGCTCAATCCATCGGCATTTGGTCGCGCTCCCATGCCACCCGCGACCGTTTCGTAATACGCGAATTCTCTCTTTCTCTTTTCATCCCAGCCGCCAATCGTCAAATTATTCATTGTGCCCTGTGAAGCGGCGGGAATAATTTTGGGCGCTGCCTGGGCCAAAGCTTTGAGCAGCACATCAACAATGCGTTGTGAGGTTTCGACGTTACCACCAGCCACCGGAGCCGGAGCTACAGCATTCACAATTGTGCCTTTGGGAACAATGATTTTGACTGGTTCCAGAACGCCTGCGCTTGCCGGAACATCGCTCTCAATCAAACAGCGAAAAACGTAATAGACGCCGGAAACAGTGATCGCCTCGACCGCATTGACCGGCCCGCGCACTTGCGGATCGCTGCCCGTGAAATCAACTTCTGCCTGGTCGCCTTTGATTTTGATAGTGACAGCGATGCGCACGGGTTTGTCCGATTCGCCGTCATCATCCAGAAAATCTTCGGCCTTGTAAGTTCCATCGGGAAGCTGCGCTATCGTCGCTCGCATCAGCCTGGCGGTGTATGTAATCAAATGTTGTGCATATTGATCGCACTCTTTGAATCCATAGCGTGCCACGATTTCCTGCAACCTGTCGCTGCCCACTTTCAATGCTCCCAACTGCGCCGTCAGATCACCTTTACGCTCTTCATTGACGCGGACATTGGCGAGGAAAAGATTGAGAATTTCCTGATTCAATTTGCCATTATTGACCAAATGAAGCGGCGGAATACGCAGGCCTTCCTGATAAATTTCAGTTGCCTTGCCCATTGAGCCAGGCGTTGAACCGCCAATGTCGGCGTGATGCGCTCGATTCGCCACATAAAACATTAATTGCGATTTTTCATAAACGGGAGCGACCAGCGTCACATCAGGCAAATGCGTCCCGCCAGCATAAGGATCATTGAGCATAATCACATCGCCGGAATTTAACTCGCATTGTTCGATTGCCACCCTGACGGACATCGGCATTGAGCCGAGATGCACAGGCATGTGATCGCCCTGCGCAATGATCTGACCGCGACAGTCAAAGACTGCGCAGGAGTAATCACGCCGTTCCTTGATGTTCGGAGAAAATGCCGTGCGGCGCAGGCTCGCGCCCATTTCTTCGGCAACGGAGGTATAGAGAGATTTGTAAATTTCGAGGGTGATTGCGTCCATAGGCGGGAAAGGATGAAGGCAGAAGGATGAACGATGAGTATTTATCATTCATCGTTCATCCTTCATCCCTCATCCTTTCTTTCACTACTTCCCATCATTTTCTTTTCCAAGTTTGGCTAACGCTTCTTTCGCAACTTTATTCAAATTATTATCACTGTCAATGGTTGCAAGTTTCAACTGGTCGCGCCCTTTTTCAATTTTCAATTCACCGATCCAGTACGCGGCTTTCGCGCGGAAGGAGGGGTTTCTTGATTGCTTCATCGTGCCAACCAATTCAAAAGGAAAATTGCGCGTCTCCTTAAAAAAATACATGGACTGCAACGCTACTTTTTTGACGGCTTCATTCTGACTATCAAGGATTCCGAACATGAACATCAATGCTTTCCGCGAGAAATTGACATCTTTGAGCTGGTTCACCGCGATCATTGCTGAACATCTGACCTTCGCTTCATTTTCGTTGTTGAGTTCAATCGTCGTGGATTCACCGATGTAATTGAGCGCCGCATAACTGGCTTTCCATTTCTGAAAGGCACAGAGCGCAGGCCCCAAAACAAAGCGCACCTGCCAATCCTGATCATTTTGTAATTCAATTAGCGGCTCAATCGCGGCTTCGTCACCCAATTGCGCCAGCGCTTCGATTGCCGCAATGCGTACCATTGAATCTTTGTCCGACAGCAAGCCAATCAGAGCGGCTGTACTTTTCTTGTTGCACGATTTGCCCAATTGTTCAGCGAGGCGAATTTTGGCAGGCGCTTCAGCTTTGGCGATTTCTGTGAGGGCGCTTGCAATTGTCGGATCATCGGCCTCTTTTAATTCGCCACATTGCTGCATTAGCGGTTTAAATTTCAGCGCAAATTTATCATCAGTGGCTGGAACTGCGCCTTGAGAACCCGGCTCGCTACGGCTCGCGGTACTGTCCCCGGCACTCAGGCTCGGTACTGTACCCTGAGCGGTAGCGACGGGTTGGATTCCGAGCGTAAAGATCAACATTGAGAGGAAAATTGATTTTGTATTTTTCATAATGACTATTTCAGTTAAATTGATTTCGGGTTCTTATCCGGGTTTTCCGGGGTCAATAATTTCAACGCACGCGAAGCATGTCCCATGCCAATCACCACTTCGCCAACAGGTTTTGGCTCGAAGTTTTTCAAGCCTTCCAGATTTAACGCCCGCATCTTCACAATGGATTCAATTAATTTTTGCTCGCCTGTTTGCAGATATTTTTGCTGCTCTGGCGTCGGATTAAAAATCTTATTGAGTTTGGCAAAATTCACCGCTTCCAAAATATGTCCGGTCAATTTAATGATGGCGCGTAACTTGACCATCTCAAATGTTTCATCAATGGAAACACCCGCACCCGCCAGTTTCTTATTCATTTGCGCAATCTGCGGCGAAGTATCCGCCTTTACAGTGGCGAGTTCTTCGGCGTATTCACGTTCGATATTATCCGTTTGTTTGGCCAGCCGATAAATCGTCAGATTCAGCAGCGCAGGAATGCGCTCTTTCAAGCCGCGCTCCGTGTAGCCATTTTTCAGGCACGACAGAAACCCATACACCGCGTGATTGCCATAACAGGCATAAGGTTTGATTGCCGTGTGAAATCCGGCGGAAATTTCTTCGTGCTTATCAAGCGAAGATTTGACCGACTGGCAAACGCCTTCAAATTCTGCCAGCGATTTATCAATCACGTCCAGCAACTCAATTTTTTCGCCATAAGCATTGACCCAGCTTCCCTTCCCGCCAGGCAGCAAATTTGAAAACGCAATCAAACCCCAGGGCAAATGCTCCTGTGTATAATCTTTCTCAAACTTCGTCAGATTATTTGGATCAAGCCGGAACAGACTTTTGGCATGCTCGCCTAAATCTTTCAGCGTATATTTTTTACCATTCACCGTGATGACCTGATCGGGACTGACGCCAGCCTCAAGAAAAGTTTTGAGGAAACTGTTTTCATGCACTTCGACGTTTGAGCGCGTGAATCTGACAAAATTCGTGCCGTTCACATTTTTTTCTTCGGCAAACCGACCACACAAAAAATCAAGCGCGTTGGAGCCATCCGCACGCTTAAAATTTTTCCCGTAACCGCGCACCGCGTGAATCAGCGCCGATGGCGTATCAAACGATTTCGCAAAATGATTGACGATTTCGTCTGACGCCAGAACTGCATTTTTATAAGTCGCCGGATATGTTTTTGCCTGATACGGCGGCATGGGCGGCAGCGGGTTGCTCGGTGTAGCCGCAGGAGTTGCGCCAGGCGTGGGAGATGACACCGGATTGACACGCACTACCTGTGGCTCAGTGCAACTGGTCAGCCCAACCGCCCCGGCGGCAAGTGCGCCAACCATAAACGATCTGCGGCCTGCGATAAATTTCTCGTGGGAATGATTTGATTTCAACATTAAAAATAGCCTGTCTGATTGATTATTCGATGAGGCTTTGACCTGCGTGGGGCGGTTGCGAGGAGGAAGCCGGAAATTCTGTGGGGTCGTTAACAGCGAAGAACTTAATTCATAGCAGGATTTAATGTCAAGAAAGTTATTTGCGGATGATTGATTGAAATTGCGTATAGCGGGCTGCCAGCCCGCATTCGAGATTTACGGAATGTGTTTTTTTGGAAAAATTCAAAACCTACAGTTTCAGCCAACGGGCTGGCAGCCCGTGCTACCTCAATTGTAAAGCCTCCAGCAAAAGATCAATTTCGGCGCGGGTATTATAAAAATGCGGCGAGATTCTCAGTCGTCCCAGACGTGGCGTCGTGATGATTTTTTGCCGCTCTAATTCTTCATACAAAAATTCGGCAGCATATTTTTCGTGTGTGCAACAAACTACGGCGGAGGCTTCGCCGGGACGCCGCGAACTGAAAATCTCAAAGCCGCTTTCCGTCAATCGCTCACACAAATAATTAGTCAGATCAAGCAGATAATTTTCAATTTCCTGCGTCCCGATGCGCAACATCATTTCAATCGAAGCGCCCAGCCCGACAATCCCTGCCGTATTTAGCGCACCCGCCTCAAAGCGTCTGGCTCCCGGCGCAAATTCTTTTTCGCCACTCGTAAAATTAAACGGATTTTTGACAGTCATCCAGCCCACCACTGTCGGCTGGACTCGTGGCAACATTCGCTCGGAAAGATAAAACAGCGCGACGCCATCAACGCCCAGCAACCATTTGTGCGCATCCGCTGCCAGCGCATCAATACAGCATTGCTCGACATCAAGCCGCAAAGCTCCCAAGCCCTGAATCGCGTCCACTACAAAAATCACGTCGCGCTCACGACAATATTTCCCGATAGTTTCCAAATCGTTGCGAAAGCCGCTGGCGAATTCGACAAAGCTCAACGTAACAACACGCGTGCGATCATCAATCAGGCGCAGTATTTCTTCCGTCTCCAGCCTGCCAGCGCGTTCTTTCGCCTGCCGCACTTCAACGCCAAACGCCGTTTGCAAGCGGAACCAAGGCTGGAGATTTGACGGGAATTCACAATCCGCCGTGACGACATTATCGCCCGCCTGCCAGTCAATCCCGTTGGCGATGAAGCTCAGTCCCGTAGAAGTGTTCGCCGCAAACGCAATTTCATTTGGTTTTGCATTGATCAGCCGCGCCGCCAAACCACGCACCTTTTCGACTTCCGGCCCCCACTCGCGCCAATGAACTAAGCCGTGCTGCAACAAATCCTGCGTATATCTTTGCATCGCTTCGTAAGCAGGAATTGAGATTGGCGCAACGGCGGCGTGATTGAAATAAACGTAATTGTTTGTGACGGGAAATAGTTGGCGGAGATTTGTATTCATTGCTCAAAATGGAATTGGCATATCTTCTCGATATTTTGCATCGCGCCAGGCTTTAATCCCACCTGCCATTGAAAGTACATTCGCATAACCCATCTTTTGCAAGTTATCGCCTGCCAATGCTGAACGATAGCCGCCGCCACAATACAAAACTATTTCAGCGGCTTTGTCGGGGATGAGGCCTTCGATGTCACGTTCGATGATGCCGCGTCCTAAATGTGTAGCTCCGTCGGCATGACCGATGTTCCATTCGTTGTCTTCGCGGACATCAATGAAATGAAAGGCTTCGCTGGCGTCGAGTTTGGCTTTGACTGCCTCGACGGTGATTTCTTTGACGCGCGATTTGGCGTCCTGACAAATTGCTTCAAAGGCTTCGGTGTGTTGCATAGATTCTCCGGGAGTAGACGGTAGACGGTAGCCGGTAGATTGAATTCAAATTTTTTGTAGTTTATTGAAGTAGCTTATCGTATCAAAATAAAAGCTCTCCGAATCAACTACCGTCTACCGTCTACCGTCTACTTATTAAGCCCTCATCCAAACTTTGCTGACGCTGGTTTTTGACCCCACACTCGCCTGCTGCGCGCTTTGGGTATGGCGCGTCTCGGTTAAATTTAGTTGCGAACAACTACCGGCAGGGCTTACACCTAAGAACAGCCATGCTCATCGCTGCTTGTGGTTCGTCGCCTTTCGGCTCCCACCCGCAATGACTTACGTGGGCCCCTTTGACCTGTTCTGCCCTGGGCTAAGGCTGAAAATTCAGCCCGCAACCACAGACCAAAGTCGGGATGAGTAAAGATTTGTAGCATCTGAGGATTCGATTATCAAATAAATCGAGAGGATCAAAGGGAAAGATGTTCGGTGATTTCCAAGCCAAAACCAACCAGTGCCTGCAAGCGCGGCGGGTGATTGGTGAGCAGGCGTAACTTGCGGACGCCAAGTTCGTGCAGGATCTGCGCACCAGTGCCGTAATCACGGACAGCTTTCATTTTTTCCTGCGGCGTCAGAACGCGTTTTTCGCCGGGGTTGCGCGAATATTCTTCCAACTGATCGGCAAGTCCCAGCCCCTGCATTTCCTGCTTCAAATAAAGCACAACACCTGTGCCATTATTGGCGATAAGCTGTAAAGCTTTTTGCAATTGATTGCCGTGATCGTCGCGCAGGCTGCCAAACACATCGCTCAAAACCGATTGCGTATGAACACGCACGAGGGTTGGAATTTCGCCCTTGATTTCGCCTAACACCATCGCCAAATGCGTTTCGTGGTTGAGCGCATTTTCAAACGCGATAGCTTTGAATTCACCGTACTTTGTTGGCACAACCGCCGAGCCAAGCCGTCGTACCATCACTTCGTTTTCCAACCGATAACTGACCAGATCGGCGACAGAAATAATTTTCAAATCGTGGCGCGTGGCGAAATCTGACAACTCTGACAATCGCGCCATCGTCCCGTCATCATTCATCACTTCGCAAATCACCGCCGCCGGAGTCAAACCCGAAATACGCGCCAAATCCACTGACGCCTCGGTTTGGCCAGGCCGCATTAACACACCACCTTTACGCGCTCGCAGCGGGAACACATGACCGGGGCGCGCCAAATCTCTGGCCGTGCAATCGAGGCTCGCGGCGGTGCGAATTGTATGGGCGCGATCAGCGGCGGAAATTCCCGTTGTGACCCCTTGTTTGGCTTCGATGGTGACGGTGAACGCAGTGCCGAAGCTGGAAGAATTTTCGCGTTCAGAAACCTGGAGCGGCAATTCAAGCTCATCGCAGCGTTCTTCGGTAAGCGGCATGCAAATCAGGCCACGCCCTTCACGCGCCATAAAATTAATAATTTCAGGCGTGACTAATTCTGCCGCGCAAACGAGGTCGCCTTCATTTTCGCGGTCTTCGTCATCCACGATGATGACCATTTTGCCAGCGCGAAAATCTGCAATTGCTTCTGTGATCGTTGATAGCATAATTATTTTAACGGTAGTCGGTGGTCGGTGATTTGGTAATGAAAGTTTGCGGTTATCATATGAGCGTTTCACCTTAACTGTAGTCTTGTTTCTTATTAACCGACCACCGACTACTACTTATTGACCACCGACCACTAACGCTGATGCGGCAGCAACATTCGCTCGACATATTTGGCGATAATATCAACTTCCAGATTCACGGCCTCACCACGATTTAGTGACGAAAGATTGGTCACTTGCCAGGTGTGCGGAATGACTGCGATCTCAAGCCAGGTTTCCGTCAGCGCGGCGACCGTCAGGCTGATGCCGTCAACTGTGATGGAGCCTTTTTCAACGATATATTTTCCGAGTTCAGCCGGAAATCCAATCCGCACATTCCAGCTTTCGCCTTCGGTTTTTGCCTGGAGAAATTCGCCCATTCCGTCTACGTGACCTTGCACAATATGTCCGCCAAAGCGTGAATTTGGCATCATCGGACGCTCCAGATTGACGCGGCTGCCGGCTTTGATTTGCTTCAGACTGGTGCGGCGCAAGGTCTCGCCCGAAACATCCGCTGTAAAAGAATTTTTTGTCATCGTGACAACAGTCAGGCACACGCCATTGACCGCGATGCTGTCGCCAATTTTCGCATCGGATAAAATCGTCGGAGCAGTAACTTCAATCCGCGCACCATCGGTGACGGAAGTTAAGTTTTTGATCGTGCCTAATTCTTCAATAATTCCAGTGAACATTTTCAAGCCGCCTCTTCGCCCCGAATCTCGCGCATAATTTTGCTGATTTCGTCTTCAGATTTGAGGTGTTTTGACAAAACTTTTTGGGTAGTTTCCAGAACGCGATCTGAAAATAATCGCGCTAAATCCTGGCGGAGTCCCTGACCCAGATAAAATTTCATCAACGCCTGCTCTGACATCTCTTTGCTTTCAGCTACTTTTTTCAAAGCAACTAAGGTATCAGACGGAATATGGATTGAAACCTCTTCCGTTTCTCGTCTGCGAATTGAGATGATTTGTTCACGCTTCTTCATATAATGTATTCTTCAAAAAGCGAACGCAGTAAACCTGATTGACGAATGATTGATTGCAAAGTTCCCACTCGAATTTCATTGTAATTGGGAACCGGAACAGTGATGGTTGTAGCATCCGTTTTAAGCTGCATCATAATATGACTGCCACGTTGACGAACTTTTACGAATCCCTGTTCCGTCAAAATGCGACATACTTCGTTGGCTGAAAGCACACGCAATTTACCCAAGCGCCACCTCCATCTGCGTAATAAAAATCTCAGATTTCAGCCGTCGCTGAATTTCGGTGGGGTCAGCAATCTCAAAAAACAATTCCAGCGCTTCGATTAGATTTGTCCGCGCTTCTTCAACTGTGCTTCCCTGACTGGCTATCTCAAGCTCAGGACAGAGTGAAACATAACCATCATCTTCTCGTTCAATAATCGCGGTAAAGTATCTTGAATTTTTCATATACTGCTCCTTACAAAATTCATTATCTGTTCAATCACTTCATCAATCGTGAATGCCGATGAATCAATATACACAGCATCTGCGGCTTTCACGAGAGGAGAAGCAGCGCGATTGCTGTCGCGTTCATCGCGTGAAACAATTGCCGCTTTTGTTTCATCAAATGATGAGGCAGCGCCTTTTGCTATATCTTCAACATGCCGCCGCTCCGCCCGCGCATCCGCCGAAGCATCCAAAAATATTTTCACTTCAGCGTCAGGAAAAACAACTGTGCCGATGTCGCGGCCTTCCATCACGCAATTAATATTTTTGCCCAGCGCCTGTTGCTGCGCGACTAATGCTTTGCGCACCGCCGGAATCGTCGAAACTATCGAAGCCGCATTGGAAATTTCAGGCGTGCGAATTTCGCTAGTAATATTTTTGTCGTCCAGCATGACTTGCAAATTATCTACGTCGCCACGCAATTCAATTTTAGCAGTGGCGGCTATCGCGCCAATTTCTTCGACATTGGCAAAAGCAATTTTGTGAGTGACGACCCGCCACGCAATCGCGCGATACATCGCACCGGTGTCAATGTAGAGATAATTTAATTTGCGCGCTAACGATTTAGCGACTGTGCTTTTACCTGCTCCGGCGGGGCCGTCAATTGCGATAATCATAGATCGGTGGTCGGTGGTCGGTGGTCGGCTTCGCTCAAAGCCCAAAAACCAAAGACCACTTTCAAACTATTAAATTACAGACGAAATTATTGTCAAAGCTTGCTCAATATCTTCACGATTTACATCATAATGCGTCACCATGCGCATCTCGCGCTCATTGATGCCGCTTGCGAGGACGCCGTTTTCTTTCAGCGCCTGCGCAATTTGGATCGGAGTTTTGCCAGTCCCAACAATATCAAAAACTACGATGTTGGTAGCGACTTTTTCAGGATCAATATTGATGCCGTGAAGATTGGCTAAGCCCTCAGCGAGGCGTTTTGCATTGGCATGATCTGCGGGCAAAAGCTTTGGTGATTCTTCCAGCGCCAGCAATCCGGCAGCGGCTAAAATCCCGACCTGGCGCATTCCTCCACCTAATCTTTTGCGCCAGATAAACGCTTCTTTGACAAAATCGCGTGTCCCGACAATCATTGATCCGACCGGAGCGCCAAGCCCTTTCGACAAACAAAACATCACAGAATCAAACGGCCTGGCGATGTCCGCGACAGAGCAATTCATGGCGGTCGCAGCATTGAAAATTCTGGCGCCGTCCAAATGCACAGGCAACCCAAGTGCGTGCGCTCCATCGCAAATCGCCTGTGCGTTCGCCAAAGGCAACAGAGTTCCGCCTGCCATGTTATGAGAATTTTCGAGCGTGATTAACGACGTAGGCGAATCGTAATACGGCCCCGCGTGATGAACCGCCAATCTGACGGTTTCCCAATTCAGCACGCCGTCTTCGCCGCGCACGGTACGAAATGTTACGCCGGACAAAACCGCCGAACTGCCGAGTTCGTAATTGAAAATGTGGCAGCGTTCTTCCAGCACAACTTCGGTGCCAGGACGCGTATGCAATTTGACGCAAATCTGATTGCCCATACAACCGCTGGGGACAAACAGCGCCGCCTCTTTGCCCAAAATTTCGGCAGCGCATTCCTGCAAACGATTGACGGTAGGGTCTTCGCTGTAAACGTCATCGCCGACTTCGGCTTCAGCCATCGCGCGACGCATTGCGGCGGTGGGTTTGGTTACGGTGTCACTTCTTAGATCAATCATAAATAGTTCGCAGTGGTTAGTTCGCAGTAAAGACGCTACCCCGTCGCTACGGCTCCGGGTACAGTACCGCGAGCCGTAGCGAGTCGGATTCTCAGGGTACACTTGCCCGGCTAAACAAAAGCCTGAAAAACTTCATTCGCTAAAACTTTGCCAGCGCGGGAAATTCGCATCGTATCATTTTCAAATTCAATTAACTCTGCTTCACGCAGGCGAGCAATTTCATCCTGATAGCGAGCCTTCACATCAACGCCAAATTGCTGTTGATGCGATAATAAATTTACGCCGCCCTGCAAGCGCAATTGTAAAAAAATCGCTTCGCTTTGCTGATCGTCGGCGGTCAATTCAATGCGCTCGCTGACGGGTGATTTTCCGCTTTCGATGCACTGTAAATACTCGTTGATGTTGCGCGTATTTGTCCAGCGCGTTTGCCCGTCATATCCGGCGGCAGAAACTCCGAAGGCCCAATACGGTGCGCCTGTCCAATATTTTAAATTATGCCGCGACGCAAACCCCGGCTTCGCCCAATTGGAAATTTCGTAATGCACAAATCCATGTTTGTCCGCTTCGTCAACCAGCGCGTAATACATTTCCACCGTCAGGTCTTCGTCAACCGCCTGTAATTCGCCGCGTTTGATGCGATGCAAAAGCGGCGCGTCCTTGTAAAGCTCCAACAGATAAACTGAAATATGTTCTGTCCCCAGCGCGAATGCTTCCTGAAGATTGCGCCGCCACGTAGACATTTTTTGCTCCGGCAAACCTGCAATCAAATCAATACTAATATTTTGAAAACCTGCTTGCCGCGCCAGTTTTACAGCCTCGCCAGCTTCATCGGCAGTGTGAACACGATCAATCATTTTCAATTCTGCGTCATCAAACGATTGCACGCCAAAGCTGATGCGATTGATGCCGATG
This sequence comes from Blastocatellia bacterium, assembly GCA_043719385.1. Classification (GTDB taxonomy): domain Bacteria; phylum Acidobacteriota; class Blastocatellia; order RBC074; family RBC074; genus JAFDVL01. The sequence continues at coordinate 14,410 of JAYSTY010000533.1, read as the reverse complement.
GCGCGCAAGCCCTGAAAATATTCCAAAGAAATCGTGCCGGGATTTGCCTCAGTAGTAATTTCAGCATCGTCAGTGACAGTGAATTTCTCGCGGCAAAGATTGATGATGCTGGCGAGTTGCGCAACGCTCAACGTAGTCGGAGTCCCGCCACCAAAATAAATCGTATCCACCGTGCGCATCTTTTCCGTCACTTCGGTTGCATTGATTTCAGTCAATAAATCCGTGACATAGCGTTGCGCCAATTCGGATTCATAACCACCCGTCGCAAAATTACAGTAATGACAACGCGAAGCGCAAAACGGAATATGAAGATAGATGCCTGTGAGTTGATTCATGAACTGCGAAGTATAACATCCTAAACCTTCACGGTTTTCCACTTCCCTCTTCTAAACAATAAAATTGCGATCAACGCTAAAATTGATTCAGAGATGGTCACGGCGAAAAAGACTCCGTTGGCTCCCATTGTTGTGTGTGTCGCTAATAAATAAGCCATCGGAATTTGCAGCGCCCAAAAACATACTAAATTAATTATCGTCGGCGTCAGCGTGTCGCCTGCGCCGTTGAAGGCGGCTACGATCACCATCCCCCAGGCGTAAAAAATGTAGCCGTAGCTGATGAAACGCAAAGCCGCTACGCCATACGGCACAACCTCCGGGTCTTTGGTAAATAACCCGATCAACGGCTCAGCAAAACCTACGAATAAAATCGTCACGATCACCATGAAAACCATATTCGCAAAGCCCGTCGCCCAGACTGATTGTTCGGCGCGTTCCGGTTTTTTGGCGCCGAGGTTTTGCCCGACTAAGGTCGCCGCCGCATTGCTCATACCCCACGCTGGCAAAATCGCAAAAATAATGACGCGGATTGCCAAAGTATAGCCGGCAATCGCTTCTTTCCCGAATTTTGAGACGATCCTCATCATCGCAATCCAGCTTGCTGTCGCGACGAAATATTGCATCATCACGCCAAAGGAGAGCTTCAGCAATTTCCACATCATGCCAAAGTCCGGCTTAAAATTTTCGAGGTTCAGATTGATGCGTCCCGACTTGCCAAACAAAACTTTGAACTGATAACCAACTCCAATAAAGCGCCCGATTGTCGTGGCGACCGCCGAACCTGTCACGCCCCATTTGGGAAAAAATAACAGGCCAAAAATAAAGCACGGATCAAGGATAAAGTTGATGATATTCGCAGTCCACAACGACCGCATGGCAATTGACGCATCGCCTGCGCCGCGAAAAATTGCGTTGTTGATGAACAGCAACATCACGGCTAAATTCCCCGCAAAAATAATGCGCCCGTAACCCAGGCCAGCGGCAATAACTTCCGGCTGCGCTCCCATCATTTGAAAAACCTGCGGCATAAAAAATAAGCCGACAATCGTAATCGGAAGCGAAGCAAAAACTCCCAGCCAGATGCCCTGTGCGCCTGCGAACGAAGCGCCCGCGACATCTTTTTCGCCGATGCGCCGCGCCACCAGCGCAGTGACCGCGACGCTCAGACCAATCGAAATGGTGAAGACCAGCGTCAGCAGCGATTCCGTCAAACCAACCGTCGCAATGGCTTCGGTAGTGTTCCCACTGAGGTGCGAAACATAAGCAATATTGACCACCGCGAATAAGGATTCGAGCGCGAGTTCCAGCACCATTGGCACGGCGAGCATAAAGATCGCACGGCGAATACTGCCTTCGGTAAAGTCCTGCTGCGAGCCTTTGACGGCTTCGGCGATGGTTGCGAACAGACCTTGTTTTGTTGGGGCATTCTGCTTAATTATTTCTTCGGAGTTGTTCATTCAATTCCTTTTTAAAAGTGCGATGGTCATCACCAAATATATTTCCCTGCCTCAAGCAACGAGGCAGCAATTTGTCGGCGCAAGGCAATCGTATTTATCGCCTGATGAAAACTGGCATCTGGAATTGGCGCTGATAATGCCGCGTTCAGGGTGCGTGCATTTTGGGCAATTCTTTCCGCTGCATCATTCGCATAAGTTTTGGTCATCGCAATTTGAATTGCACAATTTTCTGCGCCGCGTTTGCTCATCAATTTTTCAGTTCTGAGCATTGCGCTCTCAATTGCATAAACGTCAATCGTGATGTCGGCAAGTAAACCTAAAATTTCCTGCTCTTCATTTATTTTATCGCCAAATTCTGTCGCAGCGGCTTGCAGGGCAATAATTGCGGTGCGCTTTCCAGCAGTAAGAATATTTCTCACGAATCCTAAATCATCATTGCTTTCGTCAGCATTCAGCAATTCTGATGATGCCTCATGTAAGGGCAAATCCCCTTTTGCCGCGCTCTTCAACAAACGCGTTGGAATAATCACGCGATTGATTTCGTTCGTGCCTTCGTAAATGCGCGTGATGCGGGCATCACGATAGGCGCGTTCGGCGGGAAACTCCTGTGAATAACCATAGCCGCCGTAAATTTGCACGGTTTCATCTACGACCAAAGCCAGTGCTTCGCTCGTCCAGACTTTGATAATTGAACATTCGACGGCGTATTGCTCAATTGCTTTCAGAATTTGCAATGAATCATTCTGATCAATAGCCGCAAGGGTTTCATCAACCATCCCCAGCGTCCGCCAAACCATCGCATCGCCGACATAACAACGAATCGCCATTTCTGCGAGCTTACGTTTGATCAGTCCAAAACTGGCAATCGCACGTCCGAATTGATGACGATCTTTGGCGTAATTGATGGCGTTATTCAGTGACGCTTTCGCCTGACCTAAATTTCTGCTGCCGAGTTTGAGCCGCCCAAGATTCAAAATATTAAACGCGACGACGTGGCCTTTACCAATTTCACCCAGCACATTTTCAACGGGCACGCGACAATCTTCCAGCGTGAGCGCAGTCGTCGAGCTGCCATCCAGTCCCAGCTTTTTTTCTTCGCGCTCACTGATGACACCCATCCCGCGCTCGACAATAAACGCAGTAAATTTCTCGCCGTCAACTTTGGCAAAAATTGTGAAGACATCCGCGATGCCGCCATTCGTGATCCACATCTTGCGCCCGCGCAACGTGTAATATTTCCCGTCTGCCGAAAGCGTCGCCGTAGTTTTTGCGGCCATTGCATCCGAGCCGGAATCAGGTTCCGTCAAACAATACGCCGCTACCCATTCGCCCGTCGCCAGCCTCGGCAAATATTTTTCGCGCTGGGCTTCGTTGCCAAAATAAACCAGCGGGAGCGTGCCAATCGTCGTGTGAGCGCCGAGGCTTGCGCCAAACGAAGGCAGCAACGAAATCTGTTCGCCGACATAAGCTGAGCTAACTTTATCCAATCCCAGTCCGCCGTAATTTTCAGGAATATCAAGGCGCAATAAATCCAAATCGCCAGCTTTGAGCAGCAGTTCGCGGGTCACGTCCCATTCTTTGCCGTAAATTTGTTCAGACCGTGTGAGGACTTCGCGCCGCATAAATTCTTCGGCGACTGCGCCGACCATTTGCTGCGCTTTGCTGATGTCTTCGCGGGTAAAAACCTGCGCCGAAGATGTTTCTTCAAAAAGAAATTTACCGCCCTTGTTCAGATTCATTTTTAGGACTCCCAAAATTAATAACGCGATTTACCAAATCATTCAGATTTAGAACAATGGATATTGTCTGAAACCTGAAATTTTGGCAAATCGCGTTAAGAAAGTTTGCGCTACTCTTTTGCGAGAGAAACTATTTTCGTTTCTTATTGGCGCGCGCTTTTTCTTCGCAATCGCGCAACATGTCTTTGAAGCGCATCAACTCATCAGGATCAAGCCGGGAACTAACTAACGCCAGGCCTGTTTTCAAATGATCGGCGGCTTTGGCGTATTCCTGATCGGTGTCGTGTGACTGGTACAGATTCAGATGCAAATCAAATTTGACCTCGGTTAATTCAGCATTGCTCATCGCATCAGCCATCTTCAAGGCTTCGGTCGCTTCTTTTTTGGCGCGCGCGGAATCGCCTTTGAGAAAAGCGTGATCGGCGCTGGTGGCAAGTGTCACCACCAGGCGTAATTTTTCCGGCATCGGTCGCGCCAGTTTTAGCGCTTCCTGAATGTGTGGTTCGGCCAGGCGCAAATTTTTATCACGCTCAGCATCTGTCATCTTACCGTCATCGAAGCCAACCAAACGGGTGTAGGCTTTGCCCAAAATGTAATGCGTTTCTGCCAGTGCCGCTTCGTCGGCATATCTGGCGCCACCGAAAAGCAGATAATTGATCGAGAAAAACTGGGCGGTTTTTTTATAGGTCGTTCCGCTCTTGATGGAGCGCATTTTTTTCGCTACTTCATCAAATAATTCATATGCCTTGTTGGCATGTGAAACGGCTTCGGCCAGCGTCTCGGCATCTTTCGCGGCTCCGTTCTCAATCAATTTTGACTGCGGATTTTTATACATCAGGATGTTGGCGAGAATCATGTGCGCCGGTGGGAATTTGGGATTAATCGCCAAGGCTTTGCGCAGCGAGCGCTCGGCTTCGGCGCGTTCGCCTCTGGCAAACAGGACATCGCCCAACACTACCCACGCGTAATCGTAGCGCGGATAACGGCGCGTGATTTCACGTAAATCTTTGACGACGGATTCCGTGTTGCCACCGCCATTGAAGCGAGCCTCCGCCAGCAAAGTCTTCGTTTGATAATCGGTCGGGCGCAATTTCACCGCTTCATCAAAACTTTTGATCGCATCCTGCTTGCGTCCCAGCGATTGTTCAGCACGACCGCGATAAACATAAGCCTGATGATAGGCTCCACCATTGGCGGCAATCGCCTTGTTGAATGAATCAATGGCGTCCTGAAAACGTTGTTTGTTGAATTGGTCTACGCCATTTTGGAAAACTGATTCGGCTTCTTTTTTTGGCTTGGCTTCGTCATCCAGATTGATGACATTTTGCTGTTTCGGCGGATCAATAATGACGACCTGATCGCTGCTGGAAAAAGCGGCATTAATTTCGTAAGCAGTCGTTTTGTTCGCCTCTACATTCGCCTGCTGCGTTTGGTTGACTGAACCTTTTGACAGGACAAGCCTTCGACTTCCCGCCGGAACACGAATCGTCCGCTGGCCGCCACTGTTGAGCGCACCAAACGGGATGCCATCAATCGAAACAGTTACGCCATCAACTTCCGGGTTGGAAATTTTCAAAATCCCACAGGGCGTTGCACTACCACATTTTCCGAGTTCGGGATACGTCACGACGGACAGCGGAATTTGATTGGCGCTGAGCATGGAGGTGGCGTATTGCGGATGCTGTTTATTATTGGTCAGCTTTGGCACTTCATCACGCACATAATTTTTTAATTCTTCAAACGTCACTTTGCCATCGGCATCAGTATCAGCGTTGCCGCGCACGGCTTCCAGCAAACAATAAGTAAAAACACCATGCCCTAATTCATCTTTTTCCAGCGAAGATTCGTTTTGATCGGCGGCGGATAAATAACCGACGCCGCGCGGAATTTCCTGAAGCGAAGCCAGTAATTGATTTTGGGCGCGCTGTGTGACCGCCAGGCCACGCGAGCCGCTGTCCAGCATCACGCCTGCGCTGTGGCAGGTGTCAGACATCACCAAACCTTTTCTGGCGGGAACACTCTGGACAGTTTTTTTGAAAAATTCCATCCGCATGGCAGTTTTGGCAACATCGCGCGGATCGGTATCATACAGGACAAAATACGGATATTCCTCAGTTTTTCCCGAAGCCCCTTTTTCCTGCCAGATCACGCCGTGCGCCGCGATGAAGATGACAAAATAATCTTCTGGTTTCGTTTGCTTTAATTTATTGAGCGCGGCTTCGACGCCGGACTTGGTCGCCTGGTCATCAGTCAGCAGCGTAATATTAGCGTCAGGAAAGCTGCCACCTTCAGGGCTTTTCAAAAATTTATAGATTTCCGTTGCATCATCCGAAGGGCTTTTCAAATTGGAGATTTGATTGCCATCAATATTTTGATCGCCGAATTTATATTTGGAAATTCCAATCAGAACCGCGTGCAAATTCACCTCGCGCTTGGCCGCTATGTCCTCTTTGGTTGTTCCAACCTTGACAACCATTTGCCGATCTCGTGGTTGCGCGAAAGAAGTAACGGCAAAAGTCAGGCAGAAAATAGCACTGAGAGCGGTTGTGATGCGATTCATAAAATTCCTCAAAAAACTAAAGTCAAAACAAGCTAAGAGCCACAGAGATCATGGGTGGAAACATGATTTCTGTGGCTTCATTTTTTGGCGCAAATTGATTTATGGCAAAATCACGCCGCCCTGTGGATTACGAATAATGTCAGGGGTCGTCGGCAACGGATTCCGATGATTAAGTTTGTAAATACCGATGCCAAGCGCGGCACCAACAATGGCGAAAACTGGGACGGCGGTTTGTGGCGACCAGAACCCACCGGAACTGTTGATGACTTTGAAAGAGCCTTCCCACACAGCGTCCGTTCCTTCAATCATTGCTTTGACGCTGGCAATCCCGCCAACCACATTGCTCGCGGTGAAGGTCGTTTGTGCCACACCCTGAGCGTTAGTCTTCACCGTCAGGGTTGATTGTCCGCCCAATGAACCACCACTATTTGCTCCTTTAGTGCCACCGCTCAGCAGAAACAGCACCGGCACATCAGGTACAGGTTTGTCGTTTTCATCGGTCACGCGCACCTGAATACTCCGCGTACTCCGCGCCCGCACATCGGTTGACGCGCCCAGGTTGTACGGCTTAATCAAATACCGACGCGGCGCGGCCTGTTGCGTGGTATTGACTGTTGCCGTGACAATATTTTCCGGCACTTTCGTCAGCCAGTTTCCAAGCGGTAAAACCTGACCCTCGGAGGCTTCAACGACTGGTTTGTCATCACGCCAGCCTGCCCGAAATTTTGCGCCTTTGGTCAGGATGTATGACGCTCCGGCGATGTCAACTCTGGCGGCGGATTCGGGCTGTAAATTCACCCTGATTTCGCCACTAATAATGGCGGCTGTCAGCGCTGAAGTTTTGGTATCAGCAGAGAGCTTGACTGCCGATCCGCCGCGTAATGTGATGCTCGCAATTGCTGAAAGCGAAACTATCGCCGTATTACCAGGCGCCGCCGACACGACATCGCCATTCCAGAGCATGCCCTGCTGACCGACATAACGGCCATTAATTTCGAGTGAACCGATGGTTTCGGCTGAACCGATAGGCGCAGCCGTGATTGTGGTTGGAAGCTTGAAGCCTGTTTTGTCAGTGTCAGCAAATGTGACAGGCGCTGTTTGCGCAAGCATCAGGGCGGCAATAATCAGATATTTTGTGAACTTATTTTTTTTCATTTGTTATTACTCCTTCGTGGACTAAGTATCTTTACTGGCTTTTGCTTCGCGTCTGGAACTCAGCGCGAGCATTACGATCCGAGGGGGCGAGACGAATCACGGACAATTCTAACACGTCTCTCGTGGTGGTTGTTCGTGATTCGGAGGCTAAAAAACCTGCTGTAAACCCGGCATTCGGATTTGAAGCAGCCGTCACAGTTGTCCCGTCTCCATCGGTTACTGTCACGCGGACAGAAGTTACATCTGGTCGGCCTGACAAACCCAGAAAACTTTGCGCTAAGGTAAAGGCCTGCCCGATCACCAATCCGCTGGCACTGGGTGCTAGCACATCGGTCAGCGGGACTTCAATTGGTTTGCCGACCAACTGACCAAAGGTATCAACAAATTGATAGCTGATCTTTGTGACATTCAGATTTGCATCATACAAAGAAACCGCAATCCTGACATTCCCACCTGGCAGGCGATCAAAAATCACGAGGGGCGAGGCTTCGCGTTGCGCCTCAACTGCATTTGCGACAGGTAAAGTGAAACCATCACGCGAGATGATTTGCACGGCAGGTGAGACACGCCCCGTTAAAGTTACGGAGGCTGTTTGATCGGCTTCCGCAAACCCTGTACTCACAACATCCGAATTGTAAGTAAATGACAGTAACGAATTCACGACATCGGGCAAAACCTGGTTGGCGTTAATACCAAGCCCGCTGCGCGAAAACTTCCCGGCAAAAAATGGTAATTGCGGATTGAAAACAACCCGGAACTGTAATTTTTGACCGGCAAACAAAATGCGATTTAGCGGAATTACATAGGCTGCATTCCGGTCGGCTGGCACGATGGGATTAAGCGGCGTTTCCGTTCCATTTGCATTAATGAGCCGCAACGAATAGTAAAGGCTGTCATCAAGTCCCGCGAGTTTGGAAACATCCCCGCTCCGCACAAACACCCCCGAAGCCAAATTCATTGGCAGACAACCACTGTTCTCAAACGTGAACGTTGCCGAGGGCGGAGTCGCTGTCCCGCCTGCGACCGCTGGCCCAAAGGTCAAAGCAGTCCCGCCGGCATCATAAGTAATTTTGGCGGTAGCTGCTCCGGCTAAACCAGTTGAGGTAATTGACGAAGAGTTATTATTGTTATTTGGATCAAAAGTAGTAGACCGAACAACTGCCAGATTAGTTAAGACTGTATTTTGTGAGAAACAACCCAGGGCACCTGTCAGAGTAATGGTATTTGTGGCTGGCGTACCAAATACAGCATAGGTCGCAGTATATTTATTTCCCTGGCCTAGGCAAATCCCTCCATTGGTGGCGCTACAAGTAATATTCGATAACTGAAATGGTAAAGTAACATCAATACTTACCGGGGCGGCAGTGACGGGGCCATTATTCCTGACCGTAATACTATAAGTTACTGTCCCACCCGCTGCGACCGCATTAGGGCTGACAGTTTGAGTTACAGACATATCCGCTGAGGCTCTGACTGTGCCACTAAGAATTGAAGTATTATTTTGCGTATTACTATCCTGTTCATTACTGATCACCGAAGCAGTGTTAGTAATCGTCACGGCTTGCGGCGGAATAACACCCTGCTCCGGGATCGAAGGAGCAAGAACTATTGCGACAGTGGTTGAAGTTCTGGGAGCTAAATTTCCCAGATTACAAGTTATTGGCCCCGTGCCAGTACAACTGCCGCCAGGCGCAGCAGGCGTCGCTGATATAACCCGGGTAAAAGATTTATTGGGAATCGTAAAATCATCCGTCAGCACAATCCCGGTCGCATCATCAGGGCCATTGTTAGCGACTGTGATGGTACAGAGTTGGGTAAAGCCCACATAGACCGGATCAGGAATTGAAGTTTGTGTGACCGCTAAATCAGCTACCGCATTACGGACCGCAAAGCAGGTTGAAAATTCCGATGTTCCACTCACACCGGTTGCCGTTGCTGTAATTACTCGTCCGGCTGGAATGGGAATCGGAACAACTAACGAAAAACTGCCGTTCCCTGTTGCATTTGTCACTACGGTTGCCCGCCCAACAAATGTTTCGCCTTCCCCATTACCTGAACTATCACACACTGCATTGGAGAAAAGTTCGACGGTAAAGGTTGAAGAAATTGTACTATTCAAAGTTCCAGTAATTGTAGTTCCGTTAGTGCGGGTCAGGGCTGAAGTAATAACCGGGAAATTTTGTATATTATTCGCACCAGTGTCGCCATCACCGGGATCATTGGGAGCAACTCCATCGGCGTCCAGATCAATCCCCAAATTTATGTTGGCATAGATTGAGTTACCCTGAATTGAGTTATTAACTCCGGCAGGAATAATAGTATTGCCGAAGACAATTTGTGGACCGATATAAACTCCGCTATCTCCATTGTTGGCGATAACATTGCCAACGCCTGGCGAAGTACCGCCAATCGTATTAGTACTGGCGCTTTGGATATAAATCCCATCGGTAAAAGAGCTTTGTAAATTAGTACCATTACGGAGCGCATTGCTGCCCGCAACATCAACACCAATCAGATTCCCCTGAACCAAATTTCCATCGGCGGCTTCGGCAAATGCACCTCGTACAAAGTTGTTGCCAACAATCGCAATACCACCGCCCTGATTGCCTGAAATAACGTTGCGCGCTCCGGCAGTCGTACCACCAATTGTGTTGTTGCTCCCCAAAAGGATAATAATGCCGCCATCGAATCCATTGCCACTAGCCTTTGTCCCGGTGCTGTCTGTCCCGATATAATTGCCAGCAATCGTATTCAGCGTTGACCCACTATTCGATACAGAGATACCACCATAGTTATTGCTCGAAATCACATTGCGCGCAGCAGCGCTTGTCCCGCCAATTGTATTCGCTGACGAGTCAATGACCTCAATTCCATAGAGTCCATTACTCACAATAGTATTACCCGTGATTGCGTTATTACCCCCGGTTCTGAGGACTATTCCACTGCTACAAAAACCTGTTATCGTCAATCCCCTGATGGCGCTGTTCCCGCTCAGAATTTCGAAGCCACGCGTACAGGATTGGCCAGCGCTCATGACAGTAATGGCCTGACTGGCAGGTGCGCCAAGTTGCGGGAGGCCATCAATCGTGACGGCTTCAGTAATGTTTGGGAGGGCGCTGAACAGATTTATGATTTGCGCTCCGCTCCCAATATTAAAAATAATTGTATCCTTACCTGCATTGGCGTTCGCCTCTTCAATTGCGGCACGGAGGGTACATCCCACTGGCGCTCCGGTGACAAGTCTGGCACTGCAAATTCCATCGCCAGGTGTAGTATCCGACGCATCTGCGATAGAGGTTACGGTAAAGGTCTGGGCAGCTTCGGGCGTCACAACAGCGGGCGCTCCGTTGTTACTGCTCAGTAACACCAAACCATTTTGCGCACTGGAATTTAACCGCATTGGCAAGGCAGCAACCAGCGAATCTTTCCCGGCAAAAGATGCCGAGGAAATTTCCAGCGTTGCATTATTCGTCAATATTTGCAGTTCATTGCTGTTTGCATCCAGCAGCAGCAAATCATCATTCGGGCTGGTCGAAATACGCGTCCGCAGCAATTGTCGGGGAGAGTTCTGCGCTTCAAGTTTTGCCGCAGGTGAATAAAGCAGGCGTGATGACCAGTTGGTTGCAACTCTCGAAGTTCTGGCGCGAGTGCGATTAAGCGGCGCATTATCTCCGGTTACATAAACCGAACCATCCCGCGCCAGCATCGCCAGTTCCTCATGATCAGAACCAGAAAACCTGCCAATCGCCAGCGACTGAAGACTGAAATTTTGTGCTTTGCGCGTCATAATCGGTGATTGCTCGCGTCCCTCAAGGACGTAAAGATCAGAGCCAGCGGCAATCGCTAAATCTGAATAAGAATCTTTCGATAATAACCCAAAGGCCATTGCAGAAACTGCATGCGAGACCGCGAATGATTTTGGCGTGGCCCTGATTGCTCCCTCAGACGAAGCAAAAACCAATACCTGTGCACCTTCCGGGGCTTGCACTGCTATTGCCAGGTCAGCCAGCCCATCTACGCGATTAATCTCGCCCGCAGTCATGGCGGTAACCTGTCCGCTTAATTCAATTGTTTGTGGTTCAGCAAAATTTCCTTTGCCATCGCCGGCCAGAAAAATCAGGGCATTGCGATTCCGTGCGGCTGTGACTACATCAAAATGTCCATCAGCATTGAAATCTCCCGCTGCGATGAAATCCGGTGGAGCGGTGAGAGCGGAAATTTTGGCGGCTGGAAAAAACGGCAGGGTCGTTTTTGGGTCGGTGGTTGAGGAGGGATAAATTGCCGCTGCATTGCCACGATAAAATTTAATCATGCCGTTCGCTACGTCACCAAAACTGCTAATCAAATCAGGCGTTCCATCTTCATCAAAATCGGCGGAAGCCAGCGCACGCGGCTGACCTGATGATAGCTCAGCAGTGGCCTCGGCCTGATTGCCAAGCTGCCTCGCATCACTGAGTTTGATAAAAGCTTTATTGGTTGATGAATTACTGAGCGTGATTTTGTTACTCGTCGGTTGAATGATCGGCGGTTTTGCTCCCGCAGATTTGACGGCGCGGCTCACGATTCCTCCGGCTAAAGCAGTGATAGCTATCGCAGTGAAAATAATAATTTTGGTGGTGAACATTTTGAAAATTAAGCGAGGCATAATAATTCCTTTTCGTACTGGGGCATTACAGTTAAGGGGCAATTGAGTTAGCAGCGAGGTGACGTTACTCACCTTCATATGTATGCAAAAGCTGTTTAGAAACTGTCTTCCGCCGCGAAGCGGCAGAAAGATGGTAGCCAGACGTAATACGTCTGGGACATGAAGCTTTAATGTGCCGCGCCCTGAAGGGGCGCGAAGAATCCTTGCGTCCCTTCAGGACGCCGATCATTGCTGGTTCATACCAGAGGCGGCGACCGTTTGCAATGGTCTTGCCACTGGCTACCATCTCCCTGCGCCTTCAGCGCAATCAACATCGGAGTTTTTAAACAGCTTTACAGACAGCTATTTTTTTAATTCGATCAATTCCGTGCCTGATTTCAGGTCTTCCAGCGTTGATTTCACCATGCCAACATCTTTGGCAAACCAGGCATGGCTTTTAAAAGAATTATTCATCGGGATTTCACGGCCCATCATATTCATTCTCAGATTATTGTTGACGGTCATCAAAACCTTCATCGTCTCAAATGAACCCGCCGGAGTCGTGACCGATTCTGCGCCAAGAATTTCACAATCCATCGTGATTGTTCCTTTCGGAGCGATGTTTCCCAGCGGACTGCCTTTCGTCATTTCCTGATTCATCTCACCTTCAACCTCGAATTGCATTTGCCATTTTTTGCCAGGTTTCCATTCACTTTCAGCGGGAAAAGAAACGCCCTGCGCCTTGATCGTTTTGAACTTAAACTTCATGTCTTTTCCGCTGGTCAAACTGGCCGTTTCCAGCGCCGCAATTCCTGCCGACGAACATTTGAAGCCGTGCTCGACGCGTAAGTCTGCACTATTTGCCTTTCCCGGACTTGCCGCAAATTCCATCACCTGCTTGAAGCCATCGCTGGTGATTTCCGTTGTGGATTCAGTGTGCGTGGAAGGCGGCAGGCCATTCCCGGCAAAGGTGGTACGATACGTTTTCCTGAGCGTTGGAGTCGCCGGATAATAAGCGTTGTAACAACCATTCTTTGAAATTGCACCAGCAGTCCCACCGCTGTCGGTTTGTCCGCCTGGCGCTGAAGTCGAACCCGGCGCAGAATTTTTGCAGGCCGCAAAAAATATTGCCAGGCAAACTGCGAGGCTGAAAAGAGTCAGACGCTTGATCGAACTAATCACTGTTTTCTCCTGTTCGTTGACAAAGCCGCAGTCTCACCGATAAGCTGCGTTTTAGGAATAAACACTACTACTAAACCTAAGCGTAATAACTCATCAATAACTGGAGGCCCCGATCATGGATGAAAACTACAGCTTGCAAAGATTGCTCGCGCTCCGCAAATTAACCCGGGCGATTACCGAAGTCGTGCGCGGACAAATGAAAGAATATCTGGTAACAGTTGCGCCGTTGTTACGCCCGAAAACAGTGCTGGGCGAATACATCAAAAGCAATTCCCGCGACGTAGTTCCCGGCGCGAATGTGGCGTTCAAGGAATTACAGACGCTCTACGAAACCATCGCCACCGCCAAACCTTTCATGCTGACCAAAGAGTTGGATTCGTCCATCGACATCCTGAACACCACCATCGAAATCACGCCGATGGAGTACCTGCACGAGGCAACGGCTGAAAACCATAGCAAGATAATTACGGTTACGTCTTCACTAAAATACGTCTTGACCTATGCCGGTTACACACCTGCAAAATTAAAAGAACTGATGGCGGATCGGTATCGCACCGCCGAAAAAGTCCAGGAATTCATCCTGCATTTCCTCGCGCTGCACGTCTCCATCGCGCGGCAACCAGGTCTGAAACAGATGTTTGAAGCGCTCCATTTTCCGCTGACTACGATTAAGCTGCCAGAGTATGGTGAATTACCCATCACGTGTATTTCTTCGGCGATTTCCACGCTGCGCCCACCCGATGCCGTCCTGATTGAAAGCACCGAATTTTCGGGGATGGATGCTTTTGAAGAGGTCATCAAAGTGGACGACATTATAAAATTGCGCGATCCTCTCAAAGAACGATTAATCGAACTAGCGCAGGCGCAGGGTGAAAATCTATAAAGAATTTCTCACCCGCCGATCATGACTGTCGGCAGCCCCAGCACAATTTTCCCGCCATGTGCGGTGGTATCACCAATCCGTGCTGCCGGCATTCCCCCAATCAAAACGGTCATTGACCCAAGGACGATCACATCCGGCGGCCCAACACACACAGCCATATCACCGACGCGTGCGGCAGGCAACATGCCAATCAACACGGTCGGACAACCTGGCGGCAGAATCGGCCCGCCCACATGCGGGATAGGCGGGACGCCCGGCGTCACCATCGGACAAACGTGCATATCAGTAATTCTTGCGGCTGGCGGCATGATTGTTCCTCCCAAAAACTCTATACGAAAAATAAGCGGCAATTAATAAATCCCTAATTCGGCTGCATCAGTACAAACCGGCGGACTTCAGCCAGTTGATCGTCGTTATAATTCGTCATGCGATTGACCATAAAAGAAAACTTTGGCTGCGCGATGCCAGCAATCAG
>JAYSTY010000532.1:0-11580 GCA_043719385.1 Blastocatellia bacterium | reverse complement strand
GGACGGGAGGATTTCGCGCAGGAAAGAATTTTGCGCGGTGCGCTGCAAACTTCTGTACCACAACGATGAATCACAACAATAAATTTTTGACTTTCGTTTTGCAGCAGGCATCGCTGTTGTTGTTTGTTGGTGTGTTTCTTGTCTTTGGCTGGTTGTCGCCAAAATTTCTCACGACAAATAATCTTGTCAATATTCTGATTCAATCTTCGTCCATCGCTATCGTAGCGATTGGCATGACCTTTGTTTTATTGACGGCAGGGATAGATTTATCCGTTGGCTCAATCATGTTTGTTGCCGCTGCCAGCGCGGGAAAAATGGTACTGCGTGGCATGTCGTTGTGGCTTGCCGTGATCGTCGTCATTTTCATTGGGCTGTTGTGTGGAGCGCTCAACGCCTTGTTCATTACGCGTCTGAAAATTTTGCCGTTCATCGTCACGCTGGCAACCTTGTATGTGGGGCGCGGATTTGGATTGTGGTTGACCGAAACGCGCGCGATGAATTTGCCTGAGAATATTTTACAAATTGGCACAGCACGAATTTTTGGTATTCCTGCTCCCGTGCTGATCTTTGGGTTGATGCTCGCGCTCGGGCATTTGATTTTGACGCACACCCCAATGGGCAGGCAGATTTATGCCATCGGCGCTGATCGTGAAGCGGCGCAAAAAGCGGGCATCAACGTAATCCGCATTTTGAAGTTCGTCTATCTCGTGAGTGGCCTGTGCGCGGCGATTGGTGGGCTGGTTTCCATCGCGCAACTTGGTGCCGTTTCGCCGACGTTTGGAAATCAAAAGGAGTTCGCCGCCATTGCCGCAGCCGTGCTGGGTGGAACAAGTTTATTTGGCGGCAGAGGTCAGGTTTTTCCCGGCACAGTGCTGGGAGCCATCCTGATACAAACCATTGAAAATGGGCTGGTCATCATCAATGCCGATCCGTATTTGTATCCGCTGGTAATGAGCGGGATAATTTTTCTGGCTGTCTTTACCGATAGCCTGCGACACGGAATTTTGTCCAGGGCCAGGCGACGTTGGATTCGCACCGAAGCGCTTGACAGTTTAGGATAAAGTTTGAGGAGTATGTCAGTATGAAAATCACATTCGCTCGGTTCATAAAATTTTTCGTAGTGTTGACAGTTTTTTGTGTCATCTGGTTCATCCCGGAACGCACTGGGTTAGCATCAGCACAAGCTCAAACCGCAGCAATTTCGCCCGAACAACTTAATTTTTTCGAGCAGAAAATTCGACCTGTTTTAGTGAGCAATTGTTATCAATGCCACAGCGCAGAGGCAAAAAAATTAGCGGGCGGATTGCGACTGGATACGCGCGAAGGGATGCTGAAAGGTGGCACATCGGGTCAGGCGGCGATTGTGCCCGGCGATCCTGACAAGAGCCTGTTGATTAAGGCGATCAGCTATACTGACCCCAAATTACAGATGCCTTATGGAGGCAAACTTGCTGATGCGATTATTAACGATTTCAAGCAATGGGTAAAAATCGGTGCACCTGATCCGCGCCAAAATCAGAGTGCAAATACGACGAAACCGCAACCCTATGATTTCGTGGAAGCAAAGAAATTCTGGTCGTATCAACCTGTCAAAAATATATCTCCGCCACCTGTCAAAAATACTGCCTGGTTGCGCTCACCGATAGATAATTTCATTCTTGCCAAACTTGAAGAAAAAATGCTTATGCCGGTTGGCGATGCTGACAAACGTACATTGTTGCGGCGCGCTACGTTTGATCTGACAGGCTTGCCGCCCATGCCGCGCGAGGTCGAAGAATTTTTGCAGGATAGATCTGCGAATGCGTTTGAGAAAGTCATTGATCGTTTATTGAGCAGTCGTCATTACGGCGAGCGTTGGGGCCGGCATTGGCTGGATTTAGGGCGCTATGCTGACACGGCTGGTGATAATTCTGATTTCCCGGTTCCGTCTGCATACAAATATCGCAACTACGTTATTAACGCCTTCAATCAAGACAAACCTTACGATCAATTTATTCGCGAACAACTGGCCGGAGATTTGTTGGCGAGCCGTACTGAGGCAGAAAAATTCGAGCAGATCACGGCCACCGGATACATTGCAATTTCGCGCCGCTTTGGTTCGCGCGACACAGATCACAATTTGGCAATTGACGATACGATTGAAAATGTGGGCAAAGCTTTTTTGGGCTTGAGCGTGAATTGCGCACGCTGTCACGATCATAAATTTGATCCCATCCCAACCAAAGATTATTACGCATTGTACGGCATCTTTAACAGCGCGCGCTATGCCTTTCCCGGCACGGAAATTTACCCGCACCCTCACAGCCTGACGCCGCTCGTATCCGGCGCAGAAGCAGAGCGCCTGCAAAAATATCAAACGGAATTAGGCGAACTTGATCGCAAAAAAGAAGCCTGCCAGGTCGAACGCGGCATCGTGCGCGGCAAGCAATTGCAACAGGCCCCCGAAGTGTTAGCCAAAGGAATTTCCAAAGGCATCAAAACCGATCAAATCGGACGCGAAATCCCGGTCGGAAAATTAATTGAAGAAGATCAGGATGATCGCAATCTGAAAGCCGCCGAAGCTTCGCCGCGCAGCGTTGAGCAAATCAATGCAGATTTAGCTGTCATCAAAAATCGAATGTTAGAACTGGATGCCGAAGTGCCGCGCATTGAAAAAGCCTATGCCGTCACCGAAGGCAATCCGCATCACGCCAGAATTCATCGCAAAGGTGATCCGAAAAATTTAGGCGATGAAGCGCCACGCGGTTTTTTACAAATTCTGGGCGGGCAAATTTTACCGTCTGATTGCAAAACAAGTGGACGGGTAGAATTAGCAAACTGGATCAGCGATGCAAAAAATCCGCTGACTGCACGTGTCATGGTGAACCGCATCTGGCTGCATCATTTCGGTAAAGGAATTGTTGCAACACCCAATGATTTCGGCATTCGCGGCAAAGCACCGACACATCCCGAATTGCTGGATTATCTCGCTACACAATTTATCGAAGATGGCTGGTCAATCAAAAAAATGCACAAGCTGATGATGCTTTCGCATGCCTATCAGTTGGGAAGTTTGGAGTTTCGGGTTTCGAGTTTCGAGAACCCCCCTGTCCAGACGGCGCAAAACTCGAAACTTGAAACTCCAAACCCGAAACTCAATACGGAGATTGATGTCAGTAACGAGTATCTCTGGCATTTCAATCGCCGCCGCCTGGACGCAGAGGAAATCCGTGATGCGATGTTAATGGTTAGTGGTGCGCTTGATCGCAGTGTCGGTGAAGCACATCCTTTTCCGCCAGAAAATACGTGGAAATACTCACAGCATAATCCATTTGTTGCCACCTACGATCATAATCAACGTAGCGTATATCTGATGCAACAACGCATTCGAGCGCATCCGCAGCTTTCGATTTTTGATGGAGCCGATACGAATAGCGCGATGGGCGAACGCGTGCCAAGTACGACTCCGTTGCAGGCATTGTTTATGATGAATGATCCATTCATTCATAAACAGGCAGACATCCTGGCCGTGCGTGTGGGAATGGCGTTCAACGATGACACCAGGCGAATTGAATACGCTTATCGCTTAGCCTTCGGACGCGTGCCATCACTCACAGAAATTAAATTGGCGCTGGATTACCTGCGCGATATTCGCCCGAATTTGCACGAACTAAAATTACCTGAAGAAGAACAAACGCGCGCCGCACTGGCAAGTTATTTGCACGTTTTGCTGAGCAGCAGCGAGTTTATTTTTGTGGACTAAAACAAGAGCGGTAAAAGTTATGACAGAAGCAAATTATTCGCGTCGCCAAATCGTTCGTTCCTTAATGAGCGGATCATTGTTGATGCCTGGCATCCTTTCAAATTTATTGGCAGCCGAAAAAAATGATAATCCGCTGGCTCCGAAAACGCCGCATTTTCCCGGTCGCGCGAAACGTGTGATTTTTATTTTTCTGACGGGCGGACTGTCGCAAATGGACACGTTCGATCCCAAGCCAAAATTGGTAGCAGACGCAGCGGCAGGTAAATTGGGGCCGAATAATCGTCCGCTGCTAAAACCGCTATGGGGTTTCAAACCAAATCCAAAATGTGGCACTGAGGTCAGCGACCTGTTCCCTTACCTGCGCGAACAAATGCATGAAGTCTGTTTGATTCGTTCGATGACGTGCGATCACAACGAACATTTTCAGGCTACGCTCGGCGTGCATACAGGTTCGATTACGTTCAAGCGTCCCAGTATTGGTTCGTGGACGAGTTACGGACTTGGTACCGAAAATCAGAATCTGCCTTCGTTCATCGTCCTCGCGCCGTACCTGCCTTATGCCGGCAGCCAGGTCTGGAGTGCTGATTTTTTGCCTGCCGTTCACCAGGGCGTGCGCGTGATTCCCGGCGCTGAACCGATCACTGATCTCAATCGGCGTTCGCTCTCAGATAATGTTCAAGTGCGCGAACTCAGTTTATTGGAACAGCTCAATCGTCAATATTTACAGGGGCGCGAGACAGATTCGTCATTAAATGCGCGCATCAAATCTTTTGAGACGGCGTTTGGCATGCAACGCGAAATGCCAGAGGTTTTGGATTTATCCAAAGAATCAGACCCAACGCTAAAAATGTATGGCTTAGAACGCGGCAGCACAAAAGGTTTTGCGTGGCAGTGTTTAGTCGCGCGCCGTTTAGCCGAACGCGGCGTGCGCTTCATCGAATTGATTGATACTGGCTCCTCAAATAATTGGGACGCGCACGGCAATCTGAAATCGTATGACAAATTGGCGCGCAACGTGGATCAACCGATTGCCGGACTTTTGCAGGATTTACGTTCACGTGGATTGCTGGACGACACGTTGGTTGTTTGTACGACTGAATATGGACGGACGCCATGGACAGATCAACCTGATGGGCGCGGACATCACAATTTTGTTTACTCTTCGTGGTTAGCGGGTGGAGGCGTCAAGCCCGGAATTGTCTATGGTGAATCGGATGAATATGGCGACCGCGTAGCCGCGAACGAAGTACATCTGCACGATTTTCATGCGACGATTTTGCATTGCCTGGGCTTCGATCATACGCGGCTGACGTTTCGACACGGTGGACGTGATTATCGTTTGACCGATGTGCCTGGAAACGTAGTCAAAGCCTTGCTGAGCTGATAAAAAATGCAACATGAAAAAATAGCATTACAGGCCGGGCCAGTTCAGGTATCTCTGGTCAATGGTGAGCTACGTTATCTGCGCGTCAACGGGATTGAAGCCGTGCGGCGCGTTTATGTCGCAGTGCGTGACCGCCATTGGAACACTGTCCCTGCGATTATTGCTTCGTTGCAAGTGCAAACTGGCGCGAACACTTTTCGTGTCAGTTTTTCCGCGCTTCATCAGGAAGATGAAACCGATTTCTTCTGGCAGGGAAAGATTGTGGGCGAAGCGAATGGAACGATTACATTCACGATGGAGGGTGAAGCGCAAAATAATTTCTGGCGTAATCGTATCGGCATCTGCGTTCTGCATCCGTTGCCTGAATGCGCGGGACAAGCCTGCCGCGTCGAACATAGTGACGGGTCAATCGAAGACGGAGTGTTCCCACAATTCATCACGCCGCAGCAGCCATTCAAAGACATCCGCGCCATCACGCACGAAATTTTGCCGGGACTGCAAGCTGAAATTCGACTAGCGGGTGCCGTCTTTGAAATTGAAGATCACCGCAACTGGACAGATGGATCGTACAAGATTTATAGCACTCCGCTCGCACTGCTATTTCCAGTCGAGCTGAAAAAAGGCGAGCAGGTTTTGCAATCATTGACATTTACCCTGCACGGGAATGTGCCCGCTGAAAGCAATGAACACGTGGCAGCGATCACAATTAATTTTGATCGCAATGCCGTGACAAAGTTACCAAACATCGGACTTGGTATGGCAAGCCACGGACAAGCAACGAGCCAGCGCGAACTGCAATATTTGCGTGAACTCAACCTTACTCATTTGCGGGTTGAGCTGAAATTGCAGCAGGCAAATTACACAGAAGCTCTGGCGTGCGCGACTAACGAAGCAAATAAATTAAGCACAAAATTAGAAGTTGCGCTTTTTCTTTCCAACAACGCTGAACAAGAGTTGCGTGCGCTGCAACGCGTGATGAAAGAAATTAATCCACCGATCATTCGCTGGTTGATTTTTCATATCGCTGAACCAGTGACTTCTGAAAAATGGGTAGCGATGGCACGGGAAATTCTCACCAATCACGAATCACAAATCCAATTCGGTGCTGGCACAAATAATTATTTTGCTGAGTTGAATCGCAATCGCCCGTCGGTGAATGTTACAGATACGATTTGTTATTCCATCAACCCACAAGTGCACGCGACAGATAACGACACCTTGATCGAGTCGCTCGCGGCACAAGCCGCCACAGTCGAAAGTGTGCGCCAATTCATCGGCAATGCGTCACTGGCAATTTCACCGATTACGCTCAAGCCGCGCTTCAATCCGCATGCCACCAATCAGAATGCAGTGCAACATTTTGACGAGCTTCCGGCTTCGGTAGATGTGCGACAGATGTCTTTGTTCGCGGCGGCATGGACGCTTGGGAGCTTAAAATATCTGTCGGAGAGTGGCACAGAAAATCTGACCTATTTTGAAACAACTGGTTGGCGCGGCGTGCTGGAAACTGAACAAGCATCTCATCCACGAGAAAGATTTGCCTCCGTGCTCGGCAGTGTTTTTCCGCTCTGGCATGTACTCGCAGATGTAGGCGAATTTGCAGGCGGAGAAATTCTTCGCTCGCGTGCAAGCGAACCATTAAAAATCATCAGCCTCGTGCTGCGTCACGCCGGAAAGATTCGGTTGCTCCTGGCAAATTTTAGTAATGAACCGCAAACAGCATTGCTTGAAGCGCACATTGAAGCCGCGCAAATCACGCGAATCAACGCCATCAACATGCGAACTGCGACTGCTCATCCTCTGGATTTTCGAGTGCAAGCTGTGGAGCACATAACGCCGACAGACGGCACGCTCGAACTGAATTTATCGGCGGAAGAATTGGTTCGGCTTGATTTTGGTGCTGGCTAATTGTCACAATAACCCGGATGGCGATTTTACTTGTAACAGCGCTTTTGGGTAATATTAATCAGTAACATTATACAATTTCATGATCCGTCGCGGCTCGTCAGGATTGAATGAAAAACGCCCGGTATAAAAGTCAAAAACTACAACAATTTTTGCAATGTAACAACGCTAAGAAACTTAGCCTCCTGTGCTTGTTGCTTTTGCCCTTTTCACCTTTGGCGCAAACGGCTAAGCCGAAAGCTGCGCTGATTAGCTTTGAAAATATTAGTGCTCGTGCGGGCATCAATTTTATTCTCAACAACAGCAGCACCCCGGAAAAACACCAGATCGAAACAATGATGGCGGGCGTCGCAGTTTTCGATTTCGACAATGATGGCTGGCTGGGTATTTATTTTGCGAATGGCGCACGGCTCCCCGACTTCGATAAATCCGACGCGAAATTTCATAACAAGCTTTATCGCAATAATCACGATGGCACGTTTACTGATGTCTCGGAAATTTCCGGCATCGCTGCGCAGATTGGCAAAGGCATGGGCGTGGCGTTTGCTGATTACAACGGCGATGGCTTCACCGATATTTTTGTCGCGAACGACAGCGAATGCCAATTGATGATGGCGCGCGTCAATATTGAATTAGGCGACAAACAACAAGCGGTTGACCTGATCAATCGCGGCTTACAAAAACACAATGATGATCCGCACTTTTTGAAAGATGTAGCGCGGATGTTAATTGAAACCAGTCGCAATCAAACGCAAACTGCCGAGGTTGTACAACGCGTCGCCAATTCATTGCCACAAGACGCCGAAGCCCAATATTTACAGGCGGAATGGGCGTTTGCGAATTCTCGCCTGGATATTTGTCAGGAAGCGTTGGTGCGCACTTTCCAAAATCGTCCCGATGAATATATCCGCATGAAAGGCGGTTTTTTGTTAGGACAAATGGAAGAGCGACAGGATCAGATGCGCTGGCATTAACAGCATTAGCCAAAATGTATGAGCGCGAAAAAAATGTAACTGCGGCAACAGAGGCTTATGAAAAAGCCTTGCAGGCTGATCCCACTCAAACCGAAGCCGCCGTCAATTTAGGTACGCTTTATGCGCGGCAAGGAAAACTCGCGGAAGCGGTAAAATTGTGGGAAGACGTATTGACGCGCAATCCAGGCTATGAAATTGCGCGCATCAATTTAGCCGTCGCACATCTGGAAAACGGAAATTTTGAGACCGCTCGCAAAACGTTACTGAAGGCTTTGGAATATGATCCTGATTTACCGCTGGTGCGAAAATTATTGGGGGATTTGAATGCAATGAAATGAAAAACTTAGCATGTTTTGCCGCCTCATTCCGTGTGCCTGGCAGCTAGAAATTTATTCATCAAAACCATCTAACCGCTGTTAATGTTTTCCAGACAATCGAACGGCGTTAATAATGTCCGGCTTCAGAAAACCCCGACCAGTACCAGTATCCTGTCCCCTTCCATTCAGACAAACGACTGAATCAGTAAATGATCTTTGACCACGTGAACGCCGGGAGCATGACTGACAGCACCAATGACCGCACGTTTTTCCGCATACGAGCGGACATTGCCCGTCAGGGTAACTTCACCCTCATGGACGGCAACACGGATGCGTTCGGCTAAACGATCTGCCCGCCGCTCTAACGCACCTTCAATGATCCCTTTGACCTCATCACTTTTGATCAGGGCCGGATGCACGTGAAGTTTATTGGTCACGCCCTGCACGCCCTGCAAATACCTGACGGCCCGTTGCGCATCTTCCCGCTGGCTCATGGTTTCGACGTCACCTTCCAGCGTGATCCAGCCCTCTGAAACTGTCGAACGAATATGCTCGTCCAGAACCAGCACATCCCATTCAAGCGCATGTCGCGCGGCTTGGGCAATTTCGGTATCGGTGCGGGCAAAACTGCCGGGCAACTTTACCTGCATATCATTTGCCACGTCCAGCACGCCAAAAACGCGATGCGCCGCTTCCTGGGCCGCTACCTTTTTGGCGTAGCTGCTGACTGCTCCAGTGAGCGCAACCACTCCCCGGCTAACCGCAACGCCGATTTCATTTCCTTCGACTCGCGTATCCCAGCGTAATTCCTGTTCGACTTCCTGTTTAATTTGATCGTCTGCTTTGACGTACATAAATGTTACCTCCTGTAAGATACCGCCGCCGACAGCAACAAAACTGATGGGGACGACGTTTAGAGAACCGCAATCGCTATGCCACGCAGAGCAAGGTTGTTGCGCCAAATCTCATCGTAAAATTACTGAATCTATGCGTAAGGTTCCCCAGCTTGTGCGTAAAAAAGCTCAGCCCGGAGCAATGTAAACTGAGTAAGATTACGAGTATTAATGGCACACAGCTTGCTTGTTTTTATCGTGCAGGAGCCAGGCTTTTTCTGAAGAAACCAACCAGGAAAATTATCATCGCGTCGAACGCAGCTATGGCGAATTTATGCGGAGCTTTACTTTGCCGAACTTTGTGGATAACACCAAAGTCAACGCTGATTTCAAGGACGGAATTTTGCGGGTGACGATGGCGAAGCGCGAAGAAGCAAAGCCCCGGCAAATTGAGTTGAAAGTGAAATAAGCGCTTTTGCGAGCGCTGGTTGTTTCACTTTGACTAATTTTTATCGGTAGGAATTTAGTGAAGCTTCTACTGATATTGGTTTCAGCCTTAGCAGCAATAAGGGGAAACTAAGGCTGAAACCACCTTTCATTACTGAAATTTTTATTGGGGTAAGGGAATAGTTATTTATTATTGCAGGTGGTACTGACCGCCACTTAGTTTTATTGATTGCTGTTGTGTCCGCCAGGCAGCGTAACGCTGTGCCAGTGTCAGCACCGCAAAGGTCAGCAGAGAGCCGGCAATTGCTCCGATTAAATCCCCTTGCAAATCACGCGGCGTGTCGTAAGCGCTCCAGATGCGTTTACCGCCAAAATATAATTCATCCCACAGTTCCGTAATTTCATAAAAACTCGACAGGCTAAAATTCACATTGATGGCGATGAAGGTCACAACGCTGAGCGGCACGTGATAATCCATTTCCTGAAACCACACGCGAATCAGCCACACCAACGCAGGCGCCAGCAACACGGGAATAATCAGATGGGCAAAGACATCGTAAGGAACAGGCAGGGGGAATTTCTGATACCAGTGAAAATAATTGCCGATAGTGTCAACCTCGACAGCGGCAAACGCCAGGAGTAAAACGAGCAGCGGAATCTTAATCCCGTAACGCAATTTGAAATAAAAATGACCAGCAATCAGCAAAATCACGCTTGCTCCGGTTATCAACCACAAGGGGCGATAAGCCAGATTCAGTGAAGCGATGATGAATAACGCAAGCGCCGCAGGAAATTCAATCAACATCATCCAGCGACTCGGCGCTTTACGGGGCCGTAAGGGGCTTGTTCGTTGCATGCATTTCCTTACAAAGGCGGACGGACAACCTCTACTGAACAATGCGCACGAGCGGCAACCGCAGCCGACACACTGCCGAGCAGCAATCGTTCAAGCGTACTCACCCCTTTTGCACCTACGAAGATGCAATCTGCGCTCCATTTTTCGGCCTCCTCACAAAGCAAATGTTTCGGGTCCTGCTCTTTTACTAAGGTTGTCACCTGTAACCCTGCGGCTTGTAACTTTTGTCTGGCGGAGGCCACGGCGGCACTGATTTGTGCCTGTTCATTCGTTGACCATGCCAGCAAGGTGGCAGTCGCAGGTTCTGAAGCCATCGGCGGTAACACCCAGGCGGCATTGACCAGTTTCACTTCGGTGTTTTCAGGCCAGTGACGCTGCGCGACAAGGTTCACGGCGGCTTCTGCTCCAGGCGAGCCATCAATCCCCAGCAGGAGGCGCAACGGCGTCCCCGGTTCCTGGACGCGACCACGTGCAATGCGCACGTTGCAATGTGCTTCTGTCACCGCTTTTTGTGAAACACTGCCGAGAAAAAATCGCCCCAGCGCCGAACGTCCGTGCGAACCAGCCACCAGCAAATCCGGTTGCCAGTCATCCGCAAAATGCAGTAAAGCACTGCCTGGCGCACCAAACTCAACTTGTGGATTTACTTCCCATTGCGGAAAAGCTGAACGGAGTGTGACAGCCGCCTCCTGGGCAAAGGCAAGCATTTCCATTTCACGCGTGGCATCGGCCAGAATTTCATAACTCGAAGGCGGCGGCATCCAGCTTTCCTGCACCGTGAGAATTCGGACTTTTGCCTGCGCCGGCAAACCCGCTGAACGCAAGTCATCCAGCGCCGCCCGTGCACATTCAGAACCATCATACGCAATCAGGATTTTCATTTTTTTATCCATTGAAGTCCCCTCACCAAAAACAGCCGTCTGCCTCTCCCCCAAGCGCAGACGGCTGAGTATTACAATGTCCGATACAATCTGGATCATTGTTAATCAAAAAAGCTATTGGCCATAAAACTCCTCGCTTTATTGTTCGCGCTATGGCCTTGCCTCCGGCTTGCGCGGTTATTCTATAGCTTTCAAGAAAAAGAATTTCCGTGGCAACAGTAGCGCAACCAGCCATGGTTGC
>JAYSTY010000531.1:0-11581 GCA_043719385.1 Blastocatellia bacterium | reverse complement strand
GTTCTTTGGCTTCGTCAGTTTTGGCAGTGGATTTGGACGCGTGCTGATTCAGCAAGGCCAGAATCGCGGCGCTTTGCGTGACGTTTTTAATGCCAGGATTCGCGCTGGCTTTGGCGGCTTCGATTTCAGCTACAGGCCTGGCCGCCCAAACGATCCAGAATTTTTCTATGCCCTCGTGTTCGTCAAAAACATAATTGTCCGTTTGAATCGGCAGGTTGGCTAAAACTTCGGCGTTGAGATTATTATTTTTGGGTGTGGGGTAAAGCAGGTTGAGGCTCTGTTCGCCACCTTTGGTTAAGCCCTCGTTGAGCAGGTAGAGATAACCAGGTTGTGGGCTGCTTAAATTAAATTTGAATTTCGATCCGTTAGGAAACCAGTCATTACGTGTGGATTGAAAAGGTTTGCCTTCTAATTCTTTGCCTTGCATCCGTTGGACGGTCAGCCACCACGTTAATTCGCGGCCTGATTTGCCTGGAGTCGTGATAGCAGGCGTGGCTGAATTCGTTGCAAAAGGTTTTACGCCAAACAAATACCATGCTCCAACTCCTAAACCGCTGGCGAGTAACAGCCCGGCGATGACGACGCGCACGGGAAGTTTTCTCTGCGGCGCGATGGGGGCTGGCAATGCTAAAGTCTGGTTGAGAATTTCTTTGCGCGTGTCAAGGCTGATCGGCTCAGCCTGGGTTAGCTGCACAATTTTTGCAGTGTCAGTTTCAGCCGCCTGATAGAGCGTGGTTTCCTCTTCCCTCCGCGCCATGTGTTTCAGCTCTGAAGCAAATTCCAGCTTGTGCCGTAACTCTTTCAACTCCTGCCCGAATTCTTTTATGGTTGCGTAACGCTGCGCCGGGTCTTTGGCCAATAATTTCGTCACAATCTGTTTGAGTTCAGACGGCAGATTGTCAGGCAGTGGCGCGGGTTCCCGCTCTAAAATTGCCACCATCAAATCGGCGCGCGTGTTACCGGCAAAAGGGCGTGCGCCAGAAACCATTTCGTGCAGGATTATGCCAAGGCTCCAAACGTCCGTGCGATGATCTACTTTTTGCCCGCGTGCCTGTTCCGGTGACATATAACTTGGTGTTCCCATGATGACTCCGGTTTGTGTTGTCGAATCATCAGGGTTGAAGGCTGCTTCCGTTAATTTTGCCAACCCGAAATCTAAAACTTTCACGTAACCATCAGGCCGCAGCATAATGTTTTCAGGCTTAATATCACGGTGAATAATTCTGGCTTCGTGCGCGGCAGTTAAGGCGGCGGCAATCTGGAGGCAAATTTCCAGTGCTTCCTGAAGCGAAAAATTTCCCTGCCTGAGGCGCTGGCGCAAAGTTTGCCCTTCGATAAATTCAGTCGCCATGAAATGTGCATCATCTGTTTCACCGATTTCGTAAACCGTCAGAATATTGGGATGATTGAGGGCGGACGCGGCTTTGGCTTCGCGTTCAAAGCGATGCACTAAATCAGCTTCAGACGTGTATCTGGTCGGCAATATTTTGATCGCCGCTTTGCGCCCCAGCCGGGTGTCCGACGCCAGATAAACTTCGCCCATTCCGCCTTTGCCCAGCAGCGAAATAACCTGATAGTGGCTGAATGATTTGGTCGGGAGCTGGATTTGTGTGGCGACGGTTGGTTCGTCGTGCAAGGCCGTAGCCTCTTCCCATGCCGGAGACTTAAGGAAGCTTTCGCTTTTTTCGTGGGCGACCAGCAGGGCCTCGATCTCAGCCCGCAATTCAGGCTCACCGCGACAGGCATCCGTCAAAAATGACGGGCGATCCGGGGCTGCAAGTGCCGCATGAAAAATTTCTTCAATCTTTTTCCAATGGTCAGGGCTGCTCATTGCTTCGTCAGTTCCTTTTTCAGCCAGGCTCTGGCAAACGCCCAGTTCCGCTCAACTGTTGCATGGGAAACGTTCATGACCAGCGCCGTTTCTTCAATCGTGAGTCCGCCAAAATAGCGCAGTTCGATCACTCTGGCGTGTTCCGGGGAATTGGTCGTCAGGCTTTGCAGCGCATCATCAAGCGCCAGCAAATTTACATCAGATTGTTTGCCGAGGCGATCAGCGTGACCGAGTGAAAGCATGATTTCATCGCCGCCGCGTTTGTCGGCCTGACGACGGCGTGCATGATCTACCAGAATATTGCGCATCAGAGTTGAGGCCAGCCCAAAAAATTGCGCCCGATTTTCCCAACTGACTTTGGGCTGATTAATCATGCGCAGGTAAGCTTCGTGGACTAACGAGGTTGGTTGCAGGGAATGATTCGCGCGTTCGTGGCGCAGGTAAGATTTTGCCAGCCGCCGCAATTCATCATAGACCAGCGGCAACAATTCGTTGACCGCCGATTGCTCGCCGCTGCTCCATTTCAGGAGCAATTGCGTGACGTCGTTTGAAGAAGAAGAATTCATACTGGTTCAAGTCTGCGCTCTCAGCGCTTTATGTCCAAGCTTCAAACTACCTAAATTTTACTGAAAGAAAAAGGGACAGCCGCAAGGCAGAAAAAATATTTCTGCCTTGCGGCTGTCTCAAATGTCTGACAAGGCTGCCAGCTTGTCGGTGGATTTTCAATGCCACAGTTTTCATTGCAGCGTGCTGTTACGCCAAGTACACGACAAGCTGGCAGCCTTGTCGGACGTTTTTTGCACAGCAATTATGGTTGATTCGTCTCCGCCACCTCTGCCGCAGCGTTTAATTGATAAGCTCCGCGTCCATAGGTTCCGGCCTGAATCAAACCGCTGGCCTGCGAAGTTAACGCGGTGACCACGACCGGAGGCAGGCCTGGATTAAAGACCTGCCACGACGCCCCGCCATTGGTCGAACGGAACACGCCGATGTCTGTGCCAACATAAAATGTGTTCGCCACTTTCGGATCAAACAAAAATGCGTTGACCGGAATATCCGGCAAACCATTGGACAAGGTGGCCCAGTTCGCGCCGTAATTTACCGTCCTGAACACGTGGCGCGAAAAATAGCCGGAAACCGTCAGATAAGCAGTAGCCGGATTATTGGGATCAACCGTGAGGCTGGTAATCGTGCGATTTGGCAAGCCGGGTGTGATGTCGTTCCAGGTGCTTCCGCTATCGGTTGACACCATCGCTCGCCCTTGCGCCGAGCCGGTATAGATGACATCAGGATTGGAACGGCTGACGGCAATAGCATTGAGGACATCCCCACTGGCGCGTCCTTTGGTTAAATCGGTTGTCCAGCCGGGCGTGAACCAGATGTCGCCAAAATTCCGGCTGATGAACAGCCGCCAACTGCCGAAATATAAACGATTATCTACTCCGTTGGAGGCGAAGGGCGGATAAAAACCGATGCGCCCACCAAAGATTTCACCAAAAGTTTCTGGACTTGTTGTCTCAAGATCGGGAAGCTGATCGCCATTCGCATCGGCGCGGACACTGAGACCGAAATAAATTGTCGTCAGCACCGTGCTCGGATTAGCTGGATTGATGACGACCTGACCGCCGTCGCCGCCGATAAAATCCTGCCACTCATTGCTGTTATTCAAACGCCTTTGTGTGCCGTTGTCCTGGGTTCCGCCATAGGTGATCGCCGGATTGGTCGGATGGGTGGCGAGGCTGACAAATTGAGTGAGCGATAAAGAATTGTTGAGCGAGGTTAAGGTCTTGCCACGATTTTCCGATTTGAATAATCCGCCATCGTTGCCGATGTAAATCGTATTTGAGGTTGCTGGCGAAAGTGCCAGTGCATGCTGGTCGGGATGGGAAAACGAATTGTCATAATTAAAATCACCATTCAGATACGCCAGCGTTAAATTAGTAAAACTGGCGCCGGCATTATCTGTCCGAAAGATATCACGCGTGCCGATGTAAACGGTATTCGCATTGGTCGGATCGGCTACCAGATAAGTGTTATAACCATATTGCCCGGAATCAATCACATCCTGGCCGCTGGCCACCCAGGTTGCACCGCCATCTTTACTGGTGACGAAACTGACCTCAAAATCGCCATTAGCGTTAACTCCTCCGAGGTAAGCATAAATTTTTTGTGGATCGGCGGGCGTAACGGCAACCCTTAAATCGTAGACATAGCCGTAAGATGGCGCATAAATAATTTTCCATGTCTCGCCCCCATCCATTGACCTGTACAACCCGGCGGCAGCGTTGCCGTCCTGGATCGGAGTACCAGCGCCTGCATATACGATTTGGGAATTTACCGGACTGATCGCGACATCACTGATCCAGTCAACCAGCGTCCGCTTCCAGTTGACGCCGCCGTCGGTCGAAAGATACAAACCGCCCACATCACTAAAGGCTAGATTTTGCGCGAGGTACAGACGGTTGGGATTTGTTGGGTCAACTTCAATTTTCAGCGTGATGCCGGGTGTGGGCAACGAATCATTGCTGACGCGTGTCCAGCTTTGTCCGGCGTCGGTTGATTTCAGCACGCCGCTGCCTAAATAAAACCCCTGCCCGTCACCCATTGCCGCATAAACAATATTGGGATTGCTCCGGGCAAAAGCGATGGAGCCGACCGCGAGATCAACTTGACTGTCGGAGACCGGCGCGAAATTTTTTCCCGCATCCGTGGAGCGCCAGATTCCTCCGGTGGAAGCGCCAATCAGGACAAGATTTGCGTTCGTGGGGGAAACCGCAATCGCATTGATGCGACCGCTCAGCGCTCCCCAATTCTCATCAAAATAAAGCGAGCGCGATGGTTTCGGGCCAATCGAAACCCATTGCGCCGCTGATTCGACAGCTTGTTGCTCCAAAGAGTTTGCCGAGTTATCCGACGGCTGCCTGAGCTTTAATGATTCAAACGCACGGCGGCGACCTTCGGCTGGTGGTGCATCAAACGGATAGCTGCGTTGGAAGCTGAACCAGTCCTGCCGCGCTTTGGGGTCTTCCCTGGTTTTGCGTTTGTGTTCCTGCTCTTCATTTTCAGCGAGCCGCGCCGTAAATCGTTTGGGGAGCGGACGCTTCGTGGCGACATTGGTGGGATGTGCTTTCAGCCACAAACCAAGACCGGAGATGGCGAGCAAGCCCGCCAGCGTAATAAGCACAATTGATCGTTGTGTGAATAAGAATTTCATGGACTTCATCACTGCCTCCTCTGAGCAAGCTGCTCGCAAGAATGTTGGGTTAACGTGCGTTGCGGACGAAGGCGCGGAGGAAAATCTCTTCACTTTGCTTCGTCCCTGGATGCCGGATTTCTTCAATCAGGAAATATGACCACAAACCTGATCCGAAAATTATCAGTCAATGAATAACTTCAATGTTACTGGCCGAAGTGAGAGACTATCACTGCGGATTAGAAAAGTCCTGGGAGATTAGGTCAGGCGAAAAAAAAGGTGAATTGAAATGACGTTTGCTGACTTGATTTCATTACCACTTACCATTTACGATAGGTGGCGTCCGGTTACTTAAATCCATTAAATTCAGGACAGGCAATAACCATCGCGATAATTCGCTGATAAATTTTCAACTTTAAGAAGGATAGGAAGACTGCACATGAAAAAATTCGTTACGCTGACAATCTTTCTCAGCGCACTATTTATCTTCGCCACTTCAGTTTGGTCTGGCGAATCTGCTAATGCCGGGAAGCCCGCTAATGGCATAGCCATTTACAATCAGCATTGTGTCAAATGTCATGGCGCCGGAGGCAAGGGCGTGGAAAACTTTACCCCTGATTTGAGCAAAGCTACGAATCAGGGACAATGGTCTGGCATCGTCAATAATGGCAAAGGCGCAATGCCTGGTTTTAAAGGTTCACTTTCGTCACCACAATTGAGTGCTGTGCTGCGGCACGTGCGCTCATTTGGAGCCAAAGGCGGCAAGCGAAAATAACCTGCCAAAAAAGTTTGCGCTTGTAAGACAGCCACGAAGCTACACGAAGACGATTCGTAGAAATTCGTGGCTGATCATTTTTCAACTGGTGGCGCACGGTTCGTGTGCTGTCTCGACAAGAAGGATTAGCCCCGTGAAAACAGTATCCCGTTTATTCCTGCTCAGCCTCATTTTTTCGCTCCCTGCTTTTGCCCAAAACTTTGAATTTTTCCCTGGTGCCAAATATGACCCGGCAATTCCAACACTCAAACAGGTAGTCGGTCACGCCGTCGGCGAAAAAATTACGCTGCACCACGAGATGGAAAAGTATCTTTTCGCGCTCGAAAAAGCCGCGCCAACGCACGTTAAAATTTTTACGCACGGCGCAACGTGGGAAGGAAAATCGCTTTACCACCTTGCCATTGGCAGCCCCGAAAATATTGCGCGTCTTGATGAAATCAAAGCCGGAATGCGCAAGCTGTCTGATCCGCGCACTACCTCAAAATCCGAAGCTGACAAATTAATTTCATCATTGCCATCAATCGTCTGGCTGGCTTATTCGGTTCACGGAAACGAAATTTCCAGTACCGATGCAGCGCTCCAAACAGCGTATCATTTGCTCGCCGCACAGGGCGATTCCTTAGTTGAGAATGCGCTCAAAAATTCTGTGATCGTTATTGACCCGATGCAAAATCCCGACGGGCGTGATCGCTTCATTAATTATTTTCGGCAGAATGTCGGACTCGTGCCGAACGAAGATTTGCAATCCGCCGAACACAACGAAGTCTGGCCTGGCGGGCGGACAAATCATTATCTGTTTGATATGAACCGTGATTGGTTTGCGCAGACGCAGCCCGAAACGCAGGGGCGCGCGAAAGCCTATTTGGACTGGTTCCCGTTAGTCTTTGTGGATCTGCACGAAATGGGGACGCACAGTAGTTATTATTTTGCTCCGCAGGCGTTGCCGCTCAATCCGAACATGCCGAAATTTCAGCTTGAATGGTTCTCAAAATTTGGACGCAACAACGCGAAGTGGTTTGATAAATTTCGCTTTGATTATTTTACGCGTGAAGGTTACGACGCCTTTTATCCAGGCTACGGCGAAGGCTGGCCTACCTTTCATGGTTCGATTGGGATGACGTATGAACAGGCTTCGGTGCGTGGATTAGTGGCACGACGCGATGATGAAACCCTGATGCTGTACCGCGATTCAGTGCATCATCATTTCATTTCTTCACTTTCGACGATTGAAAATACGGCGAACAACCGCGAAGCGTTGCTTAAATATTTTTACGAATTTCGTCGCACCGCGATTGAAGAAAGTAAAACTGAAACGGTGAAAGAATACATCATCGCTCCCGGCAATGATCCGCGCCGCGCTGAACGTTTTGCCGCGATGCTGATGAATAACGGCATCGAAGTGAAACGTGCCGAAGCCGCTTTTACCAATGCCAAATCCCGCGATTACTACGAAGACAAATTAGAATCGCATCAATTTCCCGCCGGAAGTTTTATCGCTTCATTGTCACAACCTGCCAAACGTTTATTGAAAACGTTAATGGACAAAAAAACCGAGCAGGACAAGGAATTCGTAGACGCGCAGCGCAAGCGATTATCGAATCGTCAGCGCGATGAAATTTACGATGTGACGGCGTGGTCGTTGCCACTGCTGTGGGACGTGAACGCTTTCACGGCTGAGGCTGAATCAAAAGGCGATTTTACGCTGCTGAAAGACAAGCCAAATTATCAGGGCAGCGTCAAAGGCAACAAAGCCAGCCTCGCGTATTTAATGGCGTGGAATTCGCAAAAATCTGCAATGGCTTTGGCTGATTTATTTCGACAAGACATTCGCGTCTACAGCGCCGATAAAGAGTTCAAGCTCGCAGGCAATATTTTTCAGCGCGGCTCGTTAGTCATCAAGGTCAAAGACAATCCGGCGGACTTGCACGAACGCCTGCAAAAAGTCGCAGCAACTTATGGCGTAGATTTTTATTCTACCGATGATTCCTGGGTTGAAAGCGGAGTTAACTTCGGCTCGGCGAATGTGCAGTATTTGAAAAAGCCGCGTGTCGCACTGGCGTATAACACGCCGACTTCGACGAATTCTGTGGGGTGGGTGCGGTATTTGATTGAACAAAAATACGGCTATCCTGTAACGACGATTCGGACGGAGCAATTAGGCGCGGCTGATCTGAGCAAATACAACGTCCTGATTTTGCCGGAAGGATCACGCGGCGGCTATTCGCAAATGCTGAACCCGGCGAAGCTCCGCGAATGGTGCAGCAACGGCGGAACCCTTATTACTATTGGCGAAGCTGCTGCCTGGGCTGCCGATGAAAAAGTCGGGCTGCTGGCAACCAAACTTGAAAAGCGCAAAAAGCCTGATGCGAAACCCGCCGACACCAAAGCCGAAAACAAAGACGCGAAAGCTCCGGCTCAGCCTGAAGAATCCAAAGGTGTAGACAAAGCCATCGAACCCGATGACGAATTTCCGAGCAATACTCCCGGAGCTATCGTCCGGTTGTCCGTGAATCAGGAGCATTGGCTGGGCTTCGGCTACGGTGAAAATACCAACGTCATCGTCGAAAGTAATCGCATCTTCACGCCGCTGAAATTAGACAAAGGCGTCAACGTCGCGCGTTATTTGCCCGAAGGAAAAATGTTACTCAGCGGCCTGATGTGGGAAGACGCGCAAGCCCAACTCCCAGGCAAAGCCTTCCTGATGTATTCACGCCTCGGCAGTGGTCATATTATTGCTTTTGCTGAAGAGCCGAACTACCGCGCATTTCTGGATGGCCTGAATTTGATGATGATGAATGCAGTGTTTTTCGGGCCGGGGCATTAGAGCTTGTTATTAACTTTAGAGTAATAAAATAAGCGTTTTACAGGCTTTTTGTGCAGGGCAACCTATTGAAAGTAAGTTACCAATCTGAAAACCTGTGATTTTGCTGGGAAAATCACGAATGATTTATGCCAAAGATAATAACAGGCTCCAAGTAAACCAATAAGAAAATCCCCGTCAGTCCCGACTAAATGAGGGCTACTATCTAGTCGGGACTTTTTGTTTATTTGTTCAATAAGGAGAACTTATAAATTAATCATAGTGAACTGGTGAAATTCGGCAAGGGTAGTTATCCTCAAGTTGTCTACATATTGTGGAGAGGATTAATCAATCCCACATTAGGCTGCGTAAGATTTAACATGGATTTATCATGGTATGAATTATTTTTATTGCGCCAGCGTTTCATCTGTGAGACGATTTGTGCGCTCTAGTCCAGAGGGCAAGAATGTTGATTTCTGGACGTTGTAAATAGCCTCGGCCTTTTGGCCTTTTTTGAAAGGAATTTCCTCATGTCGAACAATTCAGTTGTTGAAATTAAGGGTGTGAATAGCACCCAATCAAAGACGCTTAGCGAAATTGAAGGTCTAATCGTTTATGACCTATCTACTATGCCTTCTCCGTCTTGGAAGAATGCTTTTGAGTCTGCGTTAGCACTAGCAGTTAAAGGCAAACGCACAACTTCTTTAATCCAGATTGAAGGCAACATGCTAAAGGTTATATCTCGTCACGACGAAGCCAAATCATGTTTAGAGATGATTAAAACAATCATTAAAGAAGTAAATGAGAAACATGACCCTTGGCAGAAACTGTTAGGAGAAATTGATACGAGCCTTAAAACTCCAGATTCTGGTTTGGCTACGTCCTCGTAATGTGGATAATAGTTGTCTTAACAAACTCGCTCCAAAAAGCGAGGAATAGTTCTTTGTCTTTTAGGAGCTTTTCCAAGGATATATTTTTGAATATATCCTTGGAAATATGAGAATTATTTTTAATCTGACGCTGGACGTAAATGGTGGGATTTGTTGACGAGCATGTCAAACTTTAGTATGATTTCGCCGTTTTGGTGGCTGAGTATCATCAATTCCAAAGCGGCTAAGTATCATTAAATTCTAAAATTAAGATTACCTTCCTTTGCTGGGAAATTTCGCTGAACTAAATAAACAATCGAAGAGTGGCTAAATTCTTTTGGTCACTGTTTTTTGGTCTATCTGATGTTTTGCGTTATTAAGACAAAACACGAATAGATTATCTGGGGTTAGCTGGACCTGAATATTTAAGTCACGCTGACCCTGCCAACCCAGGAGTATATTTTATGAAACGCACAATGACAGCAGGGAAATTAGTTGCCTGCTTACTGTTTGCGTTTGCTCTCTCGTTCAGTGTTTTGGCACAGAACCTGACCGGGCAATTATCAGGAACCGTACTGGATCAAACCGGCGCGGTCATCCCGAGCGCAAATATTGTTTTGACGAATGCCAATACAGGCGACATTCGACGGACTGTCAGCAACTCTGACGGTGTGTTTGCCTTCGCTTCTGTCCCAACCGGCGAATACAAGGTATCAATTGATGCTTCAGGATTCGCCAAGTGGGAACGCACCGGGCTGAGAGTCAGCGCGGGTGACCGCCGGACAATTTCTGATATTGCGCTGGGCGCATCAGGTGTTGCCGGATCGGTTGACGTTTCCGCTTCAGCAGATCAGCTCGCACCCGTAGACAACGGCGAGAAGAGCCTGACGCTCACGAATAAACAAATTACCAACCTTTCCCTGGTCGGGCGCAATGCGACCGAACTAATCAAAGCTTTACCTGGCTTCACGCCGATCACTGGTTTGGATAACAAGCCTGGTTTTAACGGTGAAGCCATCGGTATTAACGGTAACGGCGATGGCGGCAAACAAAGCGCCATTGGTAATTTCTCCGCGAACGGTACGCGTGCGGAAGCGCTCGACATCGTAGCCGACGGCGCCCACGTTTCCGATCCCGGTTGCAACTGCGCCACGCCGATCAACATCAACCCCGACATGGTCGAAGAGTTCAAGGTTTCAACCTCGAACTTTGGCGCGGACGTTTCTAAAGGCCCTGTCACTTTGAATGCTATTTCAAAGGGCGGTGGTAAAGATTTTCACGGATCAGTTTACAGCTATTTCCGTAACTACAACCTGAACTCGAATGACTGGTCATACAATCAGAACAAGCAGGCTCGTCCTGAGAATGATTACAAATTCCCTGGTTTTAATATTGGTGGGCCAATTTTAATTCCTGGAACGGGTATTAATAAGAATCGTGACAAGCTGTTCTTCTTCACAGGTTTTGAGTTTTACAAACAAACGCTTGATACTGGATTGGTTCGTTCACGAGTACCAACTGCAGCGATGCGTAATGGCGACTTTAGCGACTTGGCCTATCTCAGCAAACTTGGCTCAGATCAGGTCAACGGGAAAATCTGTGATCCTGGGACTGTGGCTGCGCCATTAGTACTGGCCTCTTATTGCGGTGGCCCGTACAAGATTGCTGCTTCAGCGATTGATAAAACTGGTTCAGTCTTAGCCAGCTTATTACCGCTTCCGAACGCTGATCCCGGCACTACTCCTTTTGGTTACAACTACGTTAATTCATTAACCCTGAATCAAAACATGAAGCAATCGCTGACCCGGATTGATTACAACATTAGTGAAAGCACAAAGTTCTATGCGCGTTACAATTTACAAACAGAAGTACAAAATTTCCCGATTGGTTTGTGGTGGCGTAATAGTGAGCAGGTTCCGTATCCGACCGCGACCGTCGCGCCGAATCGTTCAGATTCAGTCAGCGCCAGTTTGACCAAGGTCTTTACGCCAACGCTCACGAATGAGTTTGTGTTTGGATATTCATTCATTGATTTCCCGAACCAGTTTGAGGATCCGAAGAAAATTTCCAAGACCATTCTTGAACAATCCTTTGAAAGGAATGCCCAGAGCAG
>JAYSTY010000054.1:0-10223 GCA_043719385.1 Blastocatellia bacterium | reverse complement strand
CTTCATTCAGATCGGCAAACAGCACACCGACGGGGATAGCAGAGAGATTCACTATCACTGGCGCCGAAAATTTCCCGGCACCTTCGTTCGGCAAAATGTAGAGCGAGCTTTTGCCCTGCGCGGTGGCGATGAGTTCGGGTTTGCCATCGCCGTTCAAATCAATGGCGCTGACTAACGATAAACTTGTCTCAAGCGCGGTTACTTTTGGTGCAGCCAGGCTCCCATTGGCGGCGGTCAAATAAACAGTTAATTGATTGGTAGCAAAGAAAACATCGGAGCGCCCATCACCATCAAGGTCAGCCACCAGCACACGAGGGGCCACAAATGGCGGCGTAATCAAAGGCCCATTCCCCATCATATAATCGTTGGCAGCGCCAAATTCGCCCTCGCCATTGCCCAGCCAAATCTTGAAGATACCGGGCGTACTCAGGGACAAATCAATTTTCCTATCACCATTAAAATCGCCGGAAATAAGCGCCGGGTTAGAAAAATATGGCGTAAAATAGGGGACTTGCAGAACCTGTGAGACCGCAAAATCACCCTGCCCATTGCCAGGTTGAATCTCAATGACGGAACGCAGGTTCTGGCCCGGTACACTTGTTTGATACGTTGCCAAATCAAGCTTCCCATCACTGTTGAAATCCGCGACAATTGCCTGTTGCGCCGCTTCAGTTGTGGGGATAGTTTTTGCAGCCTGCCAGCGAAAACCCAATGTCGGGCAAACGCCCTGAGCACGCGCTGCAAGCGTAATTGCAAGGCACAAAAGAAAACCAGGTAGCCAAATTTTTCGCATATCCCTCTGATCAATTTGCGACGCAAAAGCTGTTTCACGCGCCGCTCAAATTGCCTATTTCAAAAATATCTTAATGATGTTGGCAGGATTGCCATCCACAATTAATCGGAGGTCTACTTCCCCCCGCGCCACTAGAATTTTCGGAATTTTGACGTTAACCTGATCTACGCCAACGAAGCAGCAATGTGCGCCGCTGTATGTCACTTCCGCTTCAATGCCGGCGATTTCCGCCTGAATGAATGAGTGGTAATAGCGGATCCCGCTGCCATACAATTCCAGAAATACATTGTCCGCCGCCCGGACATCAATTGGCTTCGTGGTACAACGCTGCCCCGGCAAACACGTGGCGGCCACGTCGTAGCGTAGCGTTGTACCAGTCACATAAATTACCGAGGCGGCGGCGGCTCCTGTGCCATCAGAATTAGCACTGAATAAGCCGGGCGAGGTATCAAAGATAGAGATTTTTCCAAAGATGGATTGGGGATAAGGACGCGTGGAGAAAATTACCGTATCCTGCTCCATGTTCGCCAAAGCATCCGGGACCTGGAGGTTGATTTGCCCAGGGGAAACATACAGCAATTTTGCTTTTTCCCCGCCGATTGTCACTGTCACTCCGCCCAGTTCAGTCGGGAGCGGGACAGTCGTGGCGATGGTGGTGGTATCGGTGAAATCAATTCCAAAGATGGAGATCAGGGAGCCACGGGCAATGAAACCAGGGATATAAGTCGTGGCAGGGACAGCGACAAATTTTTTCACGCCATTGAAATCAGCGCGTTGCTCATTTGTCAGGCTGACAATATTCGTTACGGCAGGGGTGAAGACATAACCGGAAGTATCAATTTTTACATCGTAATTTGCCCCCGACGTCAGCCCGATGAATTCATAATTGCCAAAGGCGTCTGTTTTGGTTGATGCCGTTTTTGCCCTGCTGAGATTGACCGTAATATTTGCTAAATTGACGTAGCCGAATCGCACATTGCCATAAATACCGGGCGTTGTGACGTTCGCACAGCGATTCAAATTGACAATCAGTTTTCTATTACTCTGATCTAAAAAAATAATTTCATCTTTTCCATCCCGATTCAGATCAACCGCTACAGTCTGGGCTGACTGGAACTCGCCCAGGCTGGCAATGCCAGGTGTGTCAGTGAATTTCCCTTCCCCTGCGCCGGCAAAGTAATGCCTTTCCTGGCCATTAATGCCAATAATATCCAGGCGACCATCGCCGTTAAAATCGCCGACCGTCAGGCGCAATTCATTACTGTAATTTGTGATGTCGCTGAAGATGGCGGTCCCGAATTTACCATTGCCAAGACCGGGGATGAATGCTATCGCTCGCACATAGGTGTTATTGGCATTATGGCCGAGGTTCAAAACAATATCTAAATAACCATCGCTGTTGAAATCACCGAAGGCTGAAGATGAGACACTCGATGCTTGTCCACTAACAGCATAAGTTGAAGTAATCGGGGCGCCAAAACTTCCAATCCCGTCGCCTGGAAACACTGTCAATGAAGTGGATGAATAGTTATCTCCCTGAGTGACAATGTCGGCAATTCCATCCCCTGTCACATCCGCAAAGGCGCGGAGCGGCTGATTGTTCAGTCCGACAAAATAAGGAGCCAGGAAACCATTCCCTTTATTGTTCAGCGCTATTTTTACGCCATATGAACTGGTCGTATTGTTGTAGACTCCGGCGATCAAATCAGGATAACCATCCTGATCTAAATCCGCCGCTTCAAGATTAATCAGGCCACCGCGAGGAACCATATCAAGATTAAAGGTTTGCTGGGTAAATTTAGCCGTTCCGTCATTCCAGAAGACCGTCACCTTACCCGAATTCGTATCAACTGCCACAATGTCGTTTTTCAGATCGCGGTTAAAATCTTTTCCGGCGATGGCAATGACGCCCGCACCATTGGTGGTTTCGACTTGTAATGGATTAATCAGGGTCAAATTTCCCTCTATGTCTGCGCTGACAATATCAATCGATCCTACGCTTTTATTCAAAAGTTGAGAGTAACCTCCTCCTGCTAAGACAAACTCTGGTAACTGATCACCATTCAGGTCAGCGGGAATAATACCTGAGACTGAATTACTAAGAAAAAAATCATGCTCCCGAAAACTCGGGACAGCACAAACAGAACTAGCACGTTGATAAATGGCGATATTTTGCCCGGCAACGCGAATGTAACCGCGCCGTGGCAAGCTTGATGGCGCGACCGTGTAAGTAATTGCGCCATTTCCAATCCCGGTGGTTGTGCCTGTAATTTTCAGCCAGCCTGCCGCTTCAGGGCTGACAGTTGCTGCCCAGGGGCAACGCACCGTGCCGATCACCGAAACTGTATTTGCGCCACCTGCCAGCGTAAATTCCTGCAAGGTTGGAAATAATGAATAAGCGCAAATC
The DNA here is from genome assembly GCA_043719385.1 of Blastocatellia bacterium. Lineage (GTDB taxonomy): Bacteria > Acidobacteriota > Blastocatellia > RBC074 > RBC074 > JAFDVL01. Next base: position 7,023 of record JAYSTY010000054.1, on the reverse strand, counting down.
GTCGCCGTAAAATTCACCGTCTGGTCGGTGCTGACATTCGTCAAATCCCGACTGGGTAATTCAAATGAATAGCCATCTTTTATCGGCGTAACGGTAAAGTTCGCGCCCAGCGGCAAATCTTTGATCTGATAGTAGCCATTCGCATCGGTGACGGCACTTGTTATCGCACCACCGCTCAGACTAATTTTGATGCCAGCCACACCTTTCCCTGCACCATCAACCACACGCCCGCCAATTGATGGCAAGGAAGAAATCGTCGTTTCAAGTGTCGCCTGGTTGTTGGCTTGCGTACTGTCGGGATCAATCCCTGTCACTGAAACTACATGAGTAATTTTTCCAACGATGGTTGGCTTGACAATAATTTCAATCGTCGCGCTTTGTTGTTTGGTGATAGTTCCGAGGTCGCAGGTAATTGTGCCGCTAGTATTCGCGCAGGTTCCCTGGCTCGGCGTGACAGAAACAAAATTTACGCCCGCCGGCAAAACATCTGTCAACTTTACTCCGTTGGCAGGCGAAGGCCCGTTATTGGTGACAGTCACGGCATACGTCTGATTGTTATTGACCATCACCGGATTCCGCGCCTGCGCCTGCGTCACACTCACATCCGCTTCGACGCCCAGCTTGACAACAAAGGCTTCATAGGGAGTTCTCGCAAAAGGCTGAAGTCCATTAACAATCGGGAAATATGCAGACGAAGTGAAGCCTGTGAGGTATACCTGATTGCGCGCATCAACGGCTATCCCGTACCCGGCTTCCTGACCTGAGCCACCCAGATAAGTAGCGAAAACCAGCGCTGAGCCGGCTGGATTAAGCTTTGCTGCAACGATGTGATAGTAGCCATAATACGGCCCAAACGGATAAACCTGGGCGGGATCAACCTGCGGAAAATCGTTGGAATAGGTGTAGCCAGCTACATAAGCGTTATCGGCGGAATCCAGGGCAAGACTGAAAAAGCCATCTGTCGCGGTACCACCCAGATAAGTGGAGTATTCCAAAGCTGAACCATCGGCCTTTAGTTTTGTGACAAAACCGTTGGCATTGCCTTTGATGTTCGCCTGCAATGGATTCATCGTCGGAAAATTGCTGGACGTAGTAATGCCTGTCAGAAAAATTTGACCATTTTTACCCAGCGCGAGATCGTAGGCAAAATCACTGCCGCTGCCACCCAGATAAGTAGACCAGAGCAAGGCTGTCCCACTACTGTTAACTTTGACCACAACCGCATCATCACTGCCTCCGTGAGTAGCTTGCAAGGCATTTACCGTGGGAAAATTGGGTGAAGTAGTGCCGCCGGTCACAACGATGTTGCCGCCTGCATCCAGCGCGATTGCCAGGAGCGCATCGTTTTCACTGCCACCCAGGTAGGTCAAAAAAGTGAGCGCGCTGCCGGTTGGATTCAATTTCGCAATAAACCCTTCCGCCCCGCTGTGCGTCCCAATTAACAGGTCGCCATTGGGCGTAAAGGTGATGAGGGCGACGCTCAGATTCAGAATGCCGGTATTTTTTTGCGTCCAGCTCTGACCGCCATCGGTACTTTTGAAAACTCCGTTGCCTGATGAAGTGGCATAAATCGTCGCGGAAGACGCCGGATCAATCGCAATGGTTCCCAGCGGGAAAGTAATTGTTTGCCCGGCCACATTAACTGGGATATTCGTGGTGACTAAGCTCCAGTTAGCGCCGCCATCAGTGGTTTTATACAGTCCTGCGGTTGGGGTACTCAGCAAAGCATAAAGCGTGTTCACGTTCGACGGATCAGCATACGCATTGCTAATATTTGGGTCTGAACCTGAAACGGGCAGGCCGGATTGCGCTTTCGTCCAATTGGCACCGCCATTAATTGTCTTGAAAAATCCGCGCTGGGTCGCAGCATACAAAATTTGCGGATTCGTGCGATCCATCAGCACTTTATTGACAGGTGGCGGCTGAGTTCCATATTGCGGGAACAGCATGCCATTATTGAGCGCAGTCCAGGTTTCTGCTCCATCTATACTTTTGAACATGCCGTCGCGCGTTCCGGCAAAGACTATTTGTGGTGTTTGCGGATGGACAACGATTGTCGGGACGAAGGACTGGAAGCCATTATTTTTCAACTGCCAGGTTGCCCCGCTGTCAGTACTTTTAAAAACACCAAAATCAGTCCCTGCATATAAGATCGCAGGGCTGACAGGATTGATGGCAATGGCGTAAGTTGAGAAAAAACCACCGTTCAGATGTTGCCATTGATTCCCGCCATCTGTACTTTTGTAAAGCCCCTGCAAAGTTGAGGCGTATACATTCGTCGGCGTGATCGGATCAAACACGAGGCCATTAAATGTTACGCTGTTAATGCCTGCTCCGGTCGCTGTCCAGGTTGCTGCCTTGTCATTACTCTTATATATCGAATTCCCTTTGCGCGTGGTTTGCAAGCCATTCGCCGGAAGATTGTTGGAAAGTGTGCTGCCCGCAAGATAGGCATTGCCATTGGCGTCTACCGTCACATCGTTGGCGATTTCGTAATCGTTGCCGCCCAACAGCGTGGCATAAACCAGGGCTGTGCCGGTCGGATTAATTTTAGCGACAAAGGCATCATACCCTTCGTCTTTAGTCTTCTGATAAGCAGTAGCTGTGACAGGAAAATCGGTCGAAGCAGTCGCGCCCGAAAGATAAGCATTCCCCTGGTCATCCACAGATAATCCGCGTGCCTGTTCATTGTTACTGCCACCCAGCCAGGTCGCATAATCAAGCTTTGTCCCGGCTGCATTCATTTTCAAAACAAACACATCCTGAACGCCCTTATTACTGCTTTGCAGTGAGCCTGTCCCAGGGAAATCAACAGAAAACGTTTCCCCCAACACATACACACTCCCGTCTTTCCCGACAGCAATGGCACGCCCGATGTCGTTACTGCTGCCCCCTAAAAATGTCGAATACAAAATCACCGGATCAATAATTAATGGCTGACTCCGATCATACGCGCCGAGGCGAAAACTGACGTGCCGCTGCTGATCAATAACATATTCGGCAGCGACGGATTGACGTGTACCATTAATTTCCTGATAAGCCTGGGGCTTAAGCTGGCGAATTTCTCCATTTGACGTTTGCAATAATAAATCGCCATTCTGGTCGAGGCAGGAGGTTTGTACACCCTGAAAATTCAGATTTATTTTGTTTGGATTGGCGTGTGGCGCGACAACAAAATCATACTCAATACGCTGCTGATTGCCATAATAAATTAACTCAATTCCCGGATAGAGATTTTGATAACGAACCCTGCCAAAGCTTTGCACCTTCGTTTGCCAGTGACGCGGATTATTGCCGAGAAAATAATTGCTGGTACTGGTTTGCGGCTCAAGTGCCTGTAATAACGCTGCAGCATTACTCTGTAGAAATTGCATTTGTACTGTCGCATATCCCGCCTTGTCATCTTTACCGCGCAGCCGTAACACTGCTTCATGCGGTTTAAGGAAAATCCCATACCCGCTGCCACGCGCCAGATATTTCACCTGTGCCTCAGCCTGCCCCTGATTCTTTTCAAAGGAAATTGGCAATTTCCCGAAGGATTGTTGCAGGCGGTTTGCCGCATCATTTTTTTCTGCGCCTGAGCGCACCGCTTGAACGTGTGTGGTAGTCACAAGCGCAGTAACAACTAAGAGCGAAATAACAAGGGTTCCGACAAGGAGGGTTTTCACGTCTATTCTCCAATCTCTGTGAGGCTCTACTTACGCCACGAAGGCACACGTATGAGGATAATTTTGAAAGCAGAGATACTTCTTAACCGAGCGCAAGAGATAAGGGTAAAAATGTAGATACTAAGGGTTGATCGTGTGGCTAAACATCATCAACCGCGACAATCTCCGTTACAGTGCAAAATCGTTCACTCTCTGCCATTGTTCGATTCTCCATGCTGAAACTGCCGCTGATCGTAAAAGTTTTTACTGTGCAAAAGTTGAATTTATCGGGGATCAGTCAATTAAAATTAACGGGCGCATCATTCACCATTTTGACCTGACATAGCAAGAAATATTTTTTTTGGCAAAATGAAAGGCGGAATATAGCAGCCGGGGCTACCTGGCAGCTTTTGCGGCGGAGACCGGGAAACAAAGCTGGCATTGTCACTCGTTGACAAAAAGCAGTTTTCTGACTACCCTTCAGTTGCTGCTGTAAAGATTTATTATTCTCACTGGATTATCGAGCTGAAACATTCTTACAATATCCCCGGAAGTATTCAGCGTAACTACCGAATCAGTAAGTTAGCCAATCAGCAATTAATCTTGCCTCGTCAACGAATCCTAACCGATAAGGATTTGCGCGATTTTACTAAATCGCCCAGGGGAGAGTCCAAATGTTACGACCACAAAAAACACTTATCAAAATTACATTTTTCATGCTGGGCATTGCTTTATCAGCGCTGCAACTGAGTGCGACCACTCCGGTTAATTCCTTAACTATCCGAGAAAAAGCAGGTGTCACTACGCTTAATTACCCGATCCAAATCGGGCGTCCTTTTATGCCAGGTGAGGTGCTAAACTTCCCGAAAGCCGTGATTGATGGAACTGCGGTCACGACGCAGGCAGATGTCAAAAGCCGCTGGCCTGATAATTCGGTCAAACATGCAGTACTAACATTTTATCTCCCTAAATTAACGACAAATAGTTTGGTTACAGTAACATTTACTAATCAAAGTACAGGTAATAACACAGGTGCATTAACCAAAGCACAGATGCTGAGTAATACCTATAATTTTGACGCCGGGATAGAGTTAACACAAGGGACAACAAAGGTTAGCGCTTCTGCTGAAATAATGCTGAATGCGGGAAAGTATACAAATTGGAATGGTGGCGCTGTCTCCACTTCGATAATAATTGCGGATCATAGTGCTGCGCGTGCGTATGATATAGGCCTTGATGCAAATAAATCATTCCGCCCGATTTTTCACGCGACGTTCTGGCCCACAATAAAAAAGGTAAAGATCCGCGTTATTGGTGAAATAGCGAATACAGAAACATTGCAGGATCAGCTTTACTCTTTGACTATTAAACTGGGCAATAAGCAAACAAAGACAGTTTATACCAAAGCAAATATCAAGCATATCGCCGGCAGCCGCTGGACAAAAGAATTCTGGCTTGGCGATGCGCCTCCGGCAATTGAAATCAACCATAACCTGAGTTACTTAAAAGAAACAAAATTTTTACCTTATTACGATACAAGTCGAGTTATTTCAACGGCTGCTATTACTGATGCTTATAATCAATGGCTGGCGACACCAAAAGATTTATTTGATAATGGCAGTCTCACCAAATACATGCCGACAACCGGGGGGCGGGACGAAATCGGGCCATATCCAACCTGGACAGTGCGCTGGCTATATACCGGCGATACCCGTGCGCAGCAACAAACCTTTGGCAATGCCGATTTGTCCGCCGCATTTCCAGTCCATTTCAGAGAGGGTGATAGCACGAAAAAATTTGATCGGGCCAAATCTGTCTCAGCCTTAGGGAAAGTATTATCTATCGAAGCTCGCCCCACCATAATTCTTAACTCCGGGAATCAATATATTAACTTTACCTATACTGCACCAGAAGACAAAATTACTCCTGTTGGTACAATGAGTGATAATGGCTGGATTCCTGATAGCCCGCATCAACCCGATTATCATTCAGCGCTTTATACCCTGACAGGCGATTACTGGTATTTAGAAGAACTCTATTTTTGGGCGGCGTGGAGTGTGGCTGATCCAAGTTATGGCGATCAATACTATGGTCGTGGCCCGACAGGAAATATTGGTGGTATTTATGGTGAGATTCGCGGTGATGCATGGATCCTCAGAACCCGCGCACAAACTGCCTTTCTAGCGCCCGATGGATCAGCCGAAAAGGCGTACTTCACGACCTTAACTAATGATGCAATTGCGATTTGGGAAGGTGTAAGAAATATTACTGGCAGTACTTTTCAAGGGACTCCAAATTGGAGCTGGGGAAATTCAATTGGCCTGCAACGTTATGGTAATCACGGCATACCAACCGTTCCGAGTTTGCGATTTTGGGAAGAAGGTTTCAATGTCCCGCCGTACAGTGCTGATGCTGACCCGGCAAATACGGCGCTGGCAACCCTGCCCTGGCAACATCACTATTTACTTTATTCGCTGGGGCGAGCTAAAGAATTAGGGTTTCAAACCGGGCCATTACTTTCCTGGCTGGGGCAATTATTTATTTCCGAGCTTGCGGATCCTGCCTACAACCCTTATCTGGCCATAAGTTATCGAATGCCAACCGTAAAGCTGGCAGACTATCAATATGTTCCGACCTGGTTTGACGAAAGAAATGGTTTTCTCAGTAGTTATAATCCGCAGGCAGATTTTCCCAGTCAGATACTGGACGCCAATAATGGCTATCCAATGTATCTCATTGCTGCCGGTTCGATGTTAAAAAATGAGCCGAATGGCAATCTGGCATGGGGCTTTATCCAACAGAACATTTTAGTCTCACCGGCAATTAATGATAACCCCAGATGGGCAATCTTACCGCGCCCTTAAACTATTTCTCAACTTTCGTACTTACTATCTGAGCTACTTTTTGGAGAAGATTATTTATGCGTAACAAATTATATCTATTTACATTCAGCTTTATCCTGGCTACCTCACTCACTGCCACTGCCCGACCTGTCAACTTAAAACCCGGCACAAAAATTACTGTAGCCTTTAATGAAGCAAGAGAAATACAGGCAAACGCTAATAAGAGTATTATTACTGCGGCCAGTGCTGAACTAACAATTTCGCTGGATAATACTGGAACCTTACTTACCGCGACAATCAAAAATACGTCGCAACCACAAAGCGGTATTTCACTTTACGCGCTGGATTTAGGCATCTCTGAAAAAACCCTGAATGATTATCAATTTGAGACTACACTGATTGATTTTCCGACCGGGGCAAGATGGGCAGGCCCTTCAGACAGTCCCGGTTTATCAGGTACTTTCGGAACATTTTTGCTACTGGCTGTGGAAGCCCTGCCTGTGGGTGGCAAAGAATTACTTAAACCGCTTTCC
>JAYSTY010000530.1:0-11597 GCA_043719385.1 Blastocatellia bacterium | reverse complement strand
GTTCTCCGAAATTCGTGCGTTAGCGCTGCGACAACCCGTTATCGAAAAAAGTTTTGAAGTCCATTCACTGCGCCACTGTACGCAAATCGAATTCCTTGATACTGGCGTCATCATTGATTCAAAATCGCATGTCGAAGTTACAGCCGCAGGTTTTGTGCGCTTGTCGTTTGCGATTGACGGCTGGGCTTCTGACCCTGATGGGCTGAAAGTGCCGGGGCCGAATTACAAAACGAATCTCGTAGATGGTTTTCCCTTCGGAGCTTTAGTAGGCAAGATCGGCGCATCTGGCGCACGCTTCATCGTTGGGCGTCACTTAGATAAAAATGGCTTGGGCGAAGGTCGCCTCTACCTCGCCGTGAACGACAATGGTCACTGGCAAAATAACATCGGCAGCTTCCGCGTGAAGCTGCGCGTCAGTGATGCCTACGATGTAGGCGATGCGCAGTAAAACAGAAAGGTGAGATGTCAATTATGACAGCGGCGGGAAAATCCTGACATCAACATTCCGCTATCGCAGGCGCGATGCAGCTAAATGTGCTGCGTTTGAGAAATAACTTTCCATTAAATAAAGCGCAGATATAGAATCAGAAAGCGATCACTACAAGCGTCAAGGATATAAAATATTCGTGAGTCCATTTGAAGTCATTAGCAAAATTGAACGAATCGAAATCATCGCAGTTGGCAGCAATATCCGTGACCTCGAATGGTTGCAGAAGACCTACGGCAATGGGCGTTGGCGCAAGTTGAAAGGGTTTGCCCGCATTCGTTTTCTGGATGACGGCGAAGAATTTGAAGCTGAATTGAATTGGTACGACGCACACGGCATCGGCAGCGTAGAAATAAAAATCAAGGAGCTTCTGGATTAACGTTATGGACACGAAACCGCAATTTGTCATTTGTATTAAAAACGAAGATTATCCGGCTTCTTTACAGTTATGGAAGATCTATCGCGTGTTGCCTGACGAAAAGGGCGCACGGCATAATATGATTCGCGTCATTGATGAGTCGGGCGAAGATTATCTTTTTGCTGCGAGTTATTTCGTTCCCGTCAAGTTGCCGCAAGTGGTGAAGACGGCGTTTCTTGCCACTGCTTAGGAATGGGCGCAACCTGACCACGCAACTCATCGTCTTTGCGACCGGCGCGGTTTATTGCGAGCGAGTTGTTTCGGAATCAGTAACCATTGTGCAGGCCAGATTCTTCACCCGTCTGGCCAATTACATATTTGCTAACACAGGGGAAGAGAATCTTTGCGAGGAACTTTTACTATGCACAGGAAATCCGTTATCAGGTTATTTGGCGCAACTGCAATTACTGCGACGATGATTGCTGTTGGAGCAGGGCAGTCTCGGAATGCGCCGATGCCAAGAAGCGCACCAGTCGCTAAACATAGAGTGGCATTCAATCGCTTTCTATTACCGATGATGACACTCTTCATTGCCGATGCAGATGGCAAGAATGAACGTGCCTTGCTCCCCAATCCGGGGTTAGAATATTCGCCGTCATATTCTGCGGACGGGAATTGGATCATCTTCACCGGCGAGCGCAATGGGCAAGCTGATCTTTACCGGGTTCACCCAGACGGAACGGGGCTTGAGCCGTTGACCAACGACCCGACCTTTGACGATCAGGCAAGCCTGTCGCCCGATGGAAAAACACTGGCCTTTGTGTCAACGCGCCAGGGTGGTACGGCGAATATCTGGCTGATGGACATGCGGTCGAAAAAAATGACGAACCTGACAGCTAGTCGGTCTGGCAACTTCCGTCCCAGTTGGTCTCCCGATGGGCAGTGGATTGCCTTCTCATCGGACCGGGATTCACCGCACGAATTTTACCCTGGCAGTTTTGAGCACATGCAATCAACGGGGATTTATCTGATCGCCCGGAATGGGAAAGGCGTGCGGCGGATCACAGGAAAAGAGGGAAGAGCGGGAAGTCCTGCCTGGTCAAAGGATGGGCGACGGGTACTCTTTTACGAGGCAGAGAAAGTCAGGGAAAGTCTCGCCCAGGGGGTCAATCCTCAGGTCGAGATTGCTTCGATTGAGATTGCCACAGGAATCCGCACCGTGCATGCTGCCTCAACCGAAATTAAAGTATCCCCTCATTTTCTCGCAGGCGACAAAATCGGTTACATCAAACGATCAGATGACGAGACTGCCGGGTTGAGAATTCTTTCTCCCGACAGTTTGGCCGAAACGGTGCTGCGCGGCACCGTTCGTAATCCAAACTGGTCACCGGATGAGAAACGCGTCGTGTTTCAGCGCATCAGCCGCCTTGGTTCAACGCAACACCTCGTCCCCACGCTCAATCTGGATGCTGATTTTGAACTCTTCCTGAACGATCCTTTTGCCTCCCTCTCACCCGATAAAAAACAACTGCTCTTTAGCCAATACACACTTCGGAAAGCCGCCACCAGCGGACTTGAAAGATCGAACACGAGGGACACTAGCATTGAGATCAGGAATCTGCTGACGGGTGAGCAACGCACCTTGTTTCATCAGCCAAGGTTTAGTGCCTTTTCTGCGGTGTGGTCGCCTGACGGCGCTGAAATTGCACTGTCGGTGGGCCGATATTTTCGCAGTCCTGGTTCCCCCGCCGGGCAAATCGCACTGATGAAACCTGATGGCTCGGATTTCCGCTTGATTGTGGATGACAAAGCGAACAACGGTTTCCCAAGCTGGTCACCGGATGGCAAACGTATCGTCTTCAAGAAAGGGCGTCAGTTGGTGATTATGGAGCTTGCCAATCGTCAGGTTACCTCGCTCACGGATGGTTCACATTACGACAATTTCCCGCAGTGGTCGCCCAAGGGAGATACGATCCTGTTCACCAGTGATCGCAGTGGTGATTATGAGTTGTACACCATCCGCCCCAATGGCGAGGAGCTTCGTCGTCTGACAAATGTGCCAGGCAGTAATGCGCATGCAACCTGGTGTCCGAGCGGGGAGTGGATTTTATTTACCAGCGGGCGCATGGGATTTAAGGATGAAATTGCCGTGTACGATAGCGCCCCTCAGCCTTACGGAGAAATCTTTGCGATGCGGGCCGATGGTTCAGATATTCGCCAGCTAACGGATAACAAATGGGAAGATGGCAGTCCTGCTTGCATTCATTAACAACTGATCTACTATAGCAGCTTGCAGTAGGGCTAGTAGTTCGTAACGGAAATACAGCAATCTCACAGTGACAAACGTCAGGAGCTTCAAGCTATGAAATCACTCAACATCTCAACTCAAAACGCCCTTTCACGCCGCAGCTTTTTGCGCGGAACCGGTAATGAGGCGTAACATCTTCCTATGAATTATCGAGACATCATCACAATTGAACCGGGCAAACGCGGAGGCAAACCTTGTATTCGCGGGATGCGCATCACTGTGTCGGATGTGCTTGAATATTTGGCGGCTGGCATGACCGAGCTAGAGATACTAGCGGACTTCCCTTATCTAACAACAGATGATATTCGGGCGTGTCTCAGCTATGCGGCAGACCGCGAAAAAAGTCAGTTGGTGGTATTGGCGTGAAGCTGCTGTTTGACCATAATTTATCGCCGCGTTTGGTTCACTTACTCGGCGATCTGTTTCCTGATTCCTCGCATGTTTACTGGCTGGGACTGGATCAGGTGGATGACCGCGAAGTGCGTGAGTACGCACTTCAGCACAATTTCATTATCGTTACCAAAGACGCTGATTATAGCGAATTATGCTGGTGGTTAGGCTTTCCGCCCAAGGTCGTTTGGATTCGGCGGGGAAATTGTAAGACCGCTACAATTGAGGAAATTTTACGAGATCGTTACGACGAGATCAGAGCCATGAACGCAGATCAGACAACTGGCATTATTATGCTCTTCTGACAATTTCATTTTGCAAGGACGAACCGTATGAAGACTATTCACATCTCAACTCAAAACGCACTTTCACGCCGCAGCTTTTTGCGCGGAGCTGGTGTCGCACTTTCGCTGCCGCTGCTGGACGCGATGATGCCTGCGTTTGCGCGTGCCGAAAGCAAAGCCGTGCCGCGCCGCTTCTTGGCGATTTGTAATAATCTTGGCGTGCTGCCGTCGAAGTTCTTTCCGGCGGCGGATTCCAAAGGCTTCGGCTATCAACTCTCGCCGTACCTCGAAGAACTTAAGGCGCACCGCGATCAGTTTACTGTTTTCAGCGGCGTCTCGCATCCTGACGTAGACGCGGGGCATCCAGCGGACAATTGCTTTTTGACTGCCGCGCCGCATCCATCGAGCGGTGGATTTCGCAATACGATTTCGGTTGATCAATTCGCGGCGGAACATATCGGCAACCAGACGCGCTTTCCTTCGCTCACGCTCGGCGTCAACATTCAGCAAGGCCAGCACAGCCTTTCGTGGACGAGCGGCGGCGTGTTGATTCCATCCGAAGAAAAGCCCTCCGAAATTTTCAAACGCATGTTTGTCACCGGCACGCCCGCCGAAGTGCAGGCGCAGGTTCGCCGCCTGGCATTAGGCCAAAGCGTGATGGATTCCGTAGCCGATCAAACGCGCCGCCTGCAACGCAACTTAGGCTCACGCGACCGCGAACGATTAGATCAATACATGACCGGTGTCCGCGATCTCGAAAAACGCCTCGGACAAGCTGCCGAATGGGAACAGAAACCCAAGCCCGTAGTCAGCGTCCAACCGCCCGCCGACACCGCGCAGCCGCGTGATTATTTTGAAAAAGTGCGTTTGATGTATGACCTCGCCACGCTCGCTTTCGAGACCGATTCGACGCGCCTCGTAGCCTTGATGCTCGACAGTGTGAATTCGCCTGCGATTACGATTGGCGATGAAACGATGGCGGACAGCTACCACGCGATTTCGCACCACGGCAGGAAGCCCGAAAAATTGCGGCAACACGAAATGGCAGATCGGATGCAAATGCGCGCGCTCGACAAATTGTTCAGCGATTTGAAAGTGCGCAAAGAAGGCAACGACACATTACTTGACCGCACGATGATTTTGTACGGCACGAATATGGGCGATGCGAATACGCACGTCACGACGAACTTGCCGACGTTGTTTGCAGGCGGTGGATTCAAGCACGGACAGCATTTGGCATTCGACCGCGAACGCAATTATCCGCTGCCGAATCTGTTTGTGAATGTACTGCAACGGTTGGGAATCGAGGCAGACAAATTCGCTACGAGTACGGGTACGATGCGCGGGTTAGAAGTGGCATAGCAAGTAAGGCAAGAACCTTGATTAGACAGAAAAATGTGGGACAGAAAAATAAGAATAACTTTTTGTATTTTATATTTTTTTGCCCCACATTTTTCTGTCTAATCCATCCTCTGATTTTCTCATGAACAATCAAAAAATTACCCGCCGACAATATCTAAAGTCTGCGCCGCTGGGCTTGGCTTCTGTCGCTGCGCTGACTTCGCTTGATGTGAAAAAAAATCCTGCCCCAGCTTCCGGCGGTATCAGTCTTAACGAAGATAACAGCCATTATTTTTTCACGCGTGCCGGACAAAAATTAGACGCGGAAATCGTCGCATCCTTCGTGGATCAATACGCCAAAACACAGGTGCGCGAATTGATCCTGAGCGCGAATTCGATGCGCACCAGCTTTGCCAGCAAGGTTTGGGATCCAATCTGGAAAGGCTACGATCCGAGTGGCGCAGACGATCAGCCGTTGTTCGCCAGCACGCCCGTCGCAGGTCGCAAAGGTGCGCGAGGCTGGGTGCATACTGCGTGGCAATTGCATCAGGATGGCATTGATGTTTATAAAATCTGGATTGAGTGCGCGCGGCAGCACGGCATCTCGCCGTGGATTTCCATGCGCATGAACGACGTGCATAACGTAGACGATGAGCGCAGCTATATGCACAGCGATTTCTGGCGTCAGCATCCCGAATATCGGCGTGTCTCGTATCACCTCGAACGCTCGGCGGCTCGTTCGTTTGATTACGGACACAAGGAAGTGCGCGACTATCATTTCAAGCTGGTTCGTGAATATGCCGAGCGCTACGATTTTGATGGACTGGAACTTGATTGGATGCGTTTCGGCTATCACTTCAAACCCGGCAACGAGCAGGCAGGCCTGGCAATTCTGACAGATTTTACCGCCGAAGTTCGCAGCCTCTTAAATTTCTGGGAAAAGAAACGCGGACATAAAATTCGCCTCGGAGCGCGTGTGCCTTCGCGTCCGCAGACCGCATTAACATTGGGCTATGATGCAGTCACGTGGGCGCAGCGCAAACTCATTGACTTTCTCGTAGTCACGCCGTTCTGGGCAACTATCGAACCCGACATGCCGATTGAATTATGGAAAGAAATGCTGCGCGGAACTTCGGTGACATTGGCGGCAGGCTTGGAACTTTTACTACGCCCATATCCTGACGCGAAGCCTGTTCAATATAACTCACTCGAAACGGTGCGCGGCGCCGCCGCTTCCCTGTTGGATCGTGGCGCAGATCGCATTTATCTTTTCAATTACATGGATTCGCAAACCGGGATGGATGATCTTGATAACTATCCAACGCTTTTACGCGAAATTGGAAAAGTCGAAACGCTCAACGGAAAACCCCGCCGCCACATTTTGACCTACGCCGACACGTGGGCGCCCGGCGAAGCGAGCGCGATAGCGTTACCCAGAGATTGTAAACCCGGCAGATGGTGCGGCTTCCGTTTGCCGACCGGGCCGAAGCCAGTTTTAGATAATGTTTACGGGCTGATCGGCATCGAAGGCTTGTCGGCATCCGAAGTCTTAAAAAGCGAAATTCGCGTCAATGGAGAAATTTGCAAGCTCACCGGTACAGCCAAATTACCAAAACCCAAACCAGAATCGCCAGTTTATAAATTCGCCATTCCAAACGCGCTGATGAATCGCGGCTACAACGTGATTGAGTTTTCATCCACGCAAAATTGTCAGATTGTCTGGGTAGAAATTGCACTAGAGTCCAACAAACTTTAGTTTGTTGCAGCCTTACACCAGAGAGCTTCTCGCCGAAGCCTCGACAAACTGAAGTTTGTCGGACTTTTTCTGGTCAAAATTGCGCTTTAATGAGATGCTTTATTTGCCCCCTTTTACCTTATGCCGCCAAATACAGTCAATCAAAATTCTGAGCAAATCGCCCGCGACAATATAGACAAACAGCTCATCGCTGCTGGATGGATTGTGCAAAGTAAAAAGCAACTCGACCTCGGTGCAGCTTTGGGTGTTGCCGTGCGTGAATATCAAACTGATGTTGGCCCGGCGGATTATTTGTTGTTTGTTGAGAAAAAGCCTGTCGGTTTGGTCGAAGCCAAGAAAGAAGACGAAGGATTTCGCCTGACACAGGTGGAAGATCAATCCACCGAATACGCCAACGCCAAACTCAAATATCTTAACAATGCGCCGTTGTCGTTCGTTTATGAAAGCACTGGCGAACTGACACGCTTTACCGATTACCGCGATTTGAAACCGCGTTCGCGTCCAATATTTTCTTTTCATAAACCGGAGACATTGCGTGATTTATTGAAGCAGGAAACGCTACGAAATAGTTTCCAACAATTTCCTGCTTTGCCAATTGAAGGTATGCGCGATTGTCAGATCAATGCCATCACCAGGCTGGAAAAATCATTCAAGAAAAATCATCCACGCGCCTTGATTCAAATGGCGACGGGCGCGGGCAAAACGTTTACGGCGATTACATTTATTTATCGCCTGCTGAAATATACCAATGCCAAACGCATCTTGTTCCTGGTGGATACAAAAAATTTAGGTGAACAAGCTGAGCAGGAATTTATGGCGTATTTGCCGAATGATGACAACCGAAAATTCACCGAGCTTTACGGCGTTCATCGTTTGAAATCAGGTTTTATTCCCACTGACAATCAGGTTTATATCAGCACCATTCAGCGGCTGTATTCAGTTCTGAAAGGCAGAGAGCTTGACGAATCGAGCGAAGAAACAAATCCAAATGAATTTCACTGGCAACCACGAGAACCGCAAGCCGTCGAATACAACGCAAAGTTGCCAATTGAGTTTTTTGATTTCGTCGTGATTGATGAATGCCATCGCAGCATTTACAACCTGTGGAAACAGGTTTTGGAATACTTCGATGCGTTTCAGGTTGGCTTGACCGCGACGCCCGACAATCGCACGTATGGCTATTTCAATCAAAATGTCGTCAGCGAATATACGCACGAGCAAGCTGTGATTGACCGCGTGAATGTGGGCTTTAGCAATTACGTGATTGAAACGGAAATAACGCAACAAGGCTCGACATTGAAGATGGGCGAATTCGTTGACCACCGCGAAAAACTTTCCCGCAAAAAGCGCTGGCAACAAATTGAAGAAGACCTGACGTACACGCCAAATCAACTGGATAAATCCGTCGTCAACCCGAATCAGCTACGAATGGTGATTCGCACGTTTCGGGATCAGTTGCCGACAATATTCCCCGACCGCTTTGCCGACAACGGCGAATTTGAAATTCCCAAGACGTTGATTTTTGCCAAAACTGACAGTCACGCCGACGACATTATTCAGATCGTCCGCGAAGAATTTGGCGAAGAAAATCGCTTCTGCAAAAAGGTGACTTACAAAACCGTAGAAGACCCGAAATCAATTTTGTCGCAGTTCCGCAATGACTACTATCCGCGCATCGCCGTGACCGTAGATATGATTGCGACAGGCACGGACGTGAAGCCGCTGGAATGTTTGCTCTTTATGCGCGACGTGCGCAGCCGCAATTATTTTGAGCAAATGAAAGGGCGCGGAACGCGGACGATTTCGCTCGATGATTTGCGAAAAGTGACACCAACAGCAAAATTTGCCAAAGATCATTTTGTGATTGTTGATGCCGTAAGCGTGACAAAAACCTTAAAAACCGACAGCCGTCCATTAGAGCGCAAACCGAGCGTCCCATTAAAAGATTTGCTGGGTGCGGTAGCGGTTGGCGTGCGCGAGGCAGACGTTTTTTCTTCGCTGGCAAATCGCTTGATTCGACTTGATTGCCAGATCAACGACAAACAGCGTGAACAATTCAAGCAAAAATCCAACGGCAAAACCGCCAGCCAAATCGCGGCGGAATTATTGTCGGCGTACAGTCCCGACAAATTCGACGACCTCGAAGCCGAAATTATTGCCGCGCATCCTGCGTTTACGCCTGACGAAGTAGCAGAAAAACTCACGGAAAAACACAACGAAATTATCGAAGCAGCCGCAGCGGTTTTCACGGGCGAATTCAATACGTTTGTCGAAAACGTCCGCCGAACGCTCGATCAGATTATTGACAACATCAATCCCGACCGCGTTATCAAAGTCGGTTGGGACGAAGACGAAAAAGATTTAGCCAGCGCTTTGATTCATGATTTTGCGGCGTGGATGGAAGAACACCGCGACGAGATTACAGCTTTGCAGATTTTTTACGGACAACCTTTTCGCCGCCGTGAACTGACTTTCAAAATGATTCGTGATTTGTGCGAAACGCTGAAAACAGAACGTCCGAAAATTGCTCCGCTGCATGTCTGGCAGGCATATCAGCAATTGGGCGAAACCGAAGGCGCAGTGAAAACTGAACTGACGGCGTTGGTAGCGCTCATCCGAAAGGTGTGCGGGATTGACGAAAAATTGACGGATTACGGCAAGAGCGTTGACCGCAATTTTCAAAATTGGGTTTTCGGAAAACAAGCGGGAGCGTTGAAATTCACGGAAGAACAGATGCAATGGTTGCGCATGATAAAAGATCACGTCGCTACTTCGTTTCATCTGGAACGTGAAGATTTTGAGATGAGTCCGTTTGACGCGATGGGCGGTCTCGGCAAAGTATATGAGCTGTTCGGCGATGGAATAAATCCGCTGCTCGAAGAATTAAACGAAGCATTAGCGGCGTAACGAGTCCAACAAACTTCAGTTTGTTGAGCCTTTGGCAAGCTTGCGATTTTGACTGAAGGCTCCGGTTGTGACTTTGGGGAGGTTGAGCTTACCACTGAAAGTACGCTTTTACCGTTGCAGCAAACTGAAGTTGGACTCTGAATGTCCGACAAACTTTAGTTTGTCGTTTCTCGCAAAGGGAATTCTTGTGGGAGGGAGTCAGCAAACTGAAGTTTGCTGGACTTTGTGAGTTAGTTAGACTTTGATAACGACATCAAATGATAAATAAAAACGAATTACCGAAACATTGGAAATGGGTAAAAATAGGTGATGTTTGCGAAGTTGTGAGAGGAGGATCGCCGCGCCCCGCAGGAGATTCCAGATTTTATAATGGCAATATTCCTTTCTTAAAGGTCGCCGACCTTACAAAAGATTCCAACATTTATTTAAACTCTCATCAGTATACGATTAAAGTAGAAGGGTTAAAAAAAACGAGAAAAATTAATCCGCAGACACTATTACTTACAAATAGTGGAGCTACTTTAGGCGTTCCAAAAATCTCATTAATTGAAGCAACAATAAATGATGGAATCGCCGCTTTTCTCAATCTAAATCCTAGAAGTATCTTATATCTTTACTATTTTTGGCTAACTAAAACAAAAGAATTAAGGAACATAAATCAAGGAGCCGCACAGCCGAATCTAAATACTGAAATCATCAAGAATGTTGAAATCCCCCTTCCACCGCTGGCAGAGCAGGAACGGATTGTCGCCAAAATCGAAGAACTCTTTTCGGAATTAGACGCAGGAATCGCCAGCCTCAAAACCGCCCAGGCACAATTAAAAACCTACCGCCAAGCCGTTTTGAAATATGCGTTTGAAGGCAAACTGACCAATGAAAACGTGAACGAAGGTGAACTGCCGAAGGGTTGGAAATGGGTGAATATTATAGATTTAGCAGAACCTGTAAAAAATGCTCTTAAAGCAGGTCCTTTCGGTTCGTCCTTAAAAAAAGAATTCTATACAGAAAGTGGATATAAGATTTATGGACAAGAACAAGTTATAAATGGCGATCCTTACTTTGGAGATTATTATGTTTCTGAGGAGAAATATCAGGAATTAAATTCAAATAAAATAAAACCTTTTGATGTCTTGATTAGCTTGGTAGGGACTGTTGGAAAGGTTTTGATACTCCCCGAAAATTGTAAAGCAGGAATCATAAATCCGCGACTGATTAAAATATCGCTAGATACAAAAAAATATCTTCCTCATTTTTTCAAATATTATTTTGAAAGTTCGACGGTAAAATCGTTTTATAGTTCAAAAGCTCAGGGAACGACAATGGATGTTTTAAATTTAGGAATTATCAAAACAATTCCATTTCCACTTTGCTCATTCGAAGAACAACAACGCATTGTCGGAGAAATCGAAAGCCGGCTGAACGTCTGCGATAAATTGGAAGAGACGATCACCGCGAGCCTAAAACAATCCGAAGCCTTGCGACAAAGCATCCTGAAACAGGCCTTCGAGGGAAAGCTAGTTCAACAAACTTCAGTTTGTTGAAGTTTTGGCAAGCCTGCGCTTTTAACTGAAGACTATGCTTGCGGGAAGGGGTCAACAAACTGAAGTTGGTTGGACAACTATGTCGAAATTTATTATCAATTTTCACTGAATAAACAATCAAGTGTATAATTAAGCAACTATGATTAAGCTCAACAAAACGGTTTCTCATTCCGAAGAACAAATTCCCAAACTGGCCAAAGCCGCCACGAAATTGGCTTATCGAAA
>JAYSTY010000529.1:0-11677 GCA_043719385.1 Blastocatellia bacterium | reverse complement strand
GTGCCTTTTTAGACCTTATGAAAATCGAACGTATCGAACTCCGTGAAATTCATCTGCCATTGGTCGCGCCCTTTGAAACCAGCTTTGGGCCGACGACGCAGCGGCAAATTATTCTCATTAAAGTTTTCAGCGAAGGCCTGATTGGCTGGGGCGAATGTACGGTTGGTGAAAATCCTTTTTACAATCACGAATCTACGGAAAGCTGTTGGGCTACGATCCGGGATTATGTTGCGCCGATGATTCTAGGCAAAGAAATTTCTTCGCCTGAAGAAGTGACGAATCTGACCAGCCGGATTCGTGGCAACAAAATGGCGCGTGGTGCGGTTGAAGCTGCGATCTGGGATTTAGAAGCGCGGCGGCAAAATCTCCCGCTCTGGAAATTGCTGGGCGGGACGCTGGAAGAAATCACCTGCGGCGTTTCAATTGGCTTGCAGCCCACCGATGCTGACCTGCTGAAAAAAATCGAAACCGAAGTCGCAGCGGGCTACCAGCGCATCAAAATTAAAATCAAACCCGGACGCGATTACGAAATGACGAAAGCCGTCCGCAAAGAATTTCCACATATCAAATTAACCGTAGATGCAAATTCGGCGTACACGCTGCGCGATGTCGAATTGCTGAAAAAACTGGATGAGTTTGATTTGCTGCTAATCGAACAACCGCTGGCTTACGACGACATTATTGACCACGCCGAATTGCAGGCGCAGGTCAAAACTGCGATCTGCCTGGATGAATCCATCCTGAGCGTAGACGATGCGCGCAAAGCTCTAAAATTAAATGCCTGCCGCATCATCAACATTAAGCTCGGACGCGTCGCCGGACACATCGAAGCCCAAAAAATCGAAGCCTATTGCCGCGCCAGAAATATCCCCGTCTGGTGCGGAGGAATGCTCGAAGCAGGCATCGGACGCGCTCATAACATTGCAATGTCTACACTGGCAGGATTCACGTTGCCGGGGGATGTGTCGGCTTCCAAGCGTTATTGGTCAGAAGATATTATTACGCCTGAAGTCGAAGTGAGTTCGCGTGGTACGATTGTTCCGCCGACTGGTGAGGGAATTGGATTTGAGGTGAACGAAAAAAGGGTTGAGGCTTTGACGGTGCGGAAAGAAATTCTTACTTGAAACAAGGGCAACATTTATTGAGGTAAATATTTATGAAAGCCATTTGGAATAACACAATCATTGCCGAAAGCGATCAGACGATAGTGGTCGAAGGGAATAATTATTTCCCACTGGACGCAATCAAAAAAGAGTATTTTCAGCCGAGCGAAACGCATACAACTTGTAGTTGGAAAGGCGAAGCGAGCTATTACAATATTGCCGTCAACGGCGAAGTGAATAAAGATGCCGCTTGGTATTATCCTCTCCCAAAAGACGCCGCGAAAAATATTGAAAACTACATCGCATTTTGGAAGGGTGTACAAGTAGAGTAATGCCTAAATACAAAGAGTATTGGGAATGGAGCAAAGATGTATACAGTGTACCGCTTAAACGCGAACGAATTAGATAGCAAGTTTTTAAAATCTCTAAAATCTTTATTCAAAGATAAAGAAATTGAAATTGCTGTTTGTGAAACGCCGGAAACAGAAGAAGATGAAACCGCTTATTTGTTACGTTCGCCTGCGAATCGAGAGCGGTTAATGAAAGCTCTTGAAAACGTTGCGCAACGCCGTGACCTCGTAACTGTTAATCTGGAAGAAATACAATGAGACGTGTAAGTTTTGAAGCTTCTGCTTTTCAAGATTTCACCGAATGGGCAGTTATTGACAAGAAATTATATCAACGCATCATTAGTCTCATTGCAGATATTTTGCGTCAACCGTTTGACGGCATCGGTAAACCAGAACCGCTTAAATACGGCTTAAAAGGTTACTGGTCACGGCGTATTAACGATGAGCATCGTTTAGTCTATCAAGTAACGGATGACGAAATTATTATCATCGCTTGCAAGTATCATTACTGAAGAAATATTGAGGAGCTAACTAACCTTGCTAACACAAGACAACGATCAAATTCAACAACGTCATTTACATTTAGAAGAAATTTCCAAGCTCGGTCATGCGGCGTATCCGCATCGCTTTGACCGCACGCATACGATCTCGAAAATTGTCGAGAGCTATCACGGCTACGCGGGCAAACGTGAAGATGAAGCCGAAGCCGCGAGCGTCAATGCGGAACTTAAAGCGATTGGTGATGGGAAAATTCGCATCGCCGGACGCATTATGACTACGCGATTGATGGGCAAAGCCGCGTTCGTCAATCTGTCTGACGGTGGTGCGAAATTACAGCTTTATGTTCGCAAAAATGACATCGGCGACGAAGCGTGGGCGCTTTATAACCAGCTTGATCTCGGCGATTGGATTGGCGTCGAAGGATATTTGTTCATCACCAAAACAGGCGAATTGTCGTTGCATGTTCACAGCTTGCAATTTCTGGCGAAAGCGTTATTGCCGATGCCGGATAAGTATCACGGCATTACTGATAAAGAGTTGCGCTACCGTCAACGCTATGTTGATTTGATTGCGAGCGGAGCGGTGCAGGAACGCGAGGAAGGTGAATTGACTTCGCGTGAAGTCTTTGTCAAACGGGCGCAGATTGTTCGTTCGGTCAGAAATTATTTTGACGAACGCGGCTACATCGAAGTCGAAACGCCGATGCTGACGCCACTCGCTACGGGTGCGGCGGCGCGTCCCTTCAAGACGCATCACAACGCACTGGACATTCCGCTGTATGCGCGTATCGCGCCGGAACTTTATTTGAAGCGGCTGATTGTCGGCGGCTTCGAGCGCGTGTACGAACTCAATCGCAACTTTCGCAACGAAGGTTTATCCATTCGCCACAATCCCGAATTTACGATGCTGGAATTTTATCAATCGTATTCAGATTTTAACGATTTGATGAACTTGACCGAAGAATTAATTACGGGATTGGTCGAACAGGTGTGCGGTACAAAACAGATTCAATATCAGGAAAATTCGTTGGATTTTGCCAACTGGCAACGCCTGACCATGCGCGAAGCCGTACTGAAATATTGGCCTGAAAATTTGAACGATCACAAGCCAACTATTGATGATTTGATGAATCGTGCTGAACTCGAAAAGGCTGCGGCAGCCCTGGAATTAAGTTTTGATCCAAAGCTTAATGATGGTTATTTGCTCGGCGAAATCTTTGAGCATGTCGCCGAACCGCACCTCATCAATCCAACTTTTATCACGGAATTTCCGACGGAGCTTTCTCCGCTGTCGAAACAAAAGGCTGATGATCCGCGCTTCGTGGATCGCTTCGAACTCTTCATCGCGCAGATGGAAATTGCGAATGCGTTTTCGGAATTGAACGATCCGGCTGAGCAAAAACGTCGCTTTGAAGAGCAAACCAAACAACGCGAAGGCGGCGACGACGAAGCCATGATGATGGACGAAGATTACATTCGCGCCTTGTCGTATGGAATGCCTCCGACAGCGGGCGAAGGCATTGGCATTGATCGTTTAGTGATGTTGCTGACAAATCAACGTTCGATTCGTGATGTGATTTTGTTCCCGCACATGCGACCGGAGGCAAAGTAATAATTATGGGTGTAGCGCAACGCCAGGAATCTTACACAGTTGAAGAATATCTCGCCTTTGAGCGTGAAGCCGAGGAGCGTCACGAATATCTTGATGGTTTGATTTATGCGATGGCGGGTGAGAGCAGCGAACATGGGGATATTTCTCTCAACATTGCAGCAGATTTGCATGCACAACTCAAAGGCAAAGATTGCCGTGCGCGTGACAAAGATACAAAAGTCCGAAGCGGCCCTACACCAAAGCAAAAATACTCAGCCAAAGGCTTGTATTCGTATCCTGATGTCCTGGTAATTTGCGGTGAGCCGCAATATTTAGACGATCATCGTGATGTGGTAACGAATCCTAAAGTTATTATCGAAGTTTTATCGCCAACGACAGAATCCTTTGATCGAGGTGAAAAATTTGACCGCTACGATTTTTGGAATCCGACGCTGAGCGATTATTTGCTCGTCTCGCAGGATCAGCCCAGAGTTGAGCATTTCATTCGGCAGGATGATGGGAATTGGACGCGGATTGTCTATCGTGGTTTGAAAAGTAAGGCCATCATTAAATCAATTGGTTGTGCTTTGAAATTAGCCGACATCTATGATCGGGTTCAATTCGCCGCGCAATAGCAGTGGTATGCTTTTTCGATTCGGCAGAACAAAACGCCACCCGGAAATCCGGTTCTTTACGCCGTGCTATTTTTTTAATGACAATCAGCCTGCGTGCCATCCCTGTGGCAATCGTTGCACGCCTAAATACACCAGCAGTAAACAGCCCAGCACGATAAAAAGATAGTTGCGAGCGCGTAATGCCGCCGAAGCGTTTTTCCACTTTGCTGACAGATGCGCAAGCACCACAGCTAAAATCATCGTGAATCCATGTTCGAGGCGATAGCGGGGAAATCCGGCGCCGGTTCCTAATCCTGACCACAACAGCAAAATAATTCCCAGCAATGTTTGCAGGTCAAGGATGCCTGTAAATGCTGCCATCAGTTTGCGGTCTACGGGACTGTCTCTGGATTGTCGGAGCCAGGTCAGTAAAAAAGCCACGATTGAAATTACAGCGACGAGGAGGACGAGCCAGCGAAGGCCGGAGTGGGCTTTGAATAAAATTTCCATAGTAGTTTATTTGATCGGCAAATTACTTCAGCACGATATGTAAGTCTTTGTCGGTGACAAAATTCTTCAGCAGGTATTCTTTGTCTTTGACCATCTCGCCCGGCGTATACACCGCCCACTCAAAATTATGTCCGTGCTTGATCGCATCGGTGGGGCAGGCTTCGGTGCAATAACCGCACAGGATGCAGCGCCCGTAATCAATGCGATAAATTTTGGCGTAGCGATGATCTATGGTTTGGCGTTCGGCATAAGGACGCGGATCGTCTGCGCCTTCGATGTAAATTGCATCAGCGGGACACGCCGCCGCACACAAAAAGCACGAAACGCAATTTTCTTTGCCATCAGCGTTGAGCGTCAGCATGTGTTCGCCGCGAAAGCGCTGGAAAATCTCGACGGGCTGCTCAGGGTAACTGACCGTTTTTTTGGCTTTCGGAATCTGCGCCAAAGTAATACTCATGCCCGTAGCCGTGGAGCGAGCTACGTCAATGATGTCTTTGGCAGTGGCGATAATTTCAGACAGGATAGACATAAAGTTAATCTCAGAGGTTGTTAATTTAGTGAAGTACCGCACAGCGATTTTAGCATGGGCTAGAGGAATTCACACTGGCAGGGTAAGATAGGCGATCATACTGAGGCAAAAATTGGAGAAATAAATGATCGAAGAAATTACTGAAGAAATAGTTTTGAACGCATTGCGCGCTGTCAAAGACCCGGATTTGCACCGTGACATCGTGACGTTGAATATGATCCGCGATGTCAAAATTTGCGGTGGTGTGATCGGCTTTCGTTTTGTGCTGACGACGCCCGCTTGTCCGGTGCGCGATCAACTGAAAAGTCAGGCCGAGGCCGCGGTCAAGGCGATCCCCGGCGTCGAAGTCGTTGAAGTCAAAATGGACGCCGAAGTCCCGAAAGCCAAAGGCACGATCAACAAATCTGAAATCGCCGGCATCGGCAACATCATCGCGGTCAGTTCCGGCAAAGGCGGCGTAGGCAAATCCACCGTCGCGGTCAACCTCGCGGTGTCTTTGCAGATGCTCGGTGCTAAGGTCGGCATTTGTGATACGGATATTTACGGCCCGAACGTGCCGATTATGATGGGTGGTCACGATGCGCCCACGGTGCGCGGTAATAATATCGTTCCGCCCGTTTATCACGGCGTCAAAACGATGTCTATTGGCCTGCTCAATCCCGGCGACAAAGCCGTTGTCTGGCGCGGCCCGATGCTGCATTCAGCGGTGCAACAATTCATGCGCCAAGTCGAATGGGGCGATTTGGATTACCTTGTAGTTGATATGCCGCCGGGGACAGGCGATGTGCAGTTGAGTCTGGCGCAATCGGTTTCGTTGGCGGGAGCAGTACTTGTGACGACGCCGCAGGAAGTCGCGTTGGCGGATGTGCGCAAGGCCTATAGCATGTTCGAGCAACTCAACGTGCCGATTTTGGGCATCGTCGAAAACATGAGTTACTTTGAAGTGCCGACCAATGGCGAGCGTTACTACATTTTTGGCAACGGCGGCGGTGAAGCTTTGGCGGAACGTTACAACGTGCCATTTTTAGGCGGCGTCCCGATTGGGGTGAGTGTGCGCGAAGGTGGCGATTTGGGAATTCCCGTCGTCCTCGGCGATCCTGACAGTGTGCAAGCCAAAGCCTTCAAACAAATCGCACAAAATGTTGCCGCCCAGGTGAGCATCGCGGCGGTGAAGGGCAATCGTGAATTGCCGGTGCTGAATTTAAAACGAGCGAGTTAGAAAATAGTGCGCGGTTTTCTCTCCCGCGCCAATCATCATTCGTACAATTTCATCCACTGTAGCGCATCATTCGTCCGATTCGCTTTTAAGCGGAAATAGGTGACTCAGGTCATTTGCTGAAGGCTGCCAATTTAGACGGACAGCCCAAATGATAGGCGGATAGTTTGACGCACTACGCGACAATGATGGATCGCGTCTTTGGCATCGGCTTTGGTCGCGCTCATTCCCGGATAGCGAAAATCTACAGAGAAAATATTTAAGGCGAGCAGCGCAGGTTGCAGCGCTAACCAGTGCGGTTCGACAGGCAAGACCAGCGTGAGTAGCTGGAGTAAATTATGTGTTCTGGCAAAGTTTGTTCCTGCTTCTTCTAATCGCGCCTTCAGATATTTTTCGGCGCTTTGCTGTGTATGAAAACAGGCAGCATCGTAATGCGGGAATTTACGAGCGCGGTAAAGTAACAACGCCGCATTCCAATCGCCTTCTGCTTTCTCAGTCCATTCCTGCGTGATTAGCTTCATATAAAACTTTTCCGCGTTCCATAATTTCCTGCATAAAACGGTCTCCTAACCGCAAACGTTCGTTCACTTGCGCCGGCGTTCGCACTAATAAATCAATCGGAGCAAGCGTATTCAGGTGTTGGAGAATTTTGATGGCCTGCATGGTGTGCCGCCCTTCGTAATCCATCACCACGAGCAAGTCAATATCGGATTCAGGTGCAGGTGTGCCATAGGCTTGCGAGCCGAATAAGATGATTTTGTCGGGGTGAAAATGCGCGACAATTTGTTTGCTAATTTGTGCGATGCGCGGTGCCAAAAAGTTTTTGGGAACAGTAGGGGAAGGGGTAACATTTGTTGATGCAGCGGCTCGGTTCATGGCGAGTGAATTGTACGAGGTTCGCTTAGGCGTGTCAAAAAAACATTTTCGAGGTGGAGAAACAGGACACTGACTTGACAAACACGCGAGGGCAGCCACATGATTCCCGCGTTTACAACGATTATTATTTTGCTTTTTTTATTGCCAGCATTTTTGGCAAGCCATTGATTGATTTCGTTTGGTGATGCAGAGACCCACGAGCCATAAACGCAAGCATAGACAGAGACGTTTCCACCGCACCATCCACCGATCTTTTTCATTACCTGTAACCACAGAGATCAGCGTTATAGTGTAATGAATGCGTTCTTTTCTCACAATCGAGCGAAGTTAGGCGTAACCTCATGGTGATTCGAGTCCTCTGCCAATAGCTCAGCACTTCAGCGCACGTCTGTCAGCTCCTACCAACCACTCACGCAATTGCGGCGAGCCAAGCCGAACTGTGTCGGTCACAGGCTTGTCCGGTCATTGCCACCTAAGGAAGCAGCAATGAAAAGTTTTTCAGCGACTACGCGGAGTTCTTTGCAACTTGTTCCCAGCGACTCTGCACCATTTTCTTCCTCCACAATTGAACAACGCGTTACCGAGCGCCGCATCAAAAAAGTGATTCAGTTGATGCGGAAGGAGTTACCGCAGCCAATAACTTTGACTAGCCTGGCTGTTGCCGCAGAACTCAGTCCACGGCAATTATCCCGTCTCTTCAAAATCGAAACCAATTATGCCACGATGCACTACCTGCATTTGCTGCGGCTGGAAAAGGCTTGCTTCCTGCTAGCCAATTCGTGGTTGCGTATCAAAGAAATTTGTCAGCAGGCAGGTTTTGCAGATGAGTCCAATTTCGACCATAAATTCAAACAGTGTAAAGGTTGTAGCCCGTGCGAATTTCGTAAAAAAGTGATGGCGCGGAAAAATCGTGACCAGCTATACGAATGAATGCCCGTTTTTACCAGGTAATTGTGATTGTAATGAAGGAATCATTTCCTGTAAGGTAAAAGCGTTTCATCGAGCAAAGTCAACCCTGCAATGACAGCCGCGCCAGCAGGCCGAGGCGTTTCCTGTCGTTCTCGCACTCGTAACCATTGCTAGTTTCTAGTGAGCGGTTTCCGCTCGCGCTAGGTTTTGTTGCAAGAACTGCGACCAGGTCGCTGCCGTTTGGTCGCGTTGAATGACGATATATTTGTCGTCAATAAATTCCACACTTTTGTTTTCCTGCCAGGTATTATTAAATGGTTTGCATGTACGAAAAATTTTTGGCGAGCATTACATCTTGTTTGATTGCCGCAGTCGTCGGTTTCGGATTTTGGGCCTACACGCAGATGATCCCGCAACAATCCGTCAGTTACGAAACAGGCATTGATCAGCCGGACGCCGCATTTGATGCAATTTTGCGTGCGATGTTGCGCACCTATGGCAATTCGCCGCAACTCAAAGCGAGTGCGCACCCAACGGAAGCGTTACGTCAGGTACTCAAAGAATTACCGCGCAGGGATGGCATTCTCTTTGTAGGGAATTATAAAAACCCTGGACATTTAGCCTTGCGGTTAGTCACGAGTTCGCTGGCATGGCCGCAGCCCGTGTACAATCCCACGTGTAATGATCCTATTGCTGGCGATCCGCCACGCGAAAATTTTAAGGCTTCAGGCGCGATTTATTATCACACTACACCGCCTCCGCCTATTACCAGGCAAAGAATGTTCTTACCCGAAATGATTGTGACGCAAGCGCCGGAGCAAACTACATGGAATTCATTCTGTCCGCAATAGCGTTGCTACTGCTTTTGCTGGCGGGCAGTGGTTGTCTCTTGTTGCTGGCAGAAGCGCAGAAAAAAATTGATGCGCTGGAATTTGTGGCGCTCGCATTTTTGTTTGGTTGCGCAGCGATTTCGCTCGGCTCCTTTTTGCTCGGCTGGCTGATGGCAGGAATACTTTTGCGAGGCGCTGTCACGCTCGTAAGTTTGGCAATTTTTGCGGCTGGTTTTTGGCGTGCGCGGCGTGCGCAAATATCCATTGATGGCTGGTTGCCGCGCACCTTGAGCAATTATTTTTTGCTCGCAATCATCCTCGCGCCGACGGCATTTTTATTATGGTTTAGTGCGCATACGGGCATCGGCTGGGACGGCCTTTTTCACTGGGAGGTTAAGGCGCGCCTGGCGTTTGACAATGGTGGTGTGTTGCCGCTGTCGTATTTGACGGAAACAGCTTTGTGGTCATCGCATCGCGGCTACCCCTTGCTGTTGCCACTGTCTCAAGCCTGGTTTTATGGCTGGATGGGCGTCGCGCATCAAGGCATCATCAAATTATTTTTTCCTCTCTTTTTACCAGCAGCTTTGTGTTTATTAGCGACCGCAGAAGGTCGCCGTAATGTGCTTGCGCCGTTGCCCTTAATTTTTGTGCCGCTCGTGATGTTTGGTGAGGGCAGTTTGAGTTCAGGCTATGCAGATTTTTTGCTGGCAACGTATTTTTTAGGTGCAGTGATTTCCCTCCTGCGATATGCCCGGAATGCTGATGCCCATTCCCTGCGAATTTTTGCCGCGTTAAGCCTATGTCTGCCCTGGACAAAACAGGAAGGCAATTTTTTACTGCCGATTTTACTGGCTTTGCTGGCCCTGGCGATTTGGCGGCAAACAGCTTCCCGCAACGAAAAATGGCGGCGGTTTATTTTTACCGCCTTACCAGGTTTGCTCGTCCTGCTCGGTTGGGCTTTGTTTGTCAGAATTTTTAAGACGCCGTTTGAGCAATATTATGTAGCACCTTCCCTGCTGGCGCTGCGCAACAATTTTTCCCGCACATCCTTCATTTTTAATTCTTTCCGCGCTGAAATTTTTGACTGGTATCACTGGGGCATTTTGTGGCTCGTGTTGCCGTTTGCAATCGCGTTACAATTCCTCAGCAGACGTGGGTTTGATGGCTTGTTGTTGACGTTGTCAGTATTACTTCCTTTGCTTTCATTCATAGGGATTTATTATTTTGTCGCCACGGATCAGCTTTCGCTGGATGTCTGGATAGCGAAGTCACTGGCGAGGTTGATCTTGCAAGTTGTGCCTGTAGCAATACTCCTGATAATTACAGCAAAACCTCGCAAAAAAGAGGAAAAAATAATTAGGAATGCTGCACCAATAATGCCGTAATAGTTGCAATTAGTCACGAGTTCGCTGGCATGGCCGCGGCCCGTGTACAATCTCACGTGCAATGATTCTATTTCTAACGCTACAGTCCATAACTCAGCACTGTAGCGCACGTTTAGATAGTTCTCCCAAAGTCACTATCACGCTGGCGAGGCATGACGAGACAGTCGCCTTTCATCTTGCCAAACTCAAAGACATCGGCGAGCAAATGGGCTTTGCTATAAAACGGCACAATTTTCGACCGTTAGTTCAAAAAATAGCAGGGCTGTACGCCGTGCGAATACCGCGAAAAATGATGTAAACAAAAAATCGTGACCAGATATACCAATAAATGTCCGTTTCTACCAATGAATGTCCGTTTTTACCAGGTAATTGTGATTGTAATGAATGAATCATTTCCTGTAAGGTAAAAGCGTTTCATCGAACAGAGTCAACCCTGCAATGACAGCCGCGCCAGCAGGCCGAGGCGTTCCTTGTCATGCTCGTAACGCGCAATTTTAGCTACTTTCCGGTGAGCCATTTTAGCTTACGTTAGGGTTTGTGTGCCCGGTTTCTGATGTCGAGTGCGAAAGGATTCCTATGCCGTTTTCACTGCGTAGGTTAACACATTTTCAGTTACTGGTAGTTTTCCCTGCGTTATCACATGAATTAGCCACCATTTCACGAAAGGTTTTTATGATCAAGAAATCTCAATATTATTTTATGCTTTTGGTAGTTTTATTAATCAATAGTTTTTTAGTAGTCAGAGCCTTTGGGCAAAATGCTCCAGCTAGACCATCACAACGCTATGATCGGGTAGGAAGTTATGACTGGGATGGGGATTTTAGTGGTTATCCAAACGGCTACCCGGGCGCTTCAGCGGCAGATAAAGTTAACTGGGTATCGAATTTGGTATCGTCGGCACAAGGGGCAAGAACCATCCGCATCAAACTCCACACGTCATCATTTTATGGTCTTCCGATTGGGAACACATTAAAAGATACTGTGATGCAAGGTCATTATGCAACGCTATTTAATAACTCTAAATTTAACACCTATCTAATAACTGCATATTCTAATGCTGGGCAAAACAGTGTTTGGGGTACAAGAAGCTCTACCTCAGAGCCGTTTTACACAGATGCCGAAGCGTTAGCTGAAAGAAATGAATTTGAACAATTATCAACTTACTTAAGTACCTAAGCAAAATTAATCTGGTATTTAGAGCCAACTCCGACCAAGACCTTTTGCAAGGCACGGAATAAGGTCTGACAAGATTCATAGGCCGAGA
>JAYSTY010000528.1:0-11677 GCA_043719385.1 Blastocatellia bacterium | reverse complement strand
ATCTGCCGAGATTGCGTTGCTCTGGTGATTGACGACGATGATTTACCTGTGGTTTTGGTGATCGAAGCAACGCCATCTCGGCAGATTGCGCTACTGTTTTTCCAAATTGAGAATTGCTGATTGTAAATTGATCTTTACTTGTCATAGGTCTTTTTCAAAAAGACTATTACCAGTCTAAGAATACTAGTGTTCAGTCAAGTATGAATTGACGGGTTTCTGATTACCAGCAGCATAAAGGGTGATAGCCATTTGTCGAATTTTACCTGATTCCTTTACGTCAATTCATACTTGACTGAACACTAGAGCAGGTTTAGCTTGAATGTACGGCAGGCTGTGAGCCTGCCGCTGTGGAATTTCTGCGGGTTAGTAACGTGCCGTACACTGATTCACAATTTGCTCTAACTACTTTTTTGCGGCTCGAACAGGTTCCGGCGTCGGTGGTTTCTGATAATTCGGATACGCTGGACGTTGCGGTTTTTTGACCGGGTTTTTCTGTAACGCCGTCAGCGCAACTTCAATCGCTTTTTCAAGCTGAACGTCTTTTCCGGCGCGCCACGCAACCGGCTCCATGTCAACTTCGATGTCCGGCGCGACGCCGTGATTTTCGACTTCCCATTGACCTTCAGGGCTGTAAAAAGCGAAGTGCGGCGCGGTGACTGTGCCGCCATCAACCAGCGCCGGATAGCCGCCGATGCCGACCAGGCCGCCCCACGTTCGTTTGCCGACCAGTTGTCCGATTTTATTGCGGTGGAACATCCAGGGGAGCAAATCTCCACCGGAACCGGCGTATTCATTGACGATCATGACTTTCGGGCCTTGAATGACTCCGAACGGTGTAGTCGCTTCGCCACCTTCGCGCACTGCCCAATAACTCATCACAGGTTTGCGCAGAAAATCTACGATGTAATCTGCGGCTGATCCGCCGCCGTTAAATCGTTCGTCAATCACTGCGCCTTCTTTGTCGAGTTGCGCAAAATAATAACGATTGAAATTCGTGAAGCCGCCCTGCGCGGTATCGGGCAAATAAACATAAGCGAGCTTGCCGCCGCTCATTTGATCTACCTTGCGGCGATTGTCTTCAATCCACGCGAGATTGCGTAAAGCAGTTTCGGTCGGAGTTGGCACAATAGTGGCCTCACGCGAGCCGGAACCGTCAGGATTGGCTCCGATGCGAATGACAACATTTTTTCCGGCAGTGGATTCAAAGGCTTGATAAACATTATCGGCAGCGGTCAGGTTGCGTCCATTAACCGCCAATAAATATTCTCCCGCGTTGACGTTGACGCCCGGTTGCGTGAGCGGTGCGCGAAGTTGCGGGTTCCAGTTTTCTCCGTTGTACACACGCGCAAAGCGGTAGCGTCCATTCTCAATTTTGTAATCGCAACCGAGCAAACCACCAGCTACGCGTTTTGGATCAGGTACATCGCCGCCCTGAACATACAAATGACCGACGGTTAATTCTCCGAGCATTTCCTGAAACAAATAATTCAAATCAGCGCGATGTGAAAGCGATTTTAAGTAAGGTTCGTATTTCTTTTCAGCAGCTTTCAAATCAAGTCCATGATGATTTGGGTCATAGAAAAAATCACGTTCGAGCCGCCAGACTTCACGGTACATTTGCTTCCACTCAGCAACCGGATCAAGGTGAATTTCCATGTCCTCGGTTTTGATTTTTCCGTCACCGGGTTTGATCGGAGTTGCGGTTGGCACGATGAACCAATTTTCACCCTGTTGATAAAGCATTTTCTCGCCATTCGCAGAAAGATCGAATGACATCGCTCCGTCCAGAACTTTGTCGAACTTGCGTTTTTCCAACTCGAATTTGTGTATCGAAACACCTGGTGTCACAGCGTTAGCAGGTAGTTCGGCCAGATAAATATTGCCAGCTTTGCCTGTCTCCAGGCCAATAAAATTACGAGCTGGAATCGGGAGCGCCAGAATTCTTTGACCGATGTTATCAAAATCAATGGCGACTTTGACGGGCGCTTTGCTGGCAGGGGCGGTTGCGTTGAAAGCCGCAGCGACTGTCGCTTCTGGCTTTTTATCTTTGTCATCAGCGGGTTTTTCTTCCGCGACTTTTTCCTCATCGCTTTCAGGAGCGAGCGGCGAAGAATCACTTTATCTTTAAGACGACGACATACACATTTCGCGTGGAGCGAACCGGGTAGCTGGACATATCCAGCCCCGCCTGCGTTGCGCCAAAATCAGTGCTGGCGGTGAAATACAAATACTTGCCGCTTTTGTCGAAGAGTGCAAATTTGGCATCGCTCATGCCATCCGTGATTTGCGTGCTTTTGTTTTCAACGACGGAATACGCAAAGACAGCGCGCGTCCACGACTTCAACATTTTTGTGTAAGCAATCCACTGGCTGTCAGGCGACCACGAGGGAGCGAACGTGTCACGATCCGCGTGCGTCGTATCAATTTTGACAGGCGTCGTTTTTTCGATGTCGAGATACCAGAGGTTCAGCGCCTTATCGTAAAAAGAGATTTTTTTGCTGTCGGGCGACCAGTTGGGCGCATAGTAAAAATTTGGTGGCAGCGTGATTTTCTTCACGTCGCCCATGCCGGTTTGATCGCGCAAATACAAAGCGTACTCGCCCGATTCATCCGAAAAATACGCAATCCATTTTCCATTGGGAGACCACGCCGGAGAACGCTCCGCTGCGCCGGAAGTATTCGTCAGGTTGCGCGGATTTCCTTTTTCTGCGGGAACCGAAATGATTTCGCCACGCGCTTCAAAGACGGCTCGCGCTCCGGTTGGAGACAGTGACGAACTTCGGATGCGATTGCCCGCTTTTTCAAAGCGTGCGCGTACTGTAGCCAGATCAGCATTGATCGTAATGTTCAATCTTTTAGCTTTCGCAGTTTTGAGATCGAAAATATTTAATGAACCGAATTGCTCGTATACAATGGCGTCGCTGGTTGCAGAAGCAGACTTGATGTCGAGTCCGGCATTCGCAATTTCCTGATTTACTTTTTTGCTGATTGTCTCGTAAGAAAATAAAGTGATGGCTCCGTTGCGATCCGAGAGAAAATAAACTTTGTTGCCAATCCACATCGGAGCAAAATCGTTGGAATTATCACGCGGAATTTTCTCCGTTGCTGAGTCGCTCAAATTCGCAATCCAGATCGGCGTCGTGCGACCGCCGCGATAACGCTTCCACGCATCAAAGGCGTGTGGTAATGGCACATACGCCAGCTTGCTTCCATCCGCTGAATACGATCCTTCGTAGGCCATCGGCAAGGGAACTTCCGTCGGAAAAACGCCATCAAGCGCAATTGTATTCAGTCGTGCAAAACGTGAATAGCTGTTGCGACCGGAAACGAATAAAATTTGTTTGCCGTCAGGAGTCCAGCCGACGACGCGGTCTGCGCCGGGGTGAAACGTCAGGCGTTTTGGTTCTCCGCCTGAAGTCGGTACAACAAAAATATCTACGTTGCCGTCGTACTCACCGGTGAAGGCAATCATTGCTCCATCGGGTGAAAAGTACGGATCAGTTTCAATCCCAACGCCTGAAGTCAATCGTTTGGCTTCGCCGCCATCGCGTCCGACTAACCACAAATCTCCGGCATAAACAAAAACGATTTGTGTTTTGCTGATCGCCGGATTGCGCAGCAGCAAAGGTTTGTCGGTAGTGGTTTGCGCCAAACTGAAACTGGTAAAAATCAAAGATAAGGTGAGTAAGCAGAGCAGGGGCTTCATAATATTTTCCTCGCTATTTTTTCAATTTACTTTCGTGCCATAACTTCAGCACTTCGGCTTCGCGTTCGGGCGTCAGGCCGGAACTTAGTTTGGCTTTGTCGGCAGCACGATTTTTGAAATCTTCAATCGTTGCCATCGCAGTGTCGGCAAGTGGTCTGAAGGTTAACCCTTTGGCAATTGCGCGGGCATTGCTGACACGACTGAACCCAGCCATTGACGGTTCCTTGCTGGGAATCCAGACGGGCATATCGGACCAGGGTCGGACATTATTTTTCTGCAAAAAATCCCAGTCTGCCCACGTGAATTTCACGTCGGCGGTGGTCACGGCGCGAATTCCGTACAACGTTTCGGCAGTGGACAATTCTGTTTTGGGGCCAAGTGCATTGTACGTGCCAAACGCTTCCTGCTCGACCATCCGAATTGACCATTCGCCCAAATCCCGCGCATCAATAAATTGCATCGGGTCGGTGCCATCACCAGGGGCCAGAATTTCTCCGCCGCGATTAATGCGGACAGGCCAGTAAGTAAACCGATCCGTTGGATCGCCGGGGCCAACGATTAAGCCCGGACGAATAATCGTCGTGCGTCCGGGAAAAGCTTTTTCTGCTTCTTTTTCAGACAGAGCTTTGAGTGCGCCATAATTCGCTCCGATTTTTTCAGCGGTTGGGTCATCAGTTGTGGCAACCGGAGCGGTTTCGTCCATGCCTACTTTACTGTTGTCGGCGTAAACCGAAATCGTCGAAATAAAAACGAAATGTTTGGTTCGCCCTTTGAGGATTTCCGCCGCTTCACGCACCCAGCGCGGCAACGTCGAAGGATTATCAATCACCACATCCCACTCGCCGGTTTTGAGCGCGTCGAGTTTGCTGATGGCGCGGTCGCCTTCGAGCTTTTCCACGTTCGGGAATAAGCCCGGATGTGTTTTGCCGCGATTGAATAACGTTAATTTATGCCCGCGTTCAAGTGCGTAGCGCACCTGATGCGGCCCGATGAAACCCGTGCCACCAAGAATCAGAATGCGTAATGATTTCGCAGCTTTTTGAACAGGAGCAGAAAAGCCGAGACTGGCAATTGTGCCAGCGGCGGCGACTGTGGTTAGAAAATCTCTTCTGGAGTTCATCATTTCATCCTATCTATGATTACGGCAACCCTGCTTTATTCATTTGCTGTTTGAGGCGCGCCATAAAAGCTTCGACATCTTCCAGTTTTCTCGGCAACGCTTCAGACAAATTTCGCGGTTCGCCCTCGGTGACTAAAATATCGTCTTCGATGCGGACGCCGATACCTTTATATTTTTCAAACATCGAGCGAATCGCCTGAATAAATTTTTCGTTTTCGGGAGTTTTGGGCAGGACATCCAGCGCGTCGGGGCGAAGATAAATCCCCGGCTCAACGGTGAAAATCATGCCGGGCGACAACGCATCAACTGTTCCGACATCATGCACATTCATCCCCAGCCAGTGGCTTGTCCCGTGCATAAACCAGGTACGATATTCGCTATTGTCTTTACTGGTAATCAGGCCGAGTTTCAGCAAACCGTCCTTGATAATTTCGGTCGCTTTCTGATGCACCGCAGTTTTTGTTCCGCCCGCTTTGGCCAGCTTTATGCCTTCGGTCTGGGCTTCGTAAACGATGCGGTAAATGTCCGCCTGTTCTTTGGAAAATTTGCCGTTGATGGGAATCGTGCGCGTAATGTCGGCGCTGTAATGATCGAATTCCGCCGCACAATCCATCAGCAATAATCCGCTGTTTGGTAACGCTTCCTGATTGGTTTGGTAATGCAACGTCGTAGCATTTGCGCCGCCGCCCACGATGCACGGATAGCCCCAGTTATCGGCGTTGCGCTTGCGATATGTGTAATCAAATTCGGCCTGGACTTCGTATTCGTGCACGCCGGGAGCGGCGACGGCATAAGCGCGATTAAACGCTTCAATACTGATGTCTACCGCCTGTTGCATTAATCTGGTTTCCAGCGGCGATTTAATTTGGCGTAGTTCGGCAAAAATCCGCATCGCGCTTTTGACGTTCAGCCCGACAGCGCCAGGCGGAATTTTAGCCGCGAATTTTTGTTCCTGCGCATATTCTTTTGACTCGCCGACAAACGTGGGAACGAGTAAAAAAAGTTGTGCTTCATCTTGGCTGACGGCTTCGCGCAAAGTCTTGAATTCTTCGCCCCATTGTTCGTTACCTCTGGGCAGGCTGCCAGTGCCGCGCGTCGTTGCTGAAGTCAGCGCCATGCTCAGGCGCGGTGCAATGAAGGAGAGCAAAGAATTGAACTGGTCGCTTTCCCACACCTCCTGAATTCCGCTGATGCTGCGGGCTTCCTCAACGGAAAGCATCTTGCCTGTCCACGTTTCACGCACAGGATTGCGTTTCGGAATGAACAGAACTTCGCGCATTGTTTTCGCGCCTGGAATGAGCATCAGGGTGGCGCCTTCGGTTTTGATGCCCGTCAAATAATACAAATTATTTTCCTGCCGATACGGGTAATCTACGTCGTTGGTGTACAGCCGTGGCTCGGCGCTGAACAGAACCAGCAGGCCTTTTTCCCCCACGCGTTTCATCACCTCACTGCGGCGTTTGGCTAATTCAGCCTGGCGTTCTGCGGCGGAGATAAATGGAGCGGGCGGAGCGATTTGCCAGGTTTTGGGTTCCGGGCGAATATTGGTGCTGGCTTTAGGTGAATCAAGCGCAAAACAAATAGCACTTGAAAAACTCAACGCTAAAAATAAATGAAGCGTGGCAAGGCGAAAAGATTTAGTGAGCATGATTGACCTCTGAATTAGCATAGCTGGTTGACGATAGATTGTTCTCTCAATTTGAGTTTTACAGTATCCACCTGCAATTCTCAAGCAGCTTACAATCTGGGCACGCCCGGCTTGCCTGGTTTATCCCATGCATTTGCGCCTTTGATTTTTAGTTTGCGTTGATAAACTTTATCACCTGCCGTGACAAACAGCGTGTCAAAATTCGCGCCCCCGAAGGTCAAATTACTGGACTTGCCGTTGGGCGTAGGAATGATTGCATTGACCCGTCCGGCCTGATCGCAAATCTGAATCCCCATTCTGGTTGCGACATACAAACGTCCGTCACGATCAACCCGCATGCCGTCGGCACCACTATCATCAGCGGTGTCCGGGACGTGCAGCCAATAATATTTTTGTTTGTTGGCTAACGTTCCGTCTGCCTGGATTTGATAGCTGTAAACCCAGTGCGTGCGCATCTCGGCGACATAGAGCAACGTCTGATCGGGTGAAAGCGTGACGCCGTTAGAAAACCGCAGCCCCGTGTCAACGATCTTTTTTTCGCCATTCGGTTTGACAAGCCAGATATTACTTTGCGGTTCGTAGCCTTTAGGTTCGGTGACATAGATGTTGCCATTATTGGCGACGACCAGATCATTGCCTTTGATGCCTGGGGCAAAGTTTGTAACCTTTCCTGTCGGGTCATAGGCCAGAACCGTTTCGCTGCTGACGGAAGCGGTGAATAATTTCCCGTCCGGCCCAAAGGCCATGCCATAAGAATTTTTTGTGTCAGCGGCAAATTCGCTGAGCTTGCCGTCGAGGGCCACTTTCCAGATTTTGCTGGTTTGCCCATCCGCAAAAAATACTTCGCCTTTCGCGTTCGCCACCGGGCCTTCTGAAAATTTATAGCCTTCGCCCACGACTTGCCAATTTTCACCAGTGAGCAACAACTCTTTCAGCACTACATTTTTGCTCTCACCTGCTTTAATTGCCTGCGGCCAGTCTTTCCACAACCAGCGCATCGCGTCAGGAAACAACGCCGTTCCCTGTTTACCATTGTGCGAGCCTTCGCCCCAGGCGTGCGCGACCTCGTAGCCGGAAAAAATCAGTGCGCGTTCCATCGTCAAATTCGCCATCCACCAATCGCCCGCGTAAATGTTTTGATCGTTCGCTCCATCCTGTAAAAAAATGCGGAGCGGCTTCGGTTCATATTTGCGAATCAGCGTATGAATGCGGTCACCACCGCGCAAACTAACATACGTGCCAATCGTGCTGAACACGCGGGAGAAAGCATCAGGGCGTTCCCAGGCGGCAGTGAAGGCCGCAATCGCGCCGCTGCTGGAACCACCGATGGCGCGGTCATTGCCATTTTTTGATAAGCGAATGGCGCGTCCATCCGAAGCTTTTTTTGTTTCGACTTCCGGCAGAATTTCCTCCAGAATAAAGCGCGCATAGTTATCGCCCAAACCGTCGTATTCATAGCTGCGATTGAAACGGTCAAGTGCCGCGTTCGTGTCTTTGGGGTCATTCGGATTTGTGTGCGCAGTGTATTGCGGTGCAAGCACACGACCGTGCATCACGAAGACGCCAATCGTGACCGGAATTTCTTTTTTGTGAATTAAATTGTCGAACACGACGGGTGCGTGCCATTGCACGCCATCCTGATTGACGTAAACACACGCGGGTTTGTCGGGCGTGTATTGGGCGGGAATGTAGACCCAGTATTCGCGCCACGTGCCGGGGAAAATTTTGGAATGCTCAAAAGTAAATTTCAGCACCTCGCCTTTTGGGACGCCGGGCTGCGCGAGCGAATCAGGCGACAATGGGTAACTTTCAAATGGTTGACTATTTTGCGCGAACGTTGTGAATGCAAAGAGTAACAGCGTTACGAGTGAAAGAAGCGGCAGTAATTTTTTCATAAAGTTTTTTGTCCAGGTTTTTGCCAAATCCAGTTTGTTGTTTGGAATTTGCGTTAATCTATTGAATCATTGTGAAGATTGCAACCTGGTGAACCAAAAGATGAAGAATCTGCTTGCGCTACAAAAAAAATTTAAGGAATTATTTGTTGCTGAGCCGCGCATTTTTCGTGCGCCCGGTCGCGTCAATTTGATTGGCGAGCATACGGATTACAACGATGGGTTTGTGCTGCCAGCGGCGCTTGATTTTTCGACGTATGTGGCAATTGCTCCGCGTCCTGATCGGCGGTTGGTAATTTATTCTGAAAATATTTCTGAACAGGTCGAATGCGACCTGGAGGATTTTCAACCGCGCCAGCATTGGAGCGATTATCCGTGCGGCGTGGCGGCATTGTTGCAACAATCCGGCGCGGCGTTAGGTGGCGCAAATTTATTAATTCAGGGCAATGTTCCAATTGGAGCGGGATTGAGTTCTTCAGCGGCAATTGAAGTCGCAACGGTGCTGGCATTGGTTGAAATTAACGATTTGAAAATTGATCGCACGACGTTAGCGAAAATTTGTCAACGCGCCGAAAACGAATTTGTCGGGTTGCAATGCGGAATTATGGATCAATTTATTGCGTGTCACGGTCGCGGCGGTCACGCGCTGCTGCTGGATTGTCGCTCGCTGGCATATCGTTTGTTGCCGCTTTACGATACTGCGCGTTTAGTTATTTGCAATACGATGGTGAAGCACGAACTGGCGAATAGTGAGTACAACAAAAGACGCGCAGAATGCGAAGCCGGAGTCAAATATCTGGCGCAATTTCTCCCGCATATTACAGCCTTGCGGGATGTCTCAGGCAATGATTTGGTAAGGTTTGGTATTAACTTGCCGGAGCTGATTTATCGGCGCTGTCAGCACATCATCAGCGAAAATCAGCGGGTGCTTGGGGCGGCTGATGCGCTTGAAAAAAATGATCTCGCGGCCTTTGGCAAATTGATGAATGAATCACATCGCAGCTTACGCGATGATTATGAAGTCAGTTGCCGGGAACTGGATTTGCTGGTCGCCAGCGCACAAAAAATCGTGGGAGTTTACGGCGCACGAATGACTGGCGGCGGCTTTGGCGGCTGCACTGTAAACCTGGTCAGGGCAGAAAATGTTGAAGATTTTCAACGCCAGATCAGCCGTGATTATCAATCAGAAACAGGTTATCCGCCGGAAATTTATGCTTGTGCGGCGGCTGATGGTGCCCGGGAAATTGAGTTTGACCGATGAGAAATTTTACTTTGCGGCTGCTCTTTTTTGTGGTCAGGGAGCAGTCTTTAACGGTCAGTCCTCGGTCTGCTCGTTCAATCGCCAACCGCTATAAATCACTTGAACAATAAAAAGGCAGGCGAGATAACTTCGCCTGCCTGAAATGTAAGAAGTCAAAGCTGGTTTAGGGAGCAGGTTGCATACAAGCCGTATTGTCGCCCAGGATTGAAGCGCCACTGGATGATTTCAAGGTCGAATCCGCCCGCGTTGTGCCATCACCCAGAACCGTGCCGTCGCCTAAAATCACGCCATCACCGAGAATGACGCCATCACCGAGAATGACGCCATCACCGAGAACCTGACCACTGGCGAAGATTGGATTGGCGCTGTCGCCCAGAATCTGCCCGTTGCCCGTGATGGTGTAGGCTCCGGCTTTGAGCGTAACGCTATTGGTCTTGCCGGACACCAATTGCACTGCGCCGCTACTGTAGGTGGTGGCATCGCCGAGAATCTGACCAGCGCCGTACACGCCCTGCCAGTACGTCATCAAATTACTGCCGGAGAGGAAGCCGTAATTGGTGATGACGCCTTGACTCCATTTGAACGTACAGCCAAAAATTGTGCTTTGCTGCGTGGGTAGCGAGGCCGTCAACAGCGCAGCACCGTTGCTGGTCGGGAGCGTGGTTTTGACCAGTTTGGCCAGCCGCGCCGCGCCATCAATATTGAGTTGCCCGGCACCCTGTTCGAGCATATTGAAGCCCTTGAGCGGTTGCGCCGTATACATCAAAAGCGCCTTGACCAGACTGGGCGTGAGCGAGGGATTGGCTTGTAACAATAGCGCTACAGCCCCGGCCACGACGGGGGTTGCCATCGAAGTCCCGCTCAGATACATCAACTGGCTGGTGGTGGCGGTGGCAGTTTTAGGATTGAGGGTTGGGTATCTGTTGATCAGGCCATTCCCACTATTCCAGGAATTGACGGAACAGGCACCCAGCAATTTATTGCCTGCGGCCACCAGATCAGGCTTAATCAGATTATCGTACTTGCGCACGCCATTGACGGTCGTGTAACCACGTGTCGGGCCGCGCGAACTGAAGGTGGCGACGATGTCGTCTGTACGATCCGAGGTACCCAGCGTATTGCTGGCTCCGACGGTGATGACGGAAGGATCAATGCCCGGCGAATGGATGCCGCCATATAACTTGTTGCCCGCCGCATTCTTGCCATCGTTGCCCGCAGCGGCGACCACAACGATGCCGGCATTGACGGCACGGCGTGCCGCCAAACACAGGGGGTCGGTTATATAACTGTCTTTCGCCATCGCGCCGAGGCTCAAATTAATGACGCGGATGTTGTAGGTGGCTTTATTGAGGATGCACCAATTCAGCGCAGCAATGATGCTGCTGGCGGTTCCCTGACCGCTGCCATTCAGCACGCGGAGGCTGATCAGCTTGGCACCCGGTGCGATCCCAGTATAGTTACCGCTGAGGAAGCTGTCCGCGCCGGAGACCAGCGTGGCGACGTGCGTGCCGTGACCATAGTCATCGGTCGTCGCCCCTAGCCCGGTGAAATCCTGACGATAAATCACGCCTGGATGGCTGGTCCCGGCTTTGATCAGACCGTGCGTTTCATCCACCCCACTGTCGAAGACGGCGATGCCAATACCGGTGCCGGTCAGTCCGCCACTGACCAGACTGCGCACCTGCTCTGCTCCCATCGGGTCTTCCACGAACCCGGAAGCGGAGATCGGGCGATCCGGGCTGACATACGCGACGCTGCCTTCCGCCGCCAATTGGCGAATGGCGGTGCGGGGCGCTTCAATCGTCACCAAGCCCATGCCAGTCATTTTCTGTTTGATCCGCCCACCTAACGCGGCGAGCTTTTCCTGGAAGACGACATTGGGGGTCGTGCTGTCCAGTTGCACGATGAAGCTTTGCTGCTCTTCCACGCCCACCGCAGACGAAGGCAGCAATGCGCCATTGATGCGGTCGCGCGTTTCCTCTGCGTCGGCTTCCAGGAAAAGCTCGCCGCGTTAGGTGGGCGGATCAAACAGAAAATGACTGGCATGGGC
>JAYSTY010000527.1:0-29459 GCA_043719385.1 Blastocatellia bacterium | reverse complement strand
CTGTCGCAACTTTTTTATTGACCAGCGAAACGTCTGCGGAGGCAATCATTGCATATCATCACCGCACGCTAACGAATACCATTCAAATCGTTGATGCCCTGCCAGACGGAGCGTATCAGGACTTACGCCACGCTTTGCCGCACGTCAAATTTGTTCAGGTCATCCACGTCGTCAATGAACAATCCATTGACGAAGCGCTGCGGATTTCCGCCCACGCCGACGCTTTATTATTAGACAGCGGCAATCCGAATTTAGCCGTGAAAGAACTAGGCGGTACAGGTCGCACACACAATTGGAAATTGAGCCGCCAGATTGTCGAGCAGGCGAAAATTCCGGTCTTCCTCGCCGGCGGATTAAAAGCAGAAAATGTCAAAGCCGCACTTGATACAGTGCAACCGTTCGGACTTGATTTATGCGGCGGTGTTCGGACGAAGGGCGCACTTGATCCGCAAAAATTAGCGGCTTTTATGAGCGCTGCTCTTGGCTAAACAAACAAAATAAATAATCAATGTATAAGTGAAAATAAAAAAGCCACGAATGATTTTATCTCATTCGTGGCTTTGAAACCGGGCTTGTCAATCCCTAGAACAGGAACTTAAATCCAAGTTGCCAGAATCGTGGGAAGTTTGATTGCCCGTTCGTAGCACGGTTAATCGAACCAAATTCTGTACTATTCGGGTCAGTATTGTAAGTACGTTCGTCATACTGAGGCGTATTGAAAATATTGTACGCTTCAGCACGGAACTGGAAACGAGTTCTTTCGGTAATTCTGAAAGTCTTCGCTAAGTTCAGGTCGAACTGTTGGAAAGATGGACGACGGATTCGTGCATCACGAACTGCCGTTGAACGTGTGGTGAACGGTTCGCGGATGATGAAATTCGGAGTCGTGCAACCGTAGGCTGTCGAGTATCCAACCAACGCATACGTTAAATTACCACTGGCATCACGCACGTAAGCGCCTGATGAATTCTTCACAGCCTGCGCTACACAGGGCTTAACACCCTGAATAAACTCAGTACCATTCAGAACTCTGAGGCGATTTTGCAAACGGGCATCGTCTTGCTTGCCGATGTAATCTACGTTACCAGGCAATTGCCACGGACGACCGGAGTTGAAGATATAAGCTCCGGCTAACGTCCATCCGCCTAACGCTAAATCTACAGCACGATTTGCGTTGCCAAGGAATTTCTTGCCTTTGCCAAACGGGAAATCGTACACACCGGAAATCGTCAAACGATGCGGACGATCAGCAAAGCTCAACGAACGATTTTTGATCTTCGCTACGTCATCAATGTAAGAAGCAGTATTGTCCTGCTGTCCAGGCAATTGCGTCGCTTCTTCAACTGATTTCGATAACGTGTAAGTACCGCTCATCGTTAAGCCTTTGGAAAATCTCTTATTCAAAAGTACCTGTAATGAGTTGTACCAGACTTTTCCTTCGTTGCGTTCCAACTCAGCGATATTTCCAAATTGGGGGAAAGGACGATTCAGGTTGTAGCGAGAAAGAGTGGCAGCCGAGAAATAGCTGGTTCCTTCAAACCCTGCGACACCCTGAAATGGATTCGGAAACAATGCATTGCAAAAGGCCGGATCACCGCCCTTGGTTGGATCGCATTTATCACGGAACGACTGAGAGACTTCATTGATTCCGTTGTACTGCGATTGTCCATCAGTGGTGCGGCTACCGACGTAGCTGACTTCCAAAACACTGCGGAAAGGCAGTTGACGTTGCACACCGAACGAGAAGTTGTTCACGTGAGGCACAATGAAATTAGGATTCGAATACGAGAAGCCATTTCCAAGAAATGTTTCCAACCCCTTAGCCGCGCCTGCCGGACGCAGGACTGTCGGGAATGGATTGCTCAGCGCGTAATTCGAGGTACGGTTTCCATCAAGCGATCCGACTAACGGCGTCGTGATGCTGAAACCATTCAAGGGGAATCCAGGCGACCCGGTTGGATTCAAATAATAGGTTCCAAAACCACCACGGATAACTGTTTTGTCGTTGAGTGAGAAAGCAGCTCCAAGTCGAATTTGAATATTATTCTTGTCGTATTTGTAGGGCGTAGCGCTATCGTTGCCGACGCCTACGAATCCTAATCCGCCAAGAATTGAAGTAGCGCCATTCAATAATCTGGTCTTATCAATCCGCGCTGTCGCAGGATTTGTTGCGCCTGGGTTGAATCCATAATTGGCGCGATTGTACCGCTCCACAGGAGGACCATTTAAATCCCAACGCAGTCCTAAATTGAGTGTCAGCTTACG
This sequence comes from Blastocatellia bacterium, assembly GCA_043719385.1. GTDB lineage: Bacteria > Acidobacteriota > Blastocatellia > RBC074 > RBC074 > JAFDVL01. The sequence continues at coordinate 27,194 of JAYSTY010000527.1, read as the reverse complement.
TGAAACTTTCCAATCGTCCTGCACCCAGGGCGCGTAGTACTTGAACATGTAAATTGGAAAGGTATTCGCGTCTACGTTGCCGGAAGCCGCAGCTCCGAGCAGGAATGATGCGATTGAACTGCCGCTGAGCGTATCTGCACGCGAGAAATCTTTCTGCGTGAAGGTACGGTCAAAACTGATCTGCATGCCAGCGTTGCCGCTGACCAGACGCGCATATTGCGTATGACGCAAATCTAAACCAAAGCGCACGGTGTGTGCACCAAGCACCATTGACATGTTTGGTTGCAGGCTCCAAACGTTCGTAGGTTCACGAGTAAATGAGCCTCGACCATAACTGATGAAATCTGAAAAATTGAAGCGCGGGAACAACTTAACTGGAAGCTGCGCCACCTGTGCGGAGGAAAATCCAAGCTGCGTCGCGTCGTATCCAAGACCTTCTTCAAAACGTCCGGCTTCAATATAACGATTCGCCGAAGTGCGAATATTCATAATGACGCGAGAGTTGAAGGTGTGTACCCAGTCAGTAACTCCGGCGTAGTTGATGCGGTTCAGCGGTAATTGTCCGTCCTGCGCCGGACCGGTGGTAATACCGTTCGTCCAGCGAATTTCGGCACGATTGTTATAACCATAACGGAAAAAGACTTTGTCTTTATCGCCGATATTCTGGTCAATTTTAAAAATCCAGTTTTTGAATTTGTCGTTCGCAATATTTGGAATATCCGCGAAGTTGTTGCGCCACGGATCGCCTCCTGGCGTGACAGCATTTGGTTTCGGGAAAAATGTGAGTACTTTGGCGGAAATCGGAGTAATCCGATTCGTCGGAATGATGTTATTGGGAAACGGATCACGAATCCAGTTGCCATTCGCATCGTTTCTGCCAGTAGCCGGATCATAAATAGTAATCAAAGCGCCCGCAGCGGTTTTGTAATTACTAAAATCACCCTTTAAAAATGCCTCGGTTGGAACAGTACGAACCGCAGGATTCGGAGTTCCTTCACGATAGCCTTCATAGTTGAAAAGGAAAAATGTCTTGTCACGTCCATCGTATCCAAGCTTGCGAAAAATTGATTTTGGCAAGCGGACAGGACCATCTAAAACCCCGCCGTATTGATCAAGGAAATGCTCAGCGGCGACGAATTTTCCCGTGTTTGGGTCGAGCGTTTTTCCTTTGGGGCGTCCGGCTGTATTTGCCAGCACGCTGTTCGCATCAAGCCAGTTGCGACGATAGAATTCGTACAATGATCCATGATACGTGTTGGTACCAGATTTGATTTGGACGTTCACAATACCGCCGGAGGTTCGCCCGTATTGCGCATCGAAAGAGTTGGTGATGATTTTGAATTCACCGACCGCGTCTACGGGAGGAACGTACGCCAGATTATTTCCGCCCTGAATGGAATTATTCGGAGCGCCGTCCAGCAAAAATTCGTTGTTACGATTTTGTCCGCCGTTGACTGACCAATCGGCGATGGCTCCGTTATCAAAAGGACGCTGATAAATCGCAGGGCCATTGAAAGTAATTCCAGGTGTCAGCGTCGCCAGCATAAACGGGTTGCGCGCATTGAGCGGCAATTCCGTGATGCGGCGATTTTCAATCACGTTGCCGCGATCCGCTTTGGATTCGTCTAGCAACGCAGCTTCGGCTGTCACAGTGATTGTTTCACTCGCGCCGCCTACTTCTAACGCAACGTTAATGGTAGCCGTTTGGCTGACCTGAATTTCCTGTTTATCGCGGGAGTATTTCTTGAAGCCAGCCGCCTCAACATTGATCGCGTAAACACCGGGACGAATAAATGGAACGTTGTAATTTCCATCGCCATTTGACGTGACGGTCACGGTTTCATTGGTTGCAATATTCTTCACTGTAATCGTTGCATTCGGGATGGATGCGCCGGTCGGATCAGCGATACGACCATTGATCGTAGCGCGGAAATCCTGCCCGAAAGCCGCTATCGTCAAAACTGTCAGCAAGCACAGTAAAACGGCTAGTTTGTAAAGCATGTTATCTCCTTTGGGTTCATGATTGTTTGGATAAAGTTCACCTGCCACGTTGGATGGCAAGCATTTGTTAGCAAATCAATAGGCTTTCTTGTGATGGATTAGCACGCCATCAAATAAAGCGTTCGCTTCCTTCCCCGCCAGCCACATCGTGCGCGCCTGCACCGAAGGAAGTTGCACAACCGAAGCCAGCGCCAATAGCTCGCGGCGGGCATCGTTGTGCACCAAATAGCTGCCGGGTTTCAGCAGGACTGACGTTGACAGTCTCGCTGGCCGCGCCAACTCCTGAAAACCGCCAGCAAACCACTGGCGTTATTTCCGCGCGGTTTCGCTGACAGTTTTCATCGTCAATTTTTCTTTCGCATTCCAGAGCGTCGCCCAATCCAGCGATTGCCGTCGGTACGCTGCCTCGCGGCCCAGAATCGCGGTGAACGTGCTCTTCATCCCATAATCGGTGTCGTCGCGGTGTTCGCCGCTGCCCAGCACGCTTTCGACGAACGCGACAGCCTCTTGATCGTAGTGGCGATCATCTTTGCCCTCGTACTGGTAAAGGCTCGGCGTTTCGCCTTTCTTCGGTTTCACGCCGTCAATGCGCACGCCGCCTGTGCCGTCTTTGCCGGCTGCCGTGGTGAACGTTCCTTTCGTGCCGCGAATCGTTTCCGAAATATCGCCGAGCGTGCCATCCACCTGAAGGCAGGTATGGTTCGAGGTCACGCCATTCGCGTATTCATACACGAGATTGAAATTGTCGTGAATGTCGCCGATGTCTTTGCGGAAGCGACGCGAACTGGTGCCGTGCGCGCGCACCGGAAATTGCCCGACCATCCAGTTGATGACATCCAGATTGTGAATGCTCTGCTCGACGATGTGATCGCCGCTCAGCCATTTGAAGAAATACCAGTGCTCGACCTCGTAATCCATCTGCGTCGGCCATTTGGTTTTGTCATGTTTGGCGCGGCGTGTCGGCCACAAATCGCCCGTGTCCCACGCCGAATGCGCCATCACGATGTCGCCAATCGCGCCGCTGTCAATCAGTTCTTTGCACTTGCGATAGGCTTTGCTGTAGTGGCGTTGCAAGCCAACGACGACAGATAGTTGGTTGGCGGTGGCGGCTTTCCCTGCGGCCTCAATAATGTGACAACCAAAGGCGTCCACGGCCAGTGGCTTTTCCGCAAAGACGTGCTTTTTGGCGGCGATGGCGGCTTTGAAATGTTCAGGTCGAAAGCCCGGCGGCGTCGCCATCAAGACCGCATCCACTTTGGAGCCGGTGATCGCTTTGTAGGCGTCTACGCCAATGAAGGCATTCTTTTTGTCGAAGCCCGCGAGTTTCGGGCGTTGGGCAGTTTCCGGGTCTTGCCCTTGCCCCATCGGCTTGAAAAGGTTGTCAATGCGATATTGAAAGTAATCGGCGACCGCGACGATTTTGGCTTTGCCCGTTTTTTCCAGCAAATAGGCATCACGCGTGCCACGCCCGCCGAGGCCGATCCAACCAACTTCAACCATCGAATTGGCGGTGGTGCCGCGGACGGATTCGGCTTTGACAATCGTGAAGCCAGACGAAAGCCCGGAAGCGACCGAAGCCGCCGCCGTCAAGCCCGCGCCTGTTTGCATAAAAGCTCTCCGTGATAGTTTTTTTCTCATGTATATCCTCAAGCAAAAAAGGCTGTCAATTTTTTGGGGAGGGGCGGCTTCCGTGCGTCACTTCAGGAAAGCTCGCGCCCCTAAAAGTTGGCGCTGCCACATCAAGACTAATCCCAGATGTAAGCGGTTAACTCAATGCGAACAAATTTCCTCAACTGTGATTTTGTCAATCATGGCAAAATCTTTCCCCTAACGAATCGTCAGTGATGAGCGTGCGAGATTTCCAGCAAAGCGGTAGTGGCAGTATATTCTGCTGTTTCTGCCATCATTTTAAATCATACATTTATATCATATATGATTTTGGCACATTAAAGCATGAACTTATCACAATGACAACCGCCAGGAAAGAGTTTGCTCAATTCCCACACACCGACAGTCCGCCGCGCGCGGGTACGACGGCGTCAAGGGGTTCCGGTGACTTGTTTGAGCAACTTGAAAAAGGCTTTCTTGCGCTCAGTGTTAATGCCCCAGTTTACGGGTGGGCATTGATAGCCGTCGCGGTAATCGCTCTGGCCAGGGTCGAAATACCCCCACGAAGCATACGCGCCAATGGCTTGGAGCATATTGTTCACGGGCTGGTCGAAGTCGAAATGATCGTCTTCGTTGAAGAGAATTGGCATCGGGCGATAGGCCGGATCGCGACGCGTGATGGCCACCATTTCGGCAATGCGGTTCGGGTCTTTGACGCCGTTGCCGTGCAGCAACAGAAAGTCCGACGCCTGCACGACATTCGTGTGCGGAATCGCGCCGCCGCCATAGCTCGTCCCGACTAAAAAGCGGCGGTCCTTGCTGCTACCCGTCGTCGCTTTGACCAAATTGATGAGTTCATGCACGCGCGCGGGCTTGAGGATTTCGTGATCGTACGACTTGATGTTGCATTCGTTGTTCACCTCAATCAACACATTGCGCCAGCCTTTTTTCAGCAACCAGTTTGTCGCATTGACGACGGCACGTTTGACCGCCGCTTCGTCCTGCACACGCTGATCCTGCCCGAAATAAAAATAGCCCAGGATGACAACCATCCCCAATTGATCGGCGCGGTTGATGATGCGTTCCAGTCGTTGCAGGTAATCGGCACGCAAGCCGCCATCCGCCTGAAACGCGCTGTTATGCCAGGGTTGTTCTTTGGAATAGCCTTGCGGACTGCCGCCTTGCAAATTGAGCGTGATGGCCAGTAGACCATGCTTGCGCCATTCGGGCATTGCGGCAATGAATTCGCGCGTGTTGCGTTCGGCGTCCCATTTGCCGGTGTCGGGATAATTCCAGCGGCTGCGCGTGTCAGGATTCAGGTCGTCATAAATGCCTTGCACCATGCGCGAGTTCAGGAGTAAGCCTTCAATCTTCATGCCCTGATAACTGCGGCCTTCGTAGGTCGGACGACCATTGATAAAAAAGCGATCCGCCTGAATCGAGACGGTTGTTTTCGCGGCGGCGGCCAAGTTCGCTTGCGCGGCCAGCGTGAGCGCGGGAGCGGTCAGCAGAAAATCTCTCCGGTTTATTTTTGACATAGTAGTTTGAGTCGTTAAGGGGTTATCAGATGGCACCAACCGCCGTGGCGGGAGGCCGCATCAACAGCCAACAGAGAAACGCGACCAGACTCAGCAAAGCCGCGACGACGAAGTACGCCTGTGCACTGCCGGTCACGCCGAGCAAAAACGGAAAAGCATTCGCGCTCACAAAAGAGCCTAAATTGCCGATCATATTCATTGAGCCAGAGACTGCGCCGGAGTTCTTGCCACCGATGTCGAGGCAATATGACCAGCTCGGACTAATGGTCATATCGGCACCGAACGTAGCCAGCGCAAAACACGCGACGGCGATGCCGGGGCTGACTGCCTGCGTCACGGCCAACATTCCGACCATTGCCAACGCAAAGCCACAGAGCGCCGGAAGCCGTCGTGACCAGGCGCGCCAGCGGGAATTGTACAGTCGGTCTACGGCAAAGCCCGCCACCCATTGCGCCGTGGCACCGAACAGCAATGGGATCATCGCGTACCCGGCGGCTTCGCCGTTCGTGAGCTTATAACTGTCCTTCAAGTACGGCAGCATCCACGAAAGGCAAATGAAGAAGGTGAAGTTCGATGCGAAGTATTGCAGCATCGTCAGCAGCATCGGGCGCGAGCCGAAAATCTCGCCGAAACTTAATCCCGTGCTGGTTGCGGTTTCCTGAGCGACGGACTGGGCGGGATGATCGCGGAACCACAGCAACCACACGGCTGCCCACAACACGCCAAGGGTTCCCAGCCAGACAAACGACCTGCGCCAGCCCCAGCCATCCAGCATCCAGGCCAGCAACGGAAACGCCAGCGCGCCGCCCAACCGCGAACCGGAAAACAAAATGCCGTTGGCGCGTCCGCGTTCGCTCGGTGGCAACCAGTTGAAGATGGCTCGTGCACTGCCCGGAAACGCGCCCGCTTCGCCCACGCCAAACAGAAAGCGAATGATCACTAAAACAGTCAGCCCTTGCGCGCCGCCGGTCAGGGCCGTGAACAGGCTCCAGGCAAGAACGACGGCAGTGAGCGCCCGCCGTGGGCCAAACTTATCGGCAAACCAGCCTGCCGGAATCTGTGCCATCGCATAGCCCAACGCGAATGCGCTGAAGACCCACCCCATCGCCTGATCCGACAACGATAGATCGGCAGCCAGCGGCGCTTTGGCGGACGAAATGGCGACGCGATCAATGTAGGTAATCAGCGATAAGACGAACAGCGCCAACAGCACCAGGTATCGCTTCATTGGCAATTCTCAACAGCCTTCGCCAAACAGGTGGCAGGCCGTATTCCACAGAATGTTTTGTTTGATCTCGTCGGCGACTGCGAGCGAGTAAATCTTAAAAAGCTCGGTCGCCAGATTTTCTGGCAAGTCCGAACCAATCATCAGCCGGTCGGACGAGAGATGTTGCAGCACTTGCAAAACGTGATGCGGCATCAGCGTTGATAGTTCTAACCAAATGTTCGCGCAGGTTTGCGCCGCGACAATCGCTTCGGCAAAAAACAAACCGCCGCCGCCGCAATGCGCCAGGATGATTTTGACTTCAGGAAACCGCCGCGCCGGGACGGTGTACAACGACGGCAACGCGTAGGGCGCGCCGGTGCCCGTGTGAATGATGATCGGCAAATTGAATTCGAGCGCCGTCTCGTAGAGAAAATCGCCCACGGGCAGCAACGGATCAAGCGGCTGAAATTGCGGTTGCAGCTTGAGCGCACGAAAGCCTAACTCTTCGACGCAGCGTTTCACTTCGTCATGATATTTGTCCACGCCGATGTACGGATAAATGCAGGCTGTGCCGACGATGCGGTCAGGATGCGCTTTTACAGCGCGTGCGATTTCGTCGTGTGCCGTGCGGTGATCTTCGACCACCGGAAACGGGATGACGACCGAACGGTCTACGCCGTGCTGCTCCATCGCCGTCAGCAGTTGCTCGGCAGTATACTGCCGCCCGTGATGCAGTCCGTGACCGATATGCGTATGCGTGTCGAAGATGCGAAAACCGTCTTTCATCCTTCTCTCACTTATTGAATTTGCTGCACAATCAGATCGCCCATCGCGGCGGTCGAAAGCGTGCCGCCCAAATCGCGCGTGCGATTTTCCGGCGTGCTGAACACCTGTGCGACGGCGCGGTTGATCAGTGCCGCGCCGCGTTTGGTTTCCTCCGTAGCAAACCATTCCAACATCATCGCCACCGAAAGAATCGTCGCGGTCGGATTGGCGATGCCCTGTCCTGCAATGTCCGGCGCGGAACCGTGCGAAGGCTGAAAGACGGCGTACTTGTCACCAATGTCCGCTGACGGAGCCATTCCCATGCCGCCGACCAAGCCGCCCGTCAAATCCGAAAGAATGTCGCCGAACATATTTTCCGTCACCATCACGTCAAACCGCTGCGGTTGCTGCACCAAATACAACGCCGCCGCGTCCACGTAAATTCTCTCGGTACGCACGTCGGGAAACTCCGCCGCGATTTCATCAAAGATGCCGCGAAAGTACGCCATCGAAGGCAGCACATTTGCCTTGTCTATCAACGAAACCAGACCGCGCCGTTGACGCGCCTCACGAAAGGCCGCGCGAAACAATCGTTCTGACGTGTGCCGCGTGATTTTCATCGTATCGGTGGCTTCGCTGGCGTCCGGCGGGATTTTATTGAGCCGCGAAGAAAACAAACCTTCGGTGCTTTCGCGCACGATCAATAGATCAATTTCGCCCGCGCCGTATTTTTTGAGCGGCGTGTCGGCGGCGTGATAGAGCCGCACCGGGCGCAAGCCGCAATACAGATCAAGCAATTCGCGCAGATCAATCTGCGGTGTCATCTCCACGCCACTCGGCCAGCGTACGCCGGGCAAGCCCATGGCGCCGAGTAAAATCGCATCATGTTGCTTTAGTGCTTCAAATGTCGCAGGCGGCAGCGGGTCGCCGCTTGCTAGGTATTCGCCCGCACCGACGGAATATTCTGTTAGCTCGAATTGCACGCCTGACAGTTTTGCCTCGACCGCACGCAAAGCCTTGATGCCTTCGGCGATGACGTTTGGCCCAATGCCGTCACCAGGCAAGACCGCGATGTGAAAAGTTTGTGGTGTCATCGTAGTAAAATTATTCTTCCTGTTGCTGCTGATTCATAGCAAGCAAACATCGCGCGCACGGTGTTCAGATATGCTTCGCCTTCAGTTTCGCACTGGCTACCGTCGCGCAAACACGCGGCGTAATGTTGCTGCGCGGCAAAAACGCTGTCGCCTTTGTAGCCCATCGCAGGGATTTTGTATTCGTGCTGCCGCTCGGTTTGCCCGTATTCCCGAATGAACAACTCCCCGCGCGGCGTCATCCTGAGCGCGGCGCGTTCGCCTTCGAGGGTGAATACGCCGAACGCGACATCCGGCGGAACCGCACCGGAGATGCGATTAGCGTCAATCAAGCCATGCGCGCCGTCGGTGAATCCAAGTTGAATCAGCGCATAATCTTCGCCCACGATCAGTGGGTTGATACGTCGCGTCTGGCAAAATACCGATTCAATTTCGCCGACTAGAAAGTGGAACGTATCAAGGAAATGAACCAGCGTTTCATAAATCAACAGACGCGGCATGGCACGAAAATACGGTTGCACTTCGTAAGGATCGCCACCGCGCCCATCGCCATTGCGCAGGCAAAAGCCAAGATGAAAAACCTCCCCGAAAACACCCGCGTCTATCAGTGTTTTGACTTCTCGATACCACGCCTGCCAGCGCCAGTTCTCGTGGATCAGCAATCGCACTTGCGCACTGCGGCAAAGCTCGACCATCGCCAAGCACTCATCCCAGGTTTCCGCCATTGGTTTTTGACAGATGACCCCCACCTGATGCCGCGCGGCGAGTTGCGTTAAAGCTAAGTGCGAATCTGGGCGCGTCACAATGTCCACGAAGTCTAATGATTCCTGTGCCAGCAATTCTTCCGCCGTGGTATACACGCGCGGGATGCCAAAGCGCCCCGCGAGTGCGTGCGCGCGTTCCAGCTTAGCATCAGCCACGGCAACCACTTCGACCGCCGGAATACGTTGCCAGGCTTCGGCCTGAAACCCGGCAAAATATCCTGCGCCAATCATTGCCCCGCGTAGCCTTTGCTCCCTCATCGCTTTGCCTTTTTGCTGGTTGTTGTTTGGCGCGCGGGCTTTTTCGCCTCGGCTCGCACGTGCGACTCAAACCCGGTGGCAATGCGCCCTATTGCTTCTGCTGACCGCGCACTATTGCCTTTGCTTAGGGCAGCAATCATTCGCTCGTGCTTCTCGACTTCCTGATTCAAATTCAACTCTTCAGCCCGATGAGCGCGCATCAATCCAAAGGCAAAAAGGGGCAGCACCGCGCGCTCCAACGCCTGCGCCGCAATGCGATTGCGCGACAGTTCCCAGATGCGCCGATGCAAGCGCAGATCGTGAAAAAAGTATTGTGCGAAGTCATTGTTAACAGCCGCGCGACGCAGCTCTTCCAGCAAGGGCTGCAAACCTGCCGCTTCGTCCGGTGTCATGCGCTCCGCCGCCCACGCCATCACCTGCGGTTCCAGCAACGCGCGCAACTCAAACATCTGATCCAATTCCTCCTGCGCCAGCTCAATTACACAGCAAGAGTAATTGGGGCGCTTCGTGGCGAGCCCCCGATTTTCCAGTTCCTGCAATGCTTCGCGCACGGGAACGGAACTGACGCCAAACTGTTCCGCTAGTTCGCGCTCTACTAAGGGCTCGCCTGGCTGGCGCTGCCCCAGAATGATGGCCTGTTGGAGTGCCTCAATAATTTCATCGCGCAAAGTTTTGGCTTTGATCTTCAATCCTGTTTCTAGCATAAATTCTTGTTTGCTGTAGCCATTCGATAAGCCATATCCAGGCAAAATTTGTTGTAGATCATTCTCAACAATAGGCAAATTAGTCAGCTATTGTAATTCCGCCTTTTCCCTAGTCTGTGGTATCTCCTCGTTTGTTCGCATACGCCCAGTGAGCCAGTCTGGGTGTCCAGTTAGTTTATATATAATATATAACACGGGTTTAAGCAAATCATGCGAGACCGCACGCACCGACCGCGAAGGCGCAAGTTTAGTCGTGCAAAAGCTGGCGCAGGCTTACACTCGACTGACCTTGTTATGGGCCGATCAGGGCTATACAGGAGAGCAGTTAGCGCAATGGATACGCGCCTTGCACAAGTATCGGCGGCTCAAGCTGAGCGTCGTCGAGCGCAAGGCCGGGCAAAAAGGCTTTGTGGTGTTGCCGCGCCGCCGGGTCGTAGCGCGCACGTTTGCTTGGCGCGGACGAGCGCGGCGCTTGAGTAAAGATTATGAACAGTTACCAGAGATGAGCGAGACGATGATGTACCTCGCCATCACACATCTGATGCAGCAACGATTGGACGCTGCATGACTTTTCAGAAACCCGCTATAATTTTCGAGCGACTTCCAATTGGGTTGGAACGGGCCGCGTTTAGATACGGTTTCGATTTTTTAGACTTCGGCTTGCTTGTCTTGTGGAAAACCGGTAGCCGTGATGAGCGCCGTGAGTGCCAGCGCAATGAAGAAACGATGTTGCTTCATTGGTGTTGGTATTCCTGCAAGTTCATTGGGGCTACTGCTTGAATCCTGCCTCGGTGCCGCTGCGTTTGATACGGCTTTCGTCAATCGTGCCGGGCTTCCACGCGCGCGCCATTTGCACATCGGCGGCGGCTTTCTCGATCAGCGCGGGAATGTCCACTGTGCCGACGCGGTTGTAACGAACGGGTTGCACATATTGCCGCGTATAAGCCGCTGCATATTTTTTCCAGTGGTTGAGCGCCGTTTCGAGTTGTTGCACAGCGGCGGCCTGTTGTGTGGCGTCACCGGTTTTATCGAAAAGCGCGAGTGCGCAAGCGCCGCGAATTTTCGCTGCGTAATAAAGCCCCAGCAGCGACATTGCTTCGATGTCGTTGAGCGTGGCGGCGTATTCCTGCGCGTGGCGCGCGGGCTTGATCGGCGCGCGTTGCAATTGCGGCAACGCGTTGAGCGCATTCGTTGCGTTACGTTCCAGCATCTCGGCGATTTCGAGCGGCGTGACCTGTTGACCTGTGACGGATTGACCCGTCACGAGTTGAGATGACTGGTTGGCGAGTTTGGCGGTGCGCCATTCCATGATGTTTTGCACGCCTGCGCCGGGCATTGTGCCACCTTCGATAAAGTGGCGCACGGTGTAATAGCCCTGATAAGACGGGTTACTCAGGCAGGCTTCGGGAAACCATTTCACATCAATGTCACCCCAGAAAAAGCGTGTGATGTAAGGAAAAGTCTTTGACGCATCAGCCCACGCCGTAGTGAGTTGGGCGACGTTGGCTCCGGGAAAGCGCGCAGCAGTCAGTCGCTGAAAGGTTTCAGCCGGCAGGTCTGGCTCAAACGCGAGCCGTCCCCACAAGGCAAAAGACATCCATTGCTTTTGCAGCACGGTTTCGCGCGGGCCTTTAGGTTCTTTGGTGAGAAAGTCGCGTCCCCAAACATAACCATCAGGCCCCATATAAAATCCCGCGATTTTGTCAGCGCCGGGAATCGCCTTGATAAATGCGCGCGCGTAATCGTAATCAGCCCAGCGAAAGCTATAAATATCGTCGTTGCGCACCGTGAGCCACGAACGAAGTTGCGGATTGAGTAGCGGCAATACGCTGTTAATCATCGGCGGGCGCGGGATGGAATACATATGCGCGACGGCGTATTTGAAACTGACATCCAGCGGGCAGGGTAACTCGGCGAACTCTTTTTGAATTTCAGTCAGTCCGGTTTGATGAAAGCGATGAATGAGCCGGAACTGGCGTTGCGGTTCGAGCTTCAGCGCATCGCGTATGCCTTCGCCATAAGTTTGCCAGAGCCATTTCTCTTTGGTCGTGCCGATGCGTTCCATGCTCTCACCAGCGGTGACGCCCAAACCCGCCAGCAACGGATAAGTCTTGATCGTCTCGCGCACGCTGGCGCGAAAATAAGCGATGGTGTTGGGCGCGCCTTTGTCACTGGTGAGGCCGTCCTGGCCTTCGACGGCGTTGAGAAAGATATTCCAGGTGAACCAATAAACGTCTACGCCGCGCTCCTGGGCGAGTTGCATGACCGCGCGCCAGAACTGGATTTTTTCATCCATCGTCATTCGCTTGACGATCACGCGGGTCGCCAGCACCTCAGGCGTCACGAAATTGTCGCCCGCGCCACTGAATTTCTGCTCGATTTTGGCGGTCGAACTCCATACATCATCCAGCGCGACGTGAGGGAATTCCGGTGTTTTCACGATGCTGGGGAAAGGGTTGAGACTCCACAGCGAGATGACGTTATAACGATGCCGCGCCATGTCATCGAAGAACGCACGCCAAAAATCCATGCTCCACATCTCTACGACATTCGCCTGAGCCGAATCAGAATTGCCATTGTAAGTCGGCGTGCGCAGGTCGAGCGGGATGTTGAACTTGATGCCGCGTTGCGCGATGTGCGGCGTATGATCAGAGTTCGTCAGCGCGTCGAGCCGATTCGTGCGAACGGCTTCTGCCAGATCAAGGCTGCCATACATTGCGCCCGCCGCATCCGCGCCCAATACGACATAAATGCGTTGTTTGCCTTTCATCCGTTGGCGCAACGCATACGATTGCGCTTCGGTGTATTTCAACGGCGCGACCTGCCATTTCGCCGCCGCATCGCGCACCGCACCCGCACCCGCCGCCATCACAATCAACACATCGTTGGCGACGGCGCGCTCCTGCGCTTCGCGTTCGATTTCCTGCGCCGCAAACACAAGCTGCGGAATCTTGCTGTCATATTGCAACGCAAGGCGCGCGCGCGACTCGGCGATTTTGACGGGTTGTGCCCACAGCAAGCACAAGCCAACTGACAACAAAATGATTCTTTTCATAAAATTTCCCTATCTGTCTGAAAGCCAGACTACATGCTTTTTTATGCCAACAGTTTTTCCTGCACGATGCCATGCACATCGGTCAGCCGATAATCCCGGCCTTGAAAACGGTACGTCAGCTTTTCGTGGTCAACGGATTGAGCCGTCATCAGCACCGCGCGCGAAGGCGCACAGACAGTCGAACCCGCGTACATTTGCGTGAAGCGCAGCCTCTCGCGTGCCATCCGATCAAGGTTCGGCGTCTGAATCAGCTTCTGCCCATACATGCCCATATCACTGTAGCCGAGATCGTAGGCCATGATTTAAATGACGTTCGGTTTGGTTTGTGCGGCTGCCGACAACGCGCTCAGCAGCATAAACAGGCTAACAAGTAACAGTCGTCGCATGCTTCGTTCTTCAACGTTGTGGCGGTTTCGGTTTTTGCGGCGGGCGATTGTTGCCCGGCTGTGGATGACCGTCACCGTCGCCTTCCTCGCTGCCGTTGGCCTGTGGGCCGCGCGGTTTGTTCACTTTCGGAAAGACCTTGGACAACTCGGCTTTCACCTTGTCGTTCTTTTTGTCACCCGCCAGATTCGTCCATTCATACAGGTCTTTCACTTCGTCATACAACTCTTCGCCACCCTTTTCATAATGGATGTAGCGCCACTGTTCCGTGCGTAAGGCGTGATTTTGAAAGCCGTGCGTCGTCAGTGCGGGCGTCGTCCATTTGGCATTGGGATTCGCTAGCAATGATTTGATGCTGACGCCTTCGACGTGTTTGGGAATCGGCAGGCCGCACAGTTCAGACAAGGTCGGATAGATGCTCATGAAATCTACGGTGCGTTTGGAAATGCCGCCCGCTTTCGTCACGCCGGGCGCAACCCAGATGAACGGCGCACGCGTCGGTTCTTCCCACAAAGCGAATTTGCGCCAGTGATGCTTTTCGCCGAGCGACCAGCCGTGATCGCCCCAAAAGACGATGATCGTGTTGTCTTTGTATTCAGATTTTTCCAGCGCATCCAGCACGCGCCCAAGCTGTCCGTCCATATACGTGATCGTAGCGAGGTACGCCTGCACAGCTTCTTTCCAGCGGCCTGATTTCAAAATCAGTTCGTGATCCGAAGGTTTGTCGGGCGAATTCGAACCGGGGCCGCGCGCCATCCTCACGCCTTCTTCGGGGATGTCTTTGAGATCGTCTTCGCGATAGGGCGGCAATTCGATTTTATCGAGCGGGTACAGGTCGAAATATTGCTTCGGCACGTTCCAGGGCATGTGCGGTTTGTGAAAGCCGATGGTCAGAAAGAACGGTTTGTCGTGCTTGCGCTGCAATTGCTTGATGCCATACGACGCGATGCTGTAATCGGAAACGCCTTCGTCACCGCAATCCAGCGGCGAAAACTTGATGCCGCCGACGCCATCGGTATCGTTCAGCCGCTTGCAGGGGCCGCCGCGTTCCTTGTCGTATTCATCCCATTCCGATTTGCGATCAAAGCCACCGTGATAAATCTTGCCCGCGCCATAAGCCGCGTAACCGTTGCGCTTCATGTGCGTGACCAGCGTCAGGTCTTGCGCTACGACCGGACGCCAATCCACATTGTTGTCATACACGCCCGTCGTCGAAGGCCGCAGCCCCGACAGCAACGCCGCCCGCGAAGGATTGCAAATCGGCGCGGCGCAATAGGCATTGCTGAACGACACGCCCATCTTTGCGAGCCGATCAATGTTGGGCGTGATGACCTGTTTATTGCGCCCCATAAATCGAACCCAATGATTCAGGTCATCTACCGCAATAAACAACACGTTGGGTTTGGCTTTAGGTTGCACGGCGGCAACGGTTTTCGTTTGCCGTGCGGATAACAACCCAAACACCGCGAGTAGCAGAGCGCCAAGAATAAGGGCGCTACGAAAGATGATTTTCATCGCTTCTCCTTGCAAGGTTTTACGAATAACAGAAAGGCGCAGAAGCAAGCGTTCAGAGTTCAAGCTTCAGCTTGGTTTTTTCTGCGTGACAGCCAAAACCAAGTTGAAGCTTGAACTCTGAACGCCTATTCCACCATCAGAACATCAACTTTAAGCCGAACGTCCACTGCCGTTGTCCGTGGCCTTTTTCACCCGTGATCGTGCCGAACGCGGTGTTCGTCACGCCGGTTGTCGGGCCAGCGAATTGCACGTGATTCAGCGCATTGAAGCTCTCTGCGCGGAATTGAATTTTGTATTTCTCAGTGACGCGGAAGTTTTTGAATAAGGACAAATCCCAGTTGTTCGTGCCGTCCGCGCGAATGAAGCTGAAACGCGACGGCAGCGTGCGCACGTTACTGGCGAGTTGTTTCGCATTGTCACGCTCAAAGACAGTATTGGCGGCGGTGAGATTGAACCACGCATCGGTGGTGCGCTGGCCGACTGGCAAAACCAAGTCGCGCAAATTACCGCGCACGATGGCGTTGCCAAAGCCCAGTGCTTCGCCACTTTGACCTTCAAACCAACCCTGAAATTGCCAACCACCTACCGCCAAATCCGCCCAACGATTTGCCCCGCCGAACCATTTCTGGCCTTTGCCAAAAGGCAGTTGGTAGATGCCGTTAATTACGAAGCGATGCGGGTAATCCTGATCGGAAACGACTTCTTCCAGGCGCGTGTCACCAGCGTTCAGATAGCCGATGGCTTCCATCAGTTTTGAATACGTCCACGAGGCCTGGAATGTCAGCCCTTTGGTCAACCGCTTTTCGACACCGACCTGCAACGAGTGATACCACGAATAGCCGTTCGATTCGGTTACGGTGATGTCGCCAAAATGCGGGAAGGGACGTAACAGTTGCGCACGCCCGACGTTCTGCGTGGCTAAGCCTGTGCCCGTGAAATCGGCAATCCCGAAAAATGGATTGCGTACTTGCGCGCCCAGAAAATCAATCGTTGCCTGATCGCGTTCCGTCTTGGTCGAAAGGTATCGGTTCGGCAAGGCATTGATGTTGCGGCCTACGCCAATCTTGTTGCCACGGCTGCCGACATACGTGACTTCTGCGACCATCTTGCCAGGCAATTCACGTTGCACTGAGAACGACCAACGCGAGAGATAAGGATTGAGCGGCTTCTCGTTGAAGTAACTGATGGCGCGTCCGAGGAAGGTGCGCAAGCCCTGTGACGAACCGGGCGCGGCTTGCAACCCGCTGGGGAAAGGGTTCGCTAATGTAGCGATGTAAGTTTGCCCGTTGTCCAGCGTTGGGATGAGGTTCGTCGCTTGATTGAATCCGCCTTGATTCACGTCAATGCGGTCAACGCCGATGGTGTCGAAATAAATGCCGAAGCCCGCACGGAGCACCGTCTTTTGATTCAGCGAAAAGGCCATGCCGATGCGCGGCATAAAGTTATTGCCGTCGGAATTCCACAAGCCACGCGGATTGCCGCCCACGCCTGCGAAATTCAAACCGCCGAGCGTTTTGAATTGTGCGACCGGCAATTCGGGAATCGGGTTGGCGGTGTAATTCGCCAGCGCCTGCGCCGAAATGGGGCTGGCAGTGCTCGCATCAAAGCCGCGAACCGAGCGATCAAAGCGCTCGGTCGGCGCGCCCTCATATTCGTACCGCAAGCCCAGATTCAACGTCAGGCGTTTGTTCAGGCGCCAGTCGTTGTGCAAAAAAACGCCGATGAAATCGGACTGTTGCGCACGCGACGAATTCACACTGACTGCGCCACCCGTCGGAATGCCCAGCAGAAAACTCGCCAGCCCGTGGCCAATCGGCGCAACGGGTGAATTGTCGAGCGGGCCGCGCGTATAAGCTTCGGCAAAGGTGAGCGTCGGCGCGACGTTGCCGTAACCGAAGCCGTTCTCGCGTTGCAGGCGATATTCGCCGCCGAATTTCAAACTGTGATTGCCGATGATCTTCGTCATCGTGTTGCCGAAGACGTGATAGTAAATCGAACGCTGATCGCCACCATCCTGCCCAATCGAAGTGAAATTCGTGATGTTGATCGAAGGGAACGAGACCCCGGCGAAATTGGTTTTCGCCTTGAGTTCATTGACCAGGCTTGACGGGAAGCCCAGCGAAGTCAGATCGAAGCCGTTCGTCAAGCGCCCCGCAATCGGCGTTTGATGCGACACGCTGTAACGCAAATTCATCACCAACGTCGGGCTGAAGGTGTACACATCGTCAATCGCCACGCCGCGCCCCGGTTGTTCTGCCACTGTGCCGGTTGCGCCGCCCTCGAATTGCACGTTCGTGTCGTATTGATAATTTTGCGTGTAGCGCACGAACAGGCGATGGTTCTCGTTGAAGTTGTGATCCACACGACCGAGGAAGTTGCGATTGCTGCGATCAATCACTTGCGTGGTGAAATAGTTCTGACGGCCATCCGCCGTGCCTGCCTGATTGGGCAGCGGGAAAAACGCGAGAATCTTTTTGGCTGTCGGATCAATGCGATTTGGCGCGATGATATTGCCCGCGATTGCCGTACGGCTGAAACGTCCGCCCGTTGCAGGTTTGATCGTGAACAGATCGTAAATCTGATAAGTCGCGCCAAGCTTAAGCAAATCTGAAAAATCACCGTTACGTTCTTTCTCGGTCGGCACGGTGCCGGTGAACGAAAGATTGCGTTTGATCTTCAAGCCTTCATAGCCAAAGCTCCAGAACGTTTTGGAACGTCCGTTATAAACCTTTGGAATCACCACCGGTCCCGTCGCCGTTGCGCCCCAACGTTGATGCAACCAACCGGGCACATTGCGCTCGCGGATCTGCTCGACGTTGGCTCCCGGTTGCGCAGTTTGAATACCGAGAAACCGATTGGTATGCCACGGAATCGCGCGCAACCGCGAATCGTTCATATACGCTGTGCCGTGCAAATCCTTCGTGCCCGACTTGACGCTCACGTTGGTCAGAGCGCCGCTCGCGTGGCCAATGCTGGCGTCATACGAAGTCGTTTGAATCTTGAATTCGGCGACCAAATCCTGTGGCGGCGAGAAGCTGGTGTTGCGCTCGAACATATTCGGCGAGCCGTCGAGCGTGACTTCACTCGTGCCAGAGCGCGCACCGTTGCCAATCAGATTGCTGCCCGAACCGTAATCGAACGGATTGCCCGCGCTGCGTCCGCCTGACGTCGTCACACCGGGCGAGAGACGGGACAGATAAAACGCATTGCCGCCCACGACTGGTAATTCTGCCGCACGCTTGCCGTCAATCACCATGCCACTGCTCGCCGATGTCGTATCGAGCAACGGCGCTTCACTCGTGATGTTCACCGTATCGCTGACCGCACCAACTTCGAGCGCGAAATCAAGCGCGAGGCGGTCGCCGACGCGCACGTCTACCAAATCACGCGCCGAGGTTTTGAAGCCCTGCGCTTCGACCGTGATTTTATACGGCCCCGGTTGCAGGTAGTTGATTTGGAAGCCGCCATCGGCATTCGACACCGACGAGGTTGCGATATTGGTGTCCAGGCTTTGCGCGATGACCTTTGCGCCAGGCACGGCTGCGCCGGACGAATCGGTCACGCGGCCCAGCACGACGGCGCGCGATTCCTGGGCATAGCTAACGGCGGTGACGAGGCACAGCCACATCATCATTGAGCAGAGCAGAATTTGAGTTTTTTTCATGGGGAAGTCTCCTGGGTTGAGCGCCAGCAACTCGGCCAACACTTTGGGTTCAAAGTCAGCGCGTGCGCCATTTCTGCCACATCGCCGAATCAGTTAACAGGTTGATAAAGATTCCGCCTACAACCGAATGCGCTTGAAAGCCGCGTTGCTTGCCCTCAGGCGTCCAGTACAAATCAGATATTTGCGCGCCATTGTTAGTCCTCCCTGGTGACCCGATTGATTTCCTGCTTGCTCGGACGCGGGCGCTGGCGATTGGGAAAAGGCTGTCCCGTCTCGCGGTCAAATTCATCGGGCGTGCGGCGTGCGGGGCTGACGTCATTGGTCTCGCTGCCCCACGCCTGCAGCTTGGCGCGCAATTCCGTCAGCGTTTTGGCATAGCGCGGATCGTTTGCCAGATTGCGCACTTCGTGCGGATCGGCAATGACATCGTAAAGCTCTTCGGCTGGGCGCGGCTTTTGAAAGATGCGCGCCTGATGCCTTGTCAGCTTGCCTTCTTTGTGCAAGCGACGAATCGCATCCATCGTTGGGCTGCGTCCGGCGTCGGCAGAAGGCGTGCCCGCCAAATCAGGATAATCGTTGCGAATGTATTTGAATCGTTCGGTGCGTATAGCCCTTACGCGGTCTTCGTAATCGTGCCAATTCTTTTCGGCATAAATTGCGTCGCGCGTTTTATTTTTAGGATTCGTCAACGTTGCCGCGAAGCTCTTGCCCTGCACCGTCGGCGGAATCGGCAAGCCCGCGAGTTGCAAAATCGTTGGCGCGAGATCAACGCTGCTGACCAAACTGTCTGAAGTGATTCCGCGTCGAATCGTTTTCGGCCAACGCGCAAGCAGCGGCGTTTTGATCCCGCTGTCATACATCGTCGTTTTCGCACCGGGAAACGGGCGACCGTTATCGCTGATAAATAAAATCAGTGTGTTATCGGCTACGCCTTGTTGTTCGAGTTCGGCGATGACCTTGCCAACGTTGCCATCCAGCCGCGCAATCTCGTCGTAATAAAGCGCCAGTTCGTAGCGCACTTCCGGTGTGTCAGGCAAATGCGGCGGCACGATCACATCGGCAGGCTTGTGCGGATTCGGAATGCTGTTTTCAATGTAATCACGATGCGGGTCGAGCGCGGCGAACCACAGAAAAAACGGCTTGTCTTTCGGACGTTGCCGCATCACAGGCAACCACCCCGCCGAGCCGCTGTCATCTTTCGCCAGCATCTTGCCGGTTTTCGGATCGGTCTGAAATCCGGCTTCACCCGGATCATCCACGACATCAAAGCGATCTTTGACGGCTTCGCCCAGATGCCATTTGCCCGACGCCGCAGTCCAATATCCGGCGGCTTTCAGCTTCTCGACAAACGTCACTTGTTCAGCCGGCAGTGGCCAATGCAATTGCTCGGCATCGGTGCTGTGTGGATACCGCCCGGTAATCATGCTCGAACGACTGGGGCTGCACGAAGAGATCGTAACGAAGGCACGATTGAATTTCAGCCCTTCGCGCGCGAGCCGATCAATGTTTGGCGTGCCGACTTTCTTGTTGCCATACGCGCCGCTGTCATCCCACGCCAAATCATCCGCGATGATGAGTACGACGTTCGGACGATTCGTTGATTGCGCGAGTGCGTGCCCCGCCAGCGTTAGCAAAACGAGGCATAACCAAAGTTTCATTCGTGATTTCATAATCAGTGACTCAGTCTATGTTGATCGTTGCGGTGCTGCCTTCAGCTACGGTTTGAATGCCTGTCAGTGTTTGGCGCGGTTCGCCGATGTGCAGCGTGTAGCGTCCCGGCGCAAACACTTTCGGGCGAAAGCTCTGCCCCTGAATGCGGAGCGTGTAAACCACTTCGCCCGTCGCTTCGGCGATCACTTGCACGACCGGATTCTGCTGACGTTTGAATTGTAACGTCGGCAAATACGCGGCGGCTTTGCGCCCGTAATTATCGGCTTGTTTGATCGTGATCGGCCAGCCGGGATACTGTTTGTCGGTTCGCGGATTTGCATAACGCGACCACGTTTCCATTGTGATTGTGCGCGCCGCTTTCTTGAAACGAATGATGTTGTAACCCGTCGCCTTGCGGTGCAGTTCCATCGGTTCGGGAAACTCGCCCGGCTTCGGGCTTTCGACCGGATTCGCAACCGCGTGAATCGTCAGCTTGTTGTGAAAGCCGTCTTCGTAATTGCCGCTAAAAGGTTGCGCGAGCGGCTGGCCTGAGAGCGGCGGATAATTTGGATTCCAGTAACGCGTGTAAACGTTGGCGATGGCAGGCGAGCATTGCGACCAGCAAGCGTCACCGTATTCATCAATGCCGTGTTGCAACGCGCTCGCCAGATGTTGATCGCCCGCGATGTGCAGCATAAAACCTCGTCGCAATTCGCGCAGCGCGGCGGCGCGTCCTGCTTGCGGCCACGCATTGGAATCAAGGTCTTTGTCGAGTTCGCTCACGGTCGGCGGGCGCGAACTGATTTGCAGGTTGCAGAAAATCGTCTGGCTCAGGCAGGCCTTCATCTGCTGCCCGCGCCAGTCCTTTGAGAATTCGTGCAGGAATTTGATTTGCCGTTCACCGAGCAACGACGCGCCCGGCTGATCAACTTGCCGAGTGTCGTAGCCTTTTTGCGTGATGTGGCTGTCGCGCGTCATCTCGGCTTTGACAATGCTCGGCGAGGATTTGAATTTGCGGTCTTCCAAAATCGCAAAGCCGATTTCACCCCAGACGAGTTGCGTGAAATAAACGCTGATGCCTTGCGCGACCGGCGCGGGATCAACGGGATCGGGCAGATGGCTCGTCTGTGTGCGTTGCATCATATTCAGCCAGCTCGCGGGCATCCCGTAACCGCCGAGCAAACCCGCCGGATCGCCGTTTGCCGCAGCCCTGCCGCCATCGCCCCAGACGTTGCCGTGATAAACATCGTGATCGTCTGGGATGCAAATGCACGGCGTGTGGCGCACAACATCGCCGAACGCCCAGCACCACAAAAACCATTTATAGAGATAATCCAGTTCGGCTTCGTCGTCAGGCCCGCGCACGATGCGCGTCGGATTGCCTTCATAAATCTGATCGCCCGCGAAGAAGTACAAATCGGCGTTGTGCGCTTTTAGATTCGGCGTCAAATCGGCGTGCGGAAAGTTGACGTTGTAATTCCAGCGATAAGTCGGATTCGCCGCGAGCGCGCCATTGATTTGCTGCACGCAACTCAGCGAGGCCAGCACGAGTTCGTCTTTGTTGACGGGGTTCGCGGCAATGGTTCCGTCCCACGTGTGCGCGACGGCGCGACCGTTTGCGCCTTTGAGTTGATAACGCACGCGATAGGGCGCGGCGCGACTGTCGTTCCAATTGGCGATACGAAACTGCGCGACCCAGCCGGACGGATTCACGTCCGCCGTTTGCACTGTGCGCCACGCGCGGCCTTGTTTGATCTGCAATTCAGCGGTGCGGCTTTCCTGCAAACCAACGGGCGTAAGCTGCGCGGTCAGTTTCAATGTGTGATTGTGAATAGTGTAGAGCGCGCTGAGGATCGGCCCACACGCGCGATTGGGTTGCGCGGCAACACGCGCGCCGCTGACTTGCCACTCAGAAAACCAGAAGCGCGCCGCATTGCCGCCCGTCCCCGGATGCGACACGAGTGCGACGTTGCCGGTGAGCTTCGCGTGCGGAAACGATTGCTGCGCGCGGCTCAATTCACTGCCTCCGGCATCGCGCGCGCTCAATGTCAATTCTGTTTCCGCGCCGGAAGTGTTGGCTGTGAGTTCGAGTGTGATGGCACGCGGCACGTCTTTTAGCGGCGCCGTTTTGTCGGCCATTGCCTGCGGCTTGGTAAAATCACGAAAGAAGACTTGCCCGCTTGCATCGCAGCCCGCGAACAAACCTCCGCCCGGCCCTGGTAGCTGATGAATCAACGCCGCCGCATGATAATCCATCTCCGCGCCGCCCGCCCCGATCAGAAAGCCAGTGGCCGCATCCGCCGCAATTACGCCATCGTCCAGCCTGCCCGTTTGCACGCTTAACGCAAAGCCCGCCGCCGCGTCATTCAGCCGATGCGTCAACAAATGCAGGGTGCGCATCGGACTTTCAGGGCGTTTGTCTACGCACTCGATGCGGCCTGCGTGAATGCGCCAATCCTGCAAGCGATTCGCCCAGTATTCCAGGCCGACGAAGACGCGCTCTGCGTTGGAGGGAATTATGCTGCGAAAGCCAGCCGCAACCTTTGCGCCTTTGCCTTCCGCAGCCAATGCCGTTGTTGCGCCTGCGGTTCCGGCGACTGCGGCTTTGATAAAATTTCGTCTTGTGGTACTCATCGTCTCTTGAATTCAAGAAGTAAGTGCAACTCTTGAGGTTATGGAGGAGTAAGAAGTTTGAAAAATCTCCTTCCTAGCAGTATGAAAGAGTTGAATGAAATACAAACAACTTACTCCTGAACAAAGGTATCAAATCTCCGCGTCCAAACGAAGCGGCTGGACGCAAACGGCGATCGCGCAGGAACTCGGAGTCCACAAATCGACGATCACTCGTGCACTGAAACGCAATGAATCGCGGCGGGGCTACCGACCCGGGAAAGCGCAAGAGCTGGCGCAGGAACGACGACACGGCAAAGTCAAAGCGCAAATCTCAGACGCCATCTGGAAGGCGATCGAAGCTGCGCTGCGCCAACAATGGAGTCCGCAACAAATCAGCGGACGCCTCGCTCACGAAGGAAAACCGACGGCAAGTCACGAATGGATTTACCAACAGATCTATCGTGACCAGCACCGCGGCGGGACGCTGCATGAAAATCTCCGTTGTCGTCGGAAGCGGAAAAAACGCTCCGGCGTCAATTCAAACAGAGGCGCGTTAGTCAATCAAATCAGGATTGACGAGGGTCTTGCCGTGGTCGAGGAAAAATCCCGACTCGGTGATTGGGAAGTAGATTCGGTCATCGGCAAAGGGCATCAACAAAGCATCGTGACGATGGTCGAGCGCAAAACGAAATTATTACGGATGATGAAAATTGACCGCAAACCCGAGAGCCTGACGCGCGACGCGATCTGTGCACAACTGCAACATCTGGTGGTTCAGACGATTACGAGCGACAATGGCAAAGAATTTTCTGCCCACGCAGAGATCGCGAAAAAATTGAAAGCGGATTTCTATTTTTGCCATCCGTATGCTTCGTGGGAGCGCGGCGTCAATGAAAATACGAACGGCTTACTTCGCCAGTACTTTCCGAAACACACCGAGTTCGCTACGATCACGGAGATGGACATTCAACTGGTACAAGAGAAACTCAACCACCGTCCCCGCAAAACGCTCGGCTATCGCACGCTTGACGAAGCCTATTTCAAAGAACTGGCATGATTATCCAATGTTGCACTTACTTCTTGAATCTAAGATTGATGCTGTTGGTATAAAAATTACTTTTCATACGAACTCAGATTTGAGTGCGCATAAAAAGCAACTAAGATTTTTTCTTACGATGAATTGCAACCCCGTCAAACAGTGCATTGTTCTGACTTCCAGCAATCAGAACAGTCCGGGATTGCAATGAGGGAACTTCTAACAGCAAAGCTAAATTGATCAGTAAGTTTCGCGGTTCATTGTGAAGCCAGTAACCGCCTGGTTTGGTCATTGCCGCGATATTTGTTAACGCCAGACTTAACTCTACATCATTAAAATACGGAAAAACGTTTGTGACAATGACCAGATCAAACTTTTTCTCAGATGAGCATCGCTGCGTGATGATGTTCATTTTTTCAGCGGAGATGGATTTCAGTATCTCCGACTGAAGCTGAATCTTTTTGCTCAAATGTGCTTGCCAGTTTTCTGGCAACGAGAGCGCTGATTCGACTCCAATATTTTTACCCAAAGAACGAAAATAGTTTTTGAATTCATCCGACAATGGACGGTCAGCTTTTTCAGCAATTCCTGATAACAACGACAGCGAAACTGGGTTTTTTGTGGCTCGTGAATTCAGAAAATTCACGACGCGATCATTGATGTCTACACAATGAATCCGCAGGTTTTGTTGATCGGTCAACTGCAAACTCAACAACGCATCTGCCACAGCAAAAGGCTGATAGGATTGCGGCCCAAACAAATCCATCAAATCCGTGCGCGGCGCAAAATCCAGTCCCGGCCCGACAATCAAAACATCATGAATGTTTGTTTCAGGACTCTGTGCCTTGATCGCTGCTAACGCATCATAAATTGCAAAATTCGCTTCGATTTGCGTGTCCGTACTGTGACCGCGCGTTTGATAAAGTGAAGCAACATACGCCGCCAACTCAGTTGGATTTTTAATCCCACGCGACAGAAATTCTTTGCGGTACAAAAACTTCATCGCCCGAAAATATTCGCTGGCTAATCGTTCGGATTGCGCAACCTTTCGTGAATTCGTTTTTTCAAGGAACTGCTTAAAATATGCAAGCCGTTCATCCGCTTTGGATTTTGATAAAGCTCTGAAAAATGCTGTAAAGCGATTCGTTACAGCTTCCGGCAAACGGGATGGCGCAGGCGAATAATCTTGCGACTCATCCAGGTAACGCGCACGCTCATCAGGCTTCAAGCTGTTTATAAATTCATACGCGCTTTGCGCCGGTTCAATTTTTGGTAAGTCTGTAAAGAGCTTTGATTGCAAAGCAAAAAAAATCAAATGATCGAATTCGCCGTCTCTTTCACGCGCTGCTGTTTGCTGATTGATCAAGGCGAGATAGTTTTCAAAACTGAATTCTGCAAGCTGTTTTGACTTCAACCATTGCTGCAATTGGGGCGGAAAATCCTGCCAGCGAACTGATTGCCCATGCACCGAAGTTGCGCAAAGCAAACCTAAAATCAATCCCGCAAGATTGATGGAAATCACAAAAATTCTTAGCAAACGCCTCATTAATTCAGGCTTCCGATAAGCAAAGTAATGGCTTTTTCAAAACTAAAGGTCTAACCAATGCGCCATGTATGGAAGAGCGAATTATGTAATTTGAAATCGGGTTAGTCAAGCAACTGGCTTGCCACAAAGCGATTATTTATGCCCTGATGTTACACAAAAGCGGAAGCTCAAGTACAACTTCAGGCTTAACATCCGTTATTAAATATGCTTTAGTTATTAAATATGCTTTTAGGAATAGATTTCGGTACAACTCGCACGGTAGTCACCGCCGTCAATCGCGGCAACTATCCCACCGTCAGCTTCAACAACGAAGCCGGCGACACTTATGAATGGTACCCATCGGTCATTGCGACCAAAGGGTCTGAACTCGCCTTTGGATTCGAGGCGGTAGCCAAACAATCACAACCCGGCTGGACGGTGCGTCGTTCGCTCAAACGTGAACTGGCAACGCTCGGTCCCGACAGTCGCTTGAAAATCGGCGACCACGAAATGAGCGTCTTTGAATGGCTCACGTCATTTTTTGAGCAACTTAATTATGACCTGCGCAATAACTCAAACTTACGCCTGAAGAAAAAAGACAAACTCGTGGCAATGATTTCTGTCCCCGCCAACGCCAACAGTAATCAGCGTTTCATCACGCTGGAGGCATTTCGCCGCGCGGGTTTTGAAGTGCGCGGCATGATGAACGAGCCATCTGCCGCCGGCATCGAATACGCGCATCACATTCTGGGCGAGGGCGGCACTTCCAAACGCGAATATTTGTTGATCTACGATTTGGGCGGCGGCACATTTGATTCCGCCGTCATCAGTCTGACGGATCGCAGCCATGAAGTTTTGAGCAACGAAGGCATCATGAAACTTGGCGGCGATAATTTTGATGTCGTCCTGCTTGATATGGCGCTACAGCAGGCGGACATTCATACCGTTACCGAGACGCAACTTTCATCGTTGCTGGAAGAATGCCGCGAGAAAAAAGAAGGCCTCAGTCCGAAGACGCGTAAAATGGTCATTGACCTCGGGCGTGGTATCGAAGGCGCAGGCGAAGTAATTATTCAAACCGCCAATTTTTATGCCGAATGCAAACCATTGATTGACAGCACTGTTACCGCGATGGAACAGGCCATGCGTAAATCTTTTGCAGTAGCTGGAATTGACTGGAAGGCGTTGGCCGCTGTTTATCTGGTCGGTGGTTCCAGCGATTTCCCGCCGGTTTCCCGTTTGTTACGAGAAAAATATCCCCGGCAGGTCAAACGCTCTCCGTACCCGCATGCCGCCGTCGCGATTGGCCTGGCGGTAGCCGCCGACAGCGAAGCGGGGCATCAGTTGCGTGAACGCTTCACTCGTCATTTTGGTGTCTGGCGCGAATTTGATTCAGGCAACCAGATTGCCTTCGACACGCTGTTTGAGAAAAACACCTTATTACCGGTGAACGGCGAGGAAAAGTTGACGCTCAAGCGCCGTTACATCCCAGCCCACAACATCGGACATTTTCGTTATCTGGAATGCGGCGGCCTGGATGCCGGGCTGCAACCACAGGGAGATATTACGACATGGGATGAAGTCTATTTCCCCTTCGATCCGGCCTTACATAACGAAGAGAATTTAGCGCAGGTGGCGGTGGCGCGAAACAACTCCTCACACATTTTGATTGAGGAAACGTATTCGTGCGATGCGAACGGAATTATTGCAGTCGAAATCAACGATTTGACCAACAATTTCAGTCGTCTTTTCAGGTTGAGGTCGCCCCGGTAAAAACCAACCCGGCTCGCTCCGGCTCCGGGTACAGTACCGCGAG
>JAYSTY010000526.1:0-4896 GCA_043719385.1 Blastocatellia bacterium | reverse complement strand
ACGCCTGTCCTGGTTGAGCGTCAAGAATAGTTTCGGGTTTCGAGGAAAACCTAATTACAGGGTCTCTCGAAACCCGAAACTCAAGACTCATTTACTGCTGACAAATTCGGCACGGGACAGCAGTACAGTACTGCGTGTAGGTGAACGTTGGAAGTTTGCGGATTGCTGCCCCAAATGACGATTAACCTGGCTTCATCAAA
Source organism: Blastocatellia bacterium (assembly GCA_043719385.1). GTDB lineage: Bacteria > Acidobacteriota > Blastocatellia > RBC074 > RBC074 > JAFDVL01. The sequence continues at coordinate 4,696 of JAYSTY010000526.1, read as the reverse complement.
GCGTTCCATATCCGTGCCGATGGATGCGCCAACGGTCACTTTGTAACCCGCCGCACCCGCGCTCGCGCAAATTGTGCGATCCAGTAATGACGCGCCAAGCTGATGAAAAAATCGGCGATCCATCGAACTGCCCTGCACCAATCCCATTGTTCCGGCATAGCTATATGGATGGAAACCCCGATCCAGATCACTGGTCATGAGTCGGTTGATCATAAATGGCAGGAAATGTCGCGGATTATTGATGTCAGCCGGGTTGGCGTGTGCTTTGAAATTCAGCACAAAGTCAGTCCGGGGCTGGTGCTGCACCTTTCCTTTCCAATGGCCTGAAAATTACGTCAATATGCGCACTCCGAACCTTCTTATAAAATCTATGGCATGGTAAAAAACTGCCGAACAACGAATAAATCCACGTGCCGGGTTGGCGTACAGCTTCTGGGTCAAACGCCGCCTAAAACTTATGTTGCGAAACCCTGGATACTCTTTAACTCCACCGAATGGAAAGGGAGTGAAAGGCGACGCGCACCTAGAAAAACGATCCATGATCTGGTCTGGATTGAATATTACAAAGGCGAAAATGAGCTGATCGGATTGGAACAGGGCTGCACAGAAAATGTGAGCCGAACCGGCGCACGAATTTGTGTGCAGGAACCGCCCGTAGACTTTGACTCAATCCGCGTTTTTAAGCTGGGGAATGATTTTGACTCGCTGGCCCAGGTAGCAAATCAATTTATCGGGAAAGATGGGTTACATCGTCTAGGTGTTCACTTCACCCAGCAACAATGGGTTTGAGTCAACCGCAATGAATTTATCTGACTGACAACTAACAAGCATAAATCTCAAACAATACGCTCGAAAGGTAGTGCCAAATCCGAAATGGTGTTATTTTTCGGGCGTTTTAATTTTTCACCCAATCTCAAATTCACTATTGCAGGAGAACTACTACTATGTTGTTAGCAGACAGAAAAACTTCGCGGCGTGAAATGCTGCTCAAAACTGCTGCCGGATTAGGCGGCATAGCCTTGTCAGGACAGTCCACTACCTTTGCCTTTGGCCAGGAGAATAAAGCGGAATTCAAGCTTGATAAAAAACACCTCAAGCCGTTAAAGCTAAATGGCCGCATCAAACAATCGGCGGCGCGGTGGTGTTACGGCAAAGTCAAAATTGACGATCTATGTCAGGCCGCCAAAGCGATGGGTTTGGTAGGCCTTGACCTGGTTGATAAGAGCGAGTGGGAGACCCTGAAAAAATACGGTTTACAAGCCACGATGGTGTATGGTGCAGGCAAAATTCCTGATGGCTGGAATCGCAAAGAAAATCACGATTTTCTGGAAAAAGAATTTCGGGAGAATGCCCCGCTCGCAGCCAAAAACGGCTGGAAAAATCTCATCACATTTTCGGGTAACCGCAAAGGCACACCGGATGGCGAAGGCCTGGACAATTGCGTCGTCGGACTCAATCGGGTCAAGAAGATCGCCGAAGAATTAAACCTGACGGTTTGCTTTGAACTACTCAACAGCAAAGTAAATCACAAAGATTACCATTTCGATCACATGCCCTGGGGCGTCGAAATTATGAAACGCGTGAATTCACCTCGGGTGAAAATTCTTTATGATATTTACCACGCGCAAATTATGGATGGCGACATCATTGCGACGATCAAAAATAATTTTGATTTCATTGGTCATTTCCACACGGGCGGCGTACCGGGGCGGCACGAATTGGACGACACGCAGGAGTTGAACTGGCGCACGGTGATGAAAGTAATTGCGGATTTGAATTATCAGGGCTTTGTCGCGCATGAATTTGTGCCGACGAAACCTGATCCGCTGGATTCGTTGCACGAGGCGATTTTATTGAGTGATGTTTAGGCGAGTGTGACTGCGAGCTTTTCGAGTTCTGCTAAATGAGGCTTCGCTGTCTGGCTTCCTTCTTCCGGTGACCACGCAGCGAAGTCTTAATCGCGTTCGGCGACATATCCGCCGTTTGGATGCCCTTTCACTTCATAGATCACGGAATCTTCCAGAGTCACCAGCGTGTGCCAGATTCCCGGCTTAATATTCATCCCTAAATTTCCGCTGGCTGATGAAAGAATGCTGCTTTGCGCCAGGTCAATATTTCCTGCTTCATCGAAAACCAGGACAGCGAGCCGGCCCCGCAAAATAATAAACCCTTCGCTCTGATGCTGGTCAGAATGCCGATGCGGGCGCACATACGTTCCCACGGTCAAAGCATTCAGCATCCGATGACAATGTTCCCAGGCGCCAGCGTGGAAACAATGAATTGCACGCAGACGTGGTGAATTTCGCGCCTTGATTAATAAATCATCAAGCAACGCAGCATTAATTTTTTGGACGGGATTCATGAACGGGGAAAAAGAAAAGCGGCGAGAGGCCAGTTTTGTTTGGTGAGTGTCGCTCAGCTAAAAGCTGATTGCACATCCTCAAGAAACGTCAGGACAAAAGTTCTGACAGTCGCCTTCGCCGCAACTCGTTGACTTATGAACTAAGCACAACTGATTATTACATTTTATAAGAACTGGAGCGGGAGACGAGATTTGAACTCGCGACTTCGACCTTGGCAAGGTCGCACTCTACCACTGAGTTACTCCCGCTCGTTTTCAACGGGTGATTTTTTATCCGATGACGCCTGATTTGTCAATACCCACGAATTTTCATTTGCTCCACCAGCTACTCTTCCGAAATCTGGTTTCGTTAAAATATCCGCGTAATAAATTAATTTCCGGGGCCAGGCCAGGCCGCGCCAAAACGCTGACGACATCGTAACGATACGGCTCTTCGGTTAATTGCAGGACGCGGCGATAGACTCTCGCGGTCTTAATAATTTTGCGCTGTTTGCTTAAATCTACTGCCGCCTGCGGGGTCGCAAAATCTTCCCTGCTGCGCGTTTTTACTTCAATGAATGACAGTTCGGTTTTCTCGTTATAAGCAATTATGTCAATTTCACCGGTCAGCGGACGACCATTCCGCGAGCGGCCCAGCGGGGTCAGATAATTTGTGACCACAATTCGATAACCCTGCTTTTTCAAATATTCCAGTGCTAACTGTTCGCCAAAAACTCCCAGTTCCTGCGTTGTAGAAAATTTCGGTTCTGCTTTGAAAATGCTGAAAATATTGCGCCTCATCCCACCTCACATTTTGAATTGTCGGAGTAAAGATTATACTGCTCGGACTTTGAAATTTTATCTGGAGATTTTCTGAATGCCTGCAATGCGCGTTTTACCGCTTCTTTTCTGCCTGTTCAACTTCGCAATTATTTCTCTGGCGCAAACTGTCACCAGCTATGTCCCGCATCGTGTGTATGACACGAAAGAAAAGCACTTTACCGATTTTGAAGCCATGACCGCTGATCTTGCCCACGCCAACGTAATTTTCTTCGGCGAACAGCACGATGATCCGGGTACTCATCGTTTGGAACTGGCGCTGCTGGAAGGCATTGCCCGTCGTCGCAGCGATGTGATTGTAGCCCTGGAAATGTTCGAGCGCGATGTCCAGCAACAGGTTGATGATTATTTAGCCGGAAAATTAAGCGAACCGGATTTTCTCAAAGCCTCGCGCCCCTGGCCCCGTTATGCGACCGACTACAAACCCCTGATCGAACTGGCAAAAGCCAAAGGCTGGCGCGTAATCGCCGGGAATGTGCCACGTCGTTACGCTTCGCAGGTGGCGAAAGGCGGTTTAGCGGTGGCAGAAAAATTACCCGCCGCCGAACGAATATTTCTGGCCCAACAATTTTCCTGCCCGTCCGATGATTATTTCAAACGCTTCCATGAATCAATGAGCGAGCACCCCGGCGATAAAACTCCGAAAATGGATGCCGCCATGCTCGAAAGAATGTACCAGTCACAATGCGTGAAAGACGAAACGATGGCGGAATCAATTGCCCGAATGCAGACTGCCTCGCCACAAACATTAATCGTTCATTACAACGGAGCGTTTCATTCTGACTTTCGCCTCGGAACGGCGGCGCGAACGAAACAACGTTTGCCCAAAGCCAGTATCAAAATTATCTCCGCACTGCCGATAGAAAATCTGGATGCTATTAACCTAAACGATGATCGCAAACGTGGCGATTATTTATTATTTACGCTTAAAGAGAAAAAAGCAGACAGCAGGAATTAATTCAGAGCTTCTTAATTATTGCCGAGCCGATTAGCCGTTTTCACTCCGTTCACGACCAGTTCATTATCAGCAAGTTCCTGAGAGATTGTCGGGATCAGTTCCTTCACATTCGTCAGATAAGCATCCTGCCAATACTCTTTCAATTTCTCTCTGGCAGCCTCGTTGATAAAAAGTGTGCCGGATTTTTCGAGCAGCAGCATCGCCACGTCATTATTATTTTCCGTAATCACAAACAGGTAATCATCGTCATCCTCTGCTAAAGACTCTCGCAACTCTTCCAACTGATCTTCCAGTTCATATTCATATAGCTCGTGCTGCATTTCTCCGCCCTCAAGGAGCGCGACGGTTAATAATTCCTCAATCTTTTTGGCTGACATAATTTTCTCCGCTTGATAGTGTTTCGATAATTAAATCAACCTCTATAACGACGATTCAAAGAGTTGTCAAACGATAGGTTTTAAGAAAAAGAATTCTGTCAGTAGCAGTAGCGCAACCAGCCATGGTTGCGTCGCGTCGGGAGCAGATCCCTTACCCGCAAAGGAGTTCGCCCACCCGCC
>JAYSTY010000525.1:0-11738 GCA_043719385.1 Blastocatellia bacterium | reverse complement strand
GAACCTGACGGAGCTGTTGGCTAAGTTACAACCGGCAGTCTACGAGGAAAAAACAATAACGAATACAGAAGAAAGAAATGCTAAGAATCCAGAATTTGTAGAAGCCGTCGCCGCCATTAACGTCAAGCGTTCAGTGCACTCGATTATTAGTAGAAGTTATATACTGGAACAAATGATTGAGAAAGGTGAGATCGCTATTATCGGAGCGATGCACAACCTGGAAACGGGATTAGTAGAATTTTACGAAGATACTTTTTTCTCTTCCAAAAACGATTTAGCTCTCAGAGCAAAAGTGTAAAGAGTCGAAAAATATAAAATTAGCTCAACCTAAATTACCCTGAAGGTACAATGCGTACCTTCTATAAAATAAAGGCGATTAGTATTGCACTAATCGCCTTCTATTATCCGCCATCGGGTAATGAGAAAAATAATGATTCGCTACTTTAGGTTATGCAAATTGCTTGCCGGTAGCGACCTTATTGATTTTACTGAAAATTTGTAATTTGTGAGATCAACTGATTGAGTTATTTTGTGACATCACCGGGACATTCTGCGACAATCCAACTTTAAGGAAGGTACACACGAAATAACGTGCCAAGCGCATGCACATGACCCGGAAATGAAACACCATCGTTTTGCCGCAGGTAAAAAAACTCAGCATTGAACTGTTTGCTAAATTGCTTGATGATGCCTACCGTGAAGCGATTACGGAACCAGCCTTGTCGTCCTTGTGGTCCAGTTTGAGTGGAATACCAGATTTCGTCGGCGAGAAAGGGTTTGAAGTTAAAATTGCCGATCCGCACCGGATGATCTATTTGTAAACGATTGCGATAAACGGTGAAATCGCGACTGATATGACGAACGCGCCGCTCAACTAAATTCCGATCTGTGATGGTTATTTCGCCCAGCTTGAATTTCGCGGTAGCATTGAAAACCAGCCGATGTTCCTGAATGCGGCGTCCGGCAAAGGGTTGTTGATCCACGTAAAGATAGGTCGGCATGAGCGTGAGATATTTACTGAGCTTGAAAGCTAGTCCAGCGCCAAGACGCTCGTCAACCGGACGCGCAAAATCACGTCCCTGGCGCAGAACTCCAATGATAACAAGGTCTTTGTCACGGCTCACAGGTTTGATGAGTTGTGTTTCATGCCAGAATTGGTTGTCTGTACGAGGTGGTGCAGGTTGCGCGTGGACCGTATTGAAATAACAAAATAGGAGTATCGGCAGTAAACGTTTCCAGACAAATTTCATAAATAAACCAATTAGTGGAAAATCAAATTGCGAGACTTTTACTCAAGTAGATTTACCTGGCAATCTTCGTGCCGCAAAATCTTTTCGCGCTGAAAGTGGTACAGTATTCGCAAGTAAGATTGATTGAGAGGTTATGAAAATCAATACACGTCTGATTATTTTGCTCACGCTTAGTGTCAACGCGCTAATGTTGGTCGCGACGTTTTTTATTTTGCGACAATTAGAAACGAATTTGAAAACGGCAGCACGTGATGAGATTCGAGCGCATGTGACAACTTTGCGACTGGCACTGGAAGAAGATTACCTCACAGGGCGAACGATTGATGCTCAGCGTTTGATTAATCGTTTGAGCGAAAATACCAGCATTTATGGAGCTATTCTTTTCAATAAAGAAGGTCAGATCGAAATCGTTTCTCCGCGCCTTAACACACTGGAGATAAGTTACCTGGATGCAGTGAATCAGGTGTTAGCCTCGGCTCAGCCTGCCGAAATTATTCGCCAGATTAAGAGTGAAGATATTTTTTCTATCATCGCTCCCATCAAAAACGGCGAAAGCGTGGTAGGTGCGATTGCGATTGCACAACCGATTTCCTTTATTCGGTCTGAATTAATTAGCGAGCGAAAAAATATTGCGTGGACTGCACTTGGTATCTCAGGCGCCATCCTGATTGTGGTTTCACTCGTTTTACATTTCAGCTTGTCTCGTCCGATTAAATCATTGCTGGACGGAGCGATTGCCATCGGGGCGGGAAATCTGGCGCATCGCGTTGGTGTCCCGCGCAGCAGCGGAGAATTTTTACAACTGGCCACTGCATTCAATCAGATGGCAGATCGGTTGGGTGAACAGCGTGTTGCCTTAGCCCGTGAAGCAGAAGCGCGTATTGCACTGGGACAAAAATTGCGGCACAGTGAACAATTAGCAGTGGTCGGGAAATTAGCCGCTGGCGTGGCGCACGAAATGGGTGCGCCGCTTCAGGTAATTGATGGACGCGCCAAACAGTTATTAGATCGCAACGATAACACGCTGGAAATGCGGCAACGCAATCTAACGATCATTCGCACGCAGGCTGAACGCATTACGCGGATTGTAAAACAATTGCTCAATCTGGCGCGCCCCTATTCCCTTCATCCTAAGCCCGTCAAAATTAGTAAGTTAATTCAGGAAACGATTGATGCTGTGGAATTTAGTGCGGCAAGGGATAACATCCAAATCCAGACAACCTGCTCCGCTGAAATTATGGTGGAAGTGGATGCAGGTCTGATTTTACAAGTGCTTTTGAATGTTTGCCAAAACGCAATTCAGGCTATGCCGACGGGCGGGATACTCACGATAAATTGTTTTATGGCTGGTGACGAACAAGCTCCATTCATAAAAATATCCGATACTGGTACAGGCATTCCGCCCGAACATTTTGGTCGGATCTTTGACCCTTTTTACACGACCAAAGAAGCTGGTCAGGGGACAGGGCTTGGGCTGGCAGTCAGCCGCCGAATTATGGAAGAACATGACGGACGCATTGAAGCTGAAAATAATCCTGCTGGCGGTGCGGTGTTTTATTTATTTTTGCCACTACTAAAATCAGACAAGAACTCAAGATGAAACCAAGATTTTTAATTGCCGAAGACGACGCCGATTTACGTGATTTATTGCAGGACGATCTGGAAGATGCCGGCTATGAAACGATTGCTGTGGTTGACGGGCGAGCCGCGTTGGCACAGCTCGAAAATGAGGCGGAGCGCATTGATGTACTGATCACTGATGTCAACATGCCAAGCCTTTCCGGCGCAGAATTATTACAGATCGTCCGCACCCGCCGCCCGGAAATTCCTGTCATTGTGATCACTGCATTTGGTTCGGTCGAACAGGCGGTCGAACTGGTTAAGCAGGGAGCTTTTCAATATCTGACGAAACCGTTCGTGACCGACGAATTAATCAAGACGATTGAGCAGGCTCTGACACAAAGTGCGCCATTGCGTGAACAGGCGCAATTGCGCCGCGAGCTGCCTGGCGCAGCGCTCGAAATTATTGGCGCTTCGCGGCAAATGAAAGAAACGCTCAAGCTTCTGACCAAAGCTGCCCGCAGTGCCAGCACTGTGTTAGTAACAGGCGAATCAGGCACGGGCAAGGAATTATTTGCCCGTTCGATTCATAAATCTTCGGGGCGACGGGGACAATTTGTGCCAGTCAATTGCGCGGCGATTCCGCACGAATTAATTGAATCTGAATTGTTTGGTCACACCGGACAGGCCTTCACCGGAGCCAAACTGGCGCGTGCGGGATTATTTGAAGCGGCGGATAAGGGCACGCTGTTTTTAGATGAAATTGGTGAATTACCGTTAGCTGTCCAGCCTAAGCTCTTACGCGTGTTGCAGGAAGGCACGATCCGCCGTGTGGGAGCAGACCGCGAGCGCGAAATCAGTGTGCGCATTGTTGCCGCCACGAATCGTGATTTGGAAAAAGAAGTCAGTGAAGGGCGCTTCCGCGAAGATTTATTTTGGCGGCTGAATGTGATTCATTTGCACGTGCCGCCGCTGCGCGAACGCCCGTTGGATATTCCGTTGTTGATTGATTATTTTCTGAATAAGCAGGCTGAAAAATCACAAACCCCACCGTTCAATATTACGCCGGATGCGTTAGCTGTGCTGACCGCGTATGCGTGGCCTGGCAATGTCCGTGAACTTGAAAATGCCCTGGAACGGGCCATTGCTCTGGCCGAAGGCTACGTGCTGACGCCGCATGATTTACCGGAGCGTATTCAGAGCAGCGACAAAACGTCGGCGTTACTGGCCAAAGCAAAAATGACGCGGATGACATTACAGGAATTGGAAAAGGAATATATTTTTGAGACGTTGCGGCTGACGAATGGGAACAAATCGCGGGCGGCGGAAATTCTCGGCTTTGATCGCCGGACGCTGCATCGCAAGCTGGACGAATATCGTGCGGCTGATCCGCTGACTCCGTTTTAATTGTCATCGCCTGCGCCCGATATTTTTTTCTTGCAATCAGTTTGGATGTCAGTATATTTCTCTTCTTTCAGCCCGATCCCTGATTATTTTTGCTTCTTTAATAACCCCTTTTCTGTGCCTCACGGAGTACACAATGATGACCTCAAAAAATATCCTTTGTCTTTTCCTCTTGTCTGTTTTTGTCAGCCTGCCATTACTGGCGCAAAGCTCCGAAGACAAAATCGAATATCAATTTATCAACACGCAACAATCCGGCACTTTGGAAAATGAACTCAATCAAAATGCCACTGCCGGATGGCGCCTGCTGCTTGTGCCGAAAGCGTATAACACTTCGACCATGGGGGCGTTGCTGGGCAGAACGGCAGGTGAAGAGAAAAAATACGAATACAAAATTCTCGCCGCGCAACGGATCGGCACGCTCGAAAAAGAATTTACTGCCGCCGTTAAAGAGGGCTTCGATTTTCGCGGGATCATCACGACTGCGCGCTTTTTTGCCGGGAGTGAAACGCTGATTATTTTGGAGCGGGAAACAGGTCAGAAATCTTCGCAAAATGAATATACTTTTCTGAATACCAAGAAAGAATCTACCCTGGAGAAAGAGATGGAGACTTCAGCTTCTCAAGGCTATGTACCCGTTGGTTTTCTCCGCACCCAGGACAATTCCGTGAAGCAGCAAATGTTTGGAATTATGGCTGGGTCGCAATTCGAACTGACTATGATTCTGGCCCGTAATCGTGAAAAACCCGCCGCCGAAATGGGGCAGAAAGAATTCAAAGTATTGACGACCTTCAAGCGCGGGACGATGGAAAAAGAAATGAATCAGGCCGCCAAAGAAGGCTATGGGTATTTTTATGCGGCGCCTGGCTTAGTTGCCATCATGGCACGTGATCCCAAAGTCAGAACGGCACAATACGAATACAAAATTCTGGGTACAGAGCGCATAAAAACAATGGAAAAAGAGATGAATGATATTAGCGCGACGGGCTTTGCATATCGCGCTACCAGTACGGGTGGTGGCGGTCTGGCGACGATTTTTGAAAAGAAAATTGATAAAAGCTCAGCGAAGTACGAAACGAAACTGATTGTTAACGGAACCGATACTTCGACCAATAAATCAATTCAGGATTTGAAGAAATCCGGCTTCGCCCTGATTGATGTGACGAACCTTGCATCCTTTCTGCTGGTGTTACAACGAGACGCTGAAAAATAAAGGTGCTGTCATGAACTCTCTTTTTCGTATTTTGACTGGCACGCTTTTTGTGATTTTATTCGTGCAAAATTTTACTTCGCTGTCTTTCGCGCAGACTCCGGTTTGGGCGAAAGAACCAGCGGGTCGCCCGAAAGTCACGCAAAGCATTGAAACCAGAGACAAGCAGGGCTTCGTGTTACTGGACGGAACGCCGGTCAAATTAAAGTTGATGCGCGATCTTTCCTCGGCCAATGAACAGGTGGGAGCAACGGTTGATTTTGAAGTGATTGAAAATGTGGATTTGGATGAAAAGATTGTGATTCGTCAGGGTGCAGTGGCGCTTGGAACCATCACCGATGCCGCGCCCAAACGTCGTATGGGGCGCACGGGAAAACTCGCCGTAAAAATAGACTCGGTAATTTTAATTGACGGTCAACGCGTCCCGTTACGAGCCATAAATACTGGTGCAGATGGCAGCCGAGTGGGAACAGTGACGACAGCGGCTATCGCTACGGGCATGATTTTTTTTCCGGCGGCGCCGCTCTTTCTGCTGATGAAAGGGAAAGACATCACGATTCCCAAAGGCACATTCGTGACAGCTTATGTGAATGGTGAGATAAAATTAGACCCGGAAAAATTCACGCGTTCGTCAGAAAAAAACACTGCTTCGGTAAACTTTAAATCAGATGTTGAGGGTGCCGAGATTTGGATTGAAGATAAATTCGTTGGCAATGCCCCCGCGACGATTAAGTTGCCGGAAGGCGAATTTCAGGTCGTAGTGCAAAAACCTGGTTATCAAAAATGGAAACGCACGATTGTCGCCACTGCCGGGAGTCTGATGAATCTGACAATTAACCTGGAAAAACTTCCTTAGCTTTTACTTTTTTGCTAATCCCTCAAATACCTGCGCGGTTTGTCGTGACCATCCACCGATGACTTTTTCGACATTGCCTTTTTCATCCAGCAAGATTGTGAGCGGAACTGCCGGGTCTTCGACGGCGTAAATTTGCCGCCCACCAGCTTCGCCAATCACGCCCAGCGGATAAGAAACTTTGCGCTTCGTCAAAAATTCATTCACCTGTTGGAAGCCTTTTTTGCCTGCTTCGTCCGTGTCAATGCTTAAGCCGATGAGGTTGATTTTATTGGCTTTGAAGTTTGGATAAAGCTTGTCGAGTTCGGGCATTTCTTTCAGGCACGGAATGCACCACGTCGCCCATAAATTGACGAGCGTCTTGTTTCCTTTTGTCAGCATTGAAGTCAGTGGCGCTTTTGTACCATCCAATTTATCTACCATTATTGCAGGCAACGGTTGTCCTTTTTTCAGCTTCAAGGTAGCGAGCAGGCGATCTTCTTTCGTCATTGGATCAGGCAAATTCGCTTTCGTTTCTTTGACGATTACGAATTTGTCATTGCCTTCCGTAATGGTGATGGAGGCATTCGCGGCTACGTTATCGAAGCTTTGTTTTTTACCGTTGGGCCAAGTGATTTCAACCGAGGCAACTTTTGTATCTTTGCCCAAACCAAACAATAAGCGCGGATCACTTTGCGAAACGAAACCCGATCCACCCGCTTTGATTTTTGTCTCAATGCCCGCCGAAGTTTTGAGGCGGACGACTGTGCCGAAAGCGTCTTTGCCGCTGGTTGATCCCATCAACGTTACGCGCAGAAAATTGTTGGCGCTGCCAACGTTGTTGCGGAAGAGCATGTGGGATTGACCTTGAATTGCAGTTGAGAACACATCTAAATCACCATCATTGTCGAAGTCGGCAAAGACTCCGGCGCGTCCGTCGGTGACCGAATCCATTCCGCTTAAACCGGAAACTTCAAGATATTTGACCTGTCCTTTTTCGTTCTTGCCCAAGCTCAAAAACACGGGATCGCGTTCGTAGCCGCTGAACGAAAAGCCTTTGCCCATTAATGAATTTTGATCTTCGCGTAACACGCCTTTGTCTTTCTTGCCTTCACCGTTGTCGTGCATCACAACTTGACGCCAGAACTGGCTTCAAGTGTCCGCCATTGATTTGCCGGAGATAAATCCGTTCGGCGTGTAGAGGTCTTCCCAGCCGTCATTATCGAAGTCAATAAAGCCGCCGCCCCACGCCCATTGCCCCGATAATCCGCCAACATCGGCAGTCACATCTTTATAAAAACCGTTGCCAAGATTTTCAAATAAATCATTGCCCGCCGCTAATTTTTTCAGGACGTTGTTGCCGGAATTTTGATTTGGGAACAAGCGGTTCAGAATGCGATTACCCGCCGTCGAAGACATATTCGTCGCGTGCAAATCCAGCAAGCCATCGTTGTTGTAATCGCCAAACATCGCGCCCATTCCATTGCCCGGATCGAGGACGCCACGCGCTTTGGCTTCGTCTTCAAAGTGGTCGCCTTTGTTGATGTAAAGCGCTTTTTCGCCGAAGTCGTTGGCGACAAATAAATCCTGTTTGTTGTCACCGTTCACATCACCAAAAATTGCGGCGTAGCTCCAACGCCGATCAGCAATGCCCCATTTTTTTGCATCCTCTTTGAACTTGCCGTCGCCCTGATTGATGAAGAGCAAATTCGGCGTTCCGTTCATGGCGCGAAACCACGAATCCGGCATGATTGCGCCGTATTGGTTGTAGGACGAAACGTAAATATCCGGCAGCCCGTCACCATTTATATCTGCCGCCGCCGCTGAAAATCCGTAGGCTTCGGAGGCGATGCCGACTCCTGCTTCGAGCGAAACATCGCGGAATTCCAGCTTGCCGTCCTGCTTCAACCGATTTTCAAACAGAATCTGTTTTCCAACCGTCGCGATGAAAATATCTACGTCGCCATCGTTGTCGTAATCTAATGCGAGCGGCCCTGCACCGCTGGCTAAATATTGCAAACCTGCCTGTTCGGAAACGTCTACAAATTTTCCTTTGCCATCGTTGAGGTATAAATAATTTCTGTCCGAAGCCGTCACAAATAAATCCATCCAGCCGTCATTGTTGAAGTCCGCTGACACTGCGCCGTGCCAGATAAATCCAGTATTTCCCGGTTCGCCATACGCCGGAATTTTTGCGCCGAGTCCGGCAGGTTCAGCGACTTCAGAAAATAAATCGGTCGTTGCCGCGAGGCTGGTCATCGGGTTGAGCGAGAATTCTTTAATCAGCCAACGACCTTCTTCTTTACTTAAATTATTTTTGATGCCGCAAATTTCTTTGCTGTCTTTGCTGAGTTCAAAAATCGTGTCGGCGGTGGCACGAATCCACGTGCGTTGCCCTTTGTTGTCGCGTCCAATGATGAAAAAATAGACGAGGGATTTTGCGCTGCGTCCTGTCTCATCGAAGTTTGACGCACGGAGTTTGAAACGGACATCTTCGATTTCTGAGAAATTCGCTAAGAAGCCTTCCCACTGTTTGGCGAGGCTGGAGCGATTTGTAGCGACCAATGTTTTCGGCTCATATTTCCAGCCGTGTTTCTGAATCCATTTTACTTCGAGTTGGGCTTCAGTTTTTTCAGATGGGAGCGTTGTGACTTTTGCGCCTTCATCGAAATATTCAGAAATCTTTTTCGTATTGCCATCGCGTACCGCCATCGCCAATTCTAAAATACCGTTGGCGATGTCTTCGGAGCGGTCTTCGAGGTCTTCAAGAGATTTGCGATCCTCGTAAGGTTTCGGCGCAGGCGGCGCTTGTGTGATGGGTTGTTGCGCGAACGCAGCGGCAACTATTAAACTGCCTGCCAGCCCAATTTTTAATGCTTGCTTGAGAAGCTTGACCATAAATTATTTAAACCATCCATGTGCTTGTAATGCCTTTAGTACGTTGTAGCGTAGCACGATTTCCGTGCGTGTTCGAACTGGCAGAATTCCGGTTGGTTTTTCCAATAGATGAGAGTGAAATAGCTGGAAGGTTAATTCCGGTGTCACCGCGTAAGCACCTAATAAATACAGGTGTTTGCCCGTAAATACCTTATCAGCATTAACATTTCCATACCGCCGATCAATCTGCGTGTAGCCATACGTTACAGTCAATTTTTTCGTGACGGCTTTTTCTGCCAGCAAGGAGAAGCCATACGCCGGATTAACATCAACGCGCTGGTAATTTTCAAAGCGTAACGAATCCGCCAGCTTCACTTCTTTAGTATTGATTTTCAGCGCTTGTCGCAATGTCTCAGCGCCATTCACAAATGTATAATCAAAGGAGGCAGCCGCGCGTTTTCCTAATTGTTTGCTGAGCAGAAATTGATGATAGTTTGATTGCCTCAGCCGATGATAACGTTTGTTGATATTCGTCGTATTCAAATCACCAAAATACCCATAGGTGACTGCCATCTCATCAAAGAATAATTCTTTGGGACGTTTGATGATGACTCGTTCGCCCATCAAATAACCATCGTTGTTGTAGGTCGTGATTTCGGTATGTTGCCCGCGCAAAAAATCAAAGCTACCGTATTGAAATTCCACGCCTTTAATCGGCTGCGCTGACAGGAACAAATGTTTGAGGTAGAGATTCACTTTGCCTTTGCGAGGCCCGATATTTGATTCGTTCCATCCGGCAGTAAATCGCGGCCCGCTGTTCACCCAGAAATTCAAGCTGACTTTGCCTTTACTATCGAACTTGAATTTGCCCGCCAGGTCTTGCCGATGTTGTAACTGCGTCACCGTTGTAATCGGAGTTGAATTAGTCGCGTGGATATAACGCGCCGCAAATCCGAACTTCGATAATTCCAGCCAGCGGCTGACCTTTTCCTTTTCGCTGGAAGAAGTTGTTGCAGGAACTGCGAGGGCGCTTTCTGGTTTACTGTTTAGCGCCTGAGCGAAGAGCGGTACGGGCAGTAGGAGGGCTATGAAAATCAGGGAACACCTTAGAATTCGCACATGCAGATAGTCCGTAAGTGAATTAGTAACGAGGAAATGCTTGTTCATTCAAGTTCATTTAAGCGGTAACAGTACTGAGAGCCGCAGCGGGCCGGGTTGCAGGCACATTAGGCAAAAACACAAAGTCCTGAGAAATGCGCAGATTGATATGCTCGCCTCTCTCAGGACCTGATCTTGGTTTGTAATAAAGCCGTTAGTCTTCGGCGTCAAGCAGCCCGCGTTCGAGCAAATCCTGACATTTAATACAGTGTCGTGCCCAGGGAATTGCTTCCAGCCGTTTCTGGGAAATCGGCTCACTGCAATTAACACAATCGCCGTATTCATCATCGGCAATGCGTTCCAGCGCACCCTGGATTTCAGTCAGCATCTGACGATCATTGGTTGATTGACTGAACAGCAACTCTTTGGTGTAAGAATTGGAAGCTTTGTCTGCCGGGTCTTGCGTAGCCTCAGTATCAGCTTCGCGTCCATACGTCTCATTGCGTCCAACTACGCCAAGTAAAGTTGTCTGCCGTTCTATCAAAAGATCGTGGTAACCTTTTAATTTCTTCTTATCCATCCAGTGTTTCTCCTTCTGGGGCTGCACTTAAAAGTTAAGAGCGCATCAAAACTTGTGATAGGGCAAACCGGCTATTAAAGTGTAAGCACGGTAAATTTGTTCGGCGAGTATGACGCGCGCCAATTCATGTGTGAGCGTCATACGAGAGAGCGCGAGTTTTAGTTGCGCCCTTTTTTTGACCTCATCGCTGACCCCGGCAAAACCTCCGATGATGAAGGCGAGGCGTTTGATGCTTATATTCTGCTTTGCGTTAACCAGGTCAGCTAACTCAACGGAAGTTAATTGCTGTCCTTTTGCATCCAGTAAAATTACGAAATCGTCTTTTTCAATGGCGGCCAGGAGCTTTAAGCTTTCGGCTTGTATCACTCTGGTTTCATCCGCTGAGCCAGACGCTTCTTTCAACTCACTGACTTCGTAAGGCGCAAAGCGCGAAAGTCTTTTCAAATAATCATTAACCAGCGCGGCACAATGTTGATCTTTCGTTTTTCCGATCCAGACAAAATGCAGCTTCATATTTATGGACTGTGCGCCGTGGGTTAGCCTTACGCGCGCAGCCCCTGATCATTAATGCCTTCCATTTTTTCCGCATCGCGCCACAACCTTTCAAGATCATAAAAGCGGCGTGCCTGTTCCGTGAAAACGTGAATGATCAGCGGGCCATAATCCATCAACACCCATTCAGCATTTTTATAGCCTTCAATGTGCAGCGGACGAACTTTTTGGTTTCTCAGGCTCTCTTCGATTTCGTCCGCAATGGCCTGCACCTGACGCGCAGAGTTGCCGGAGCAGATCACGAAATAATCAGCGAAGGTGGTCACCTCAATCAATTTAAGGACGGTCACATCCATTGCTTTTTTGTCTTCCGCTGCGGTGACTGCGACCTTCACTTTTTCAAATACATCCAGGAGTTGGATTGTTTCTGTTTCG
>JAYSTY010000524.1:0-11753 GCA_043719385.1 Blastocatellia bacterium | reverse complement strand
ATCGTTGCAGCCTGCAAACGGGCAGACAATTCCGCTGGCGTGGTAGTCGCATAATCAATCCATTGATGAGCAAAACCCGGCGGGCGAAAATTCGCCTGGACTGTTTCACGATCAAGAAAAACTATTTTCTCCACAATAAAATTCTCCTGGATGAAGAGCAAAAAAAGGATTATCTGTTACGTTGATTGTAATTTGAAGGCGGGGCGGAAAATGAACGGCTGGATTAAGTATCGCGGCGCAGAAAGAAAATCTTCAGCGCACATCAAAGCGTCGTGTTTCAGCTTGTGAATAATCACGAGCGAGGGGGTCAAAGGCAATGACGGGCGGAGTTTCCGGCTGAAAATTTTGGGGTAGTTCCTGCGTGATTTTTGCTTTTGGCACACGACGAAACAACGCGACAAAATAGGTTCCGACACCGATTAAAATTAATGTCCACAGATGGCTAACGAAAGAATGCGGCAAAATCCAATGCAGGATTGAGAGTCCACCAAGGACAATCAGGGCGGATCCCCAGACTTTGGTTTTCTCCTGCAAAATATTTTTGAGTTTATTTTCTTCACCGCTCAAATCTTCGCCTGCGTTCAACCGAAGGGCCGTTTGATAAGCAGTATAAATCGAATAAACATACGCGGCTGTTCCCGCCCACCAGAATAAGCTGGCATCAAAAATATCGTCGAGTTGCCACAAACCTACGGTCACGGCGAATTGCACCAAAGCCATTACGACCAGGCCGTTATACACTGCGCCAAGTCCGGGAATTAGTCCCAGCAACGCCGCCACGACCGGAGATTTTGTCGCACTGGTAAATTTTGTGGTTTGATTTCCGCCCAGTCTTTCGACTCCCGCCACGATGCAATCCTGACAGTAAGTGAAACCTTTGACCCGATGATCGCACTCCGGACATAATGGTCGGGCGCAGACCTGGCAACGGGTATTGGCTAACGTGACTTGATGATATGAGCAATTCATATTTTAGCGGTGGTCGGTGGTCGGTGCTCGGTGCTCGGTAGCGGATGGAGCCGGCGATGGCTGTGGGCCGCTTTCATTTTTTTTACGTTGTTCCCGGTTTTGCAATTTGACGGAAATAAATTCCATCCCGGCGATGGCCATCGTGCCCGTATTTGTGACTGCCTGATTGATTTGTTCCTGCCGTTCAAGCGCTCTTTCGCTGGCCTGCGCGGCCATATTTTCAACGCTGCCATAACGATAATTAATGAGCATGCCAGTCGCCGCAAAAATTAAAAACGCCGCCACCCATTGCCCGGCTTTGAGCGACCTGGCAAGTTGATCAAAAAAAGTATTGGAATCATTACCAACCGTTGCCGCCATAATGCGGCGCGAAAGATGACGCGGAACTTCAACTTCTTCTTTGACCTCGCGCAACATTTCTTTGGCTTCTTCGATGCCTCGTAACAAACGGCGGCACTTCCAGCAATCTTCAAAATGTGACTGAAACGTCTGGAAAGTCGGGCCCAGAATGACCCCGTCAAAATATCGTTCGATCATTTTATCGAACTCGGTACAGCTCAGCATTTCGCCCGCACTGGTGGCGTCTACAATGCGTGCCTCAAGGGTTTCAAGCCTGGCGGTGACATCCAGTTGCGCGTATTCACCCAGCGCCGTCAGCGTGTCGCGGACTTCGTTAAAAAGGTCACGACAATCACGACAGCTCAGGCGATGCGCCGCAAATTCGGCTTTCTCGCGGGTCTGCATCTCGCTGTCGAGATAGGCAGAAATCTTATCTGTAAAAATAGTGCAATTCATTCCTGCATCTTTACTCTTTGAACTTTGATTTTCGGTCTGGCAAAACGCAAAGACCAAAATCGTAATTTAAATAAATTCGACAACCTTCATTCTTCGTAACGTTTTCGCCAGCTCAATTCTGCCGCGATTGATGCGCGATTTGACGGTCCCAAGTGGGATGTTCAGGATGTCAACAATTTCCTGATAACTTAGTTCTTCAATATCGCGCAAAATTACACATTCTCGTAAGTCAGCCGGTAATTTGGCAATCGCGGAATGCACCTGCAAAGAACGCTCCTGTCGTTCGACCCGACGATCCGGCGCATCGGTTGAGCTGCGCAAATGAAATTCGTGGTCCGTTAAATCCTCGCCTACGTCGGTCGGAGTCCGAACACGTTTGCGATAGTCATCAATAACCAGATTTCTTGCCAGTCGCATCAACCAGTTGGCCAAATCTCCCGCCTGGGGATCGTACTGCTCAAGCGAGCGGTAAACTCGCACGAAAACTTCCTGCGTCAAATCTTCCGCCGCTTCGTGTCGGTTGGTAAACCGATACGCCAAATTATAGACGCGACGAGAATAGTTATGAACGATTTGTTCCCACGCTACACTGTCTCCAGCACGACACCGACGCACCAGTTCACCATCTGAAATCATCAATACCTGGGTGGCTCCCATATTGTTCCTTAATGTAAATGAACCTCAGTTAACTTCAACCTCACTGCTCATCAGTACGAGGTTGCGCGAACAGAAGTTCGGGAAAAATTGAAAGTTGAAAAAACGAATTGCACTTACCTGTATTGACGTTGAATTTCGGAATTTATTAACAGGGGCAGCAAAATAAATCGTAGCTTGAACAGTCATCATAATCATTTTCAACGGGTTCCCCATTCCCAAAGACCAAACGAAGTCTTTTTATCCAGCGGATGACCTGATTGTTTAAGCGTCAGGGCAATTTGTCCGCGATGATGCGATTCATGCGCAATGATATAACCAAGAAAAGCTATTGCATGCGGTTTGAAACCTTTAATTCTGCCGTCTGTTTCCAGACTGCGTTTGAGCATTTCAGCCATCGCTGCGCCCGAAGCCAGCAAAGAATTTTTCAGCAAGGACAAATCATTTGCATTTTCTTTTTCGATCTTCGTCACCTGCGCGAGCAAATCAGGTGCGGCGGATTTAAACCACATCAGTCGAACATTATGTACATGCGCGAATTGCTCGGCGACAGTTCGTCCTTTTGATGAAGCTATTCCGGCCAAAGCTTCGGGTTTGATCGCCTCAAGCAGATACAAATTGATACGGTTGTGGATTTGCCAGGTTTCGATGAATTGCTCATTCATATTGCCATTCCTCCATATAAGCGGACGCTTGCTTACTTCACCTCTTTCGCACTCGGCGGTTTTGTAAATATCGTCTCAGGAATTTGGACATTCAATTTAATACTTTCGTAATTGACGCGACTGATTTGGATGCGGTCACGATAAAGGTCTACGATGTTAGGAAATTTCACGCCGTCATAAGCGACATACTGGTTATAGCGATATTCGTATTTCTCAGTTCCCTTTTCGCCGCCTGGTTTTTCATAACTCAACGTCATGGGCAAATGCGTATACCGATCAATCATCAAATAGACCGTAAATTCCGGCTTGAATTTTATCATCACAACATCGGCACGTTCGCCAGGCCTCGTTTCTTCGCGCCCGTAAAAACTAACTTCAACGCCTTTTTGCTGCCAGCCGCCGCGTAAAATACGGTCTATGTCGGTGTCCAGCCCTTCCTGAAATTCGCGGAGTTTCTTTTCATCCTGCTCTTTCAGAGTTTCCGCTTCGCCATCGTAATACCAGCCGCCCTTACCAACATTGACCTGAATTTTGCGATCTTTTTTCTTTTTAGCTTTGCCGAATTCAGTGCGCTCTTTATCAGGAAAAATAATGTAATCCAGAAACGGAATCGGAACCGTAGACAGCCCCTGCTCAAACGGTGTCCAGTGCCCGGTGGCCTGAATGGATGTATAGCCCAGGAAGCCTGCTCCGCCCCGCGCTTCGATGACCTGTTTTATTAGCTGTTTGCCTTTTTCGGCATTGGTGGGATCGTTCGGATCGGCTTTTTGTGCGAACGCTGAAACCGAAAACAAAAGTGCAATAACTAAAAATATTTTTCTCAAGCGAAATTCCTCGACGTGAAATCAGTTAATGGAAAAGAAACTGAATTATACCGCTGAGCACTTGAGAAAACTAATGCTGAATTGCAACGCTATCTTTTCCTGGGGCGAGGCCTGGCAGGTGGCGGTGGCGGTGGTGGCGGAACGGTTTCTTCCGCTGCGGCCTCTACAGCTTCTGTGTCAGATGTATAAACCTGCGTTTCATCTTCCTTGTCATCAGCCGTAGCGGGTTTGCCTTCTTTATCAGCAAAGCGGATTTTCCCGGACTCATCTACAAAAAATGATTTGCGCCCGTCACGGCCATATTTGAGCGGCGTCGCGGTGGCTTCGTAACCTTTATTATTTGGTTTGAGCTTACATTCAAAACGATAATTCTGCTCTTCCAATTTCCAATCCAGAGGAGAGATTTTTGGCCCGGTGATTTTGGCTAACTCTTCTGGCTTGGCAAATAGCTGTTTATGTTTTTCGGCGTATTTTGTTTCCGCATTGGCTAAGGCTCGCAACCTCAAGCGTGCCTGATATTCGTTATGTTCGGCCTTACCTTTCACCGTGCTGCCGAACCAGCCCAGGATCGCGCTGCCGCCTGCACCCAAAGGTGAAAAGGCCTCAATTTTCAGGCTTGTGCCTTCTTTTTGTGCGGTAGCAGCAATCGTAGCGGGCAAGTTATATTGTAATTCCCTGGTCTCCTGAACATTTTCCTGCCCATCATTTATTTGCGCGTGATTCACAAAATCGCCCAGCATAGAACCAAATATTGAACTGAAATAAGTTGGCCCAACATAAAGCCGCGACAGTCCTGCGCCTGACGAACTGCTCATCGCCTGTGAGTAATTCGCATCCGATGCCAGCGCCTTGCCCTGCCCCTTTGCATCCATCATCAACTTAATTGTTTCGGCGCTGTCGGCAATAAATAAATACTCGTCCGATAGCCCCAGCGCCAGGCTCTCAACCGTCACGATTTCAGTTTTCTGATAAATTTCTTTGGGCAGCCTGGCGAATGCCTCATTTGTCAACGCTTCGCGCTGTTCGCGTTCTTTCTTCAATTGCTCATTTGTTTTTTCAGCTTCAGGGACACCATTTTCATTGACGGCGCTGCCGAACCCGCTCATTGCATAACCAAACAATTTCAGTAAGGCCGATTTCGTAGCGGCGCGATCTTTAATCGCAATGAGTCCGGCATAACCTGAATTACTACGCCGGGCTTGCTGCACGTCCTCAGTATTTTCGTTAGATATATCAGGCTGTATTTTCTCTGGTTTCGGAATGTCGTAGGCGATCACAATTTCATTCGCAAAATCTTTAGCAAGCTCTTCACGCGGATTGAACCCAAGCTGTTTTTCCAGCTTTTCCAGAAAAGCTTTTTTGGCAGCTTCCATTTTGTCGGGTGACAATTCGGCCTGAAATTTCTCCGCCCTATCCGCGACATCAGCCTGCGCCCCGGCATCTTTCTCGTTTTCTGCTTTCTTCATCCGCTCTTCATACGCGATATTTTCTTTGGCCGAAACTTCCCTGACAATCGAGGCCGTAGCGAAGAGAGGAGTCACCAGTTCATCCCACAAAACAGGCCAGTCCAGGCTGTGAGAAAAATAAACCGGCGTGCCGACAGGAACGAAATCCGCGCCTTTAAATTCAATGGCCGGGCCATTGATCAAAGCATCCAAGAAAGTTTTTTTCCCTTCGGCAAAATTTAAGGTGAGTTTGTCAACTACGCCCTCGCGCTCGAACGTAGAAACAAGCGTCGCGCTCCTGAATGAATTCAGCCCGGACATCAGCGAAAGTCCGCGCATGCCAATGATAGAGTCAAGCGGGACATTCGTCAGGGATTTCGTCACGGCTTTGCCATTAATATAAGCAAACACCCCATTAGTCGGCATCATTCGCATCCGCGCCTGGCCAAATTCTAAATCATCGGTGAGCTTTTCGCCCGTATTCGATTCGCTCAGCCTTTGAATGCGTTCCACTCCGGCGGGCACACCAACGACATAATTTGTCCCGATGATTTTGCCCGCGTAGCCGTTAACATACTGATCAACTTTTTGCGTCTCAGGTTTGGAATTTTTGTCGCTGGCTTGATTGACTCCGCTAAAATATTCGGTTTGGAAACTGATAAATTCTTCTCGCGCTTTTTTTGCCAGTTCCAGTTTGGGAGTCTCGATCAAAATTACCAGTGACGCCTGGGGAATGTCGTTAATGTCATTGCCCTGCCTTATGTTGCGCAGAGTTTTAGGCGCAGGTTCGACAGGCGTTGCCGCGGGCGCAATCCACGCAATTGCCACTCTCGCATTCTCCAGAACTTTACTGTCTTTCAATCCGGCGCTGAGAAATAAATCCGCCTCGGCGAGCGGATCAATCTGATCATTTTTCGGCAAACTGGCACGAATTAATTTGAAAGCAGCAAGATTGCGATAACCGTTCAGTAAGCCGGATAAATTCGTGGTGACAGCGAAAGCGATGGTTTCCGCTGGTAATAATTCTTCGATGGCGATAAACGGATTTTTTTCGACAGTTTCGACTTTTGCTTTGGGCTGGCTGGTGGTGGTTGAAGTCTGCGCAAAAGCTGTGGGGAGAGGTTGAAAAATAAGGGCAAAGATGATTAAGGCTGGGGAAAATTTTGACATAGTTTTGGGGCTGAACAGTGGGCGTTCAATTTCTCAATTGAACGCCCGACCGAATTTTATTGAGCGTCGTAACGCAGGATCATCCCGCGATCACCGACAGCCCAACCTCGTGTGGGCGAAATAAAAAACATGCTGCGAATCTGTTTGCCGTGCGCGACAAAATCAGTTTCCCAGGATTTTCCGCCGTTATCAGTGCGCGTCAGAATTGTATCGTAAACTTTGGTTGCAGACGAGTCTTTTTGCGGAGTAGAGGTCGCCGACCAGCCCCGCGTCGCATCTACAAATTGTGTGCTATGCGCGGCATTCGTCGGAACCCGCGCCTGCTCCCACGTCTCGCCGCCATCGTGTGTTTTCAGCGTAAAGAAAAAATGGTCGCTGCCATCTTCCATTTCGCCGGTAATGACGCCATCGCTCACATTCGTAAAACGAACGGAATGAAGTTTCCCTTGTGTAAAGCGCGTCGAATTCGTTTTTCGTTGAATTGACATCGGGATTCTTTGCCACGTATCGCCGCCATCACTCGTCATAAACAGCCCGCCGATATTGGTCGTAACCTGACTATAAAAATTACCAACGGCCCAGCCAATTTCTTTATTCAAAAAATAGACATCGCTGAAACCGAAATTTGACGCCGCCGATTCCACGGGCAAGCCAACCAGTCGTTGCAGGTTTTCCACTTGTCGCCAGCGCAGTCCGCCATCAGTAGTTTTCAGCATGGTCGTATTTTTCCCCACTGCCCAGCCATTTTTCGCATCAATGAAATGAAAACTTCTGATGTTGGGAATCGAGATATGCTGCCAGATTTGTCCGCCATCGTCCGTCGAAAGTAAGACCGTTTGCGCCTCATCATTTTTTTTGTCGCGTGATTCGGCCAGCATCCAGCCTTTGTTTTCATTCACAAAATAAATTTTATTCACGTCTACGACCTTGCCCGCCACCGCCGCGCTTTTGATTTGTGCCCATTCCTTCCCGCCATCCACCGTTTGATAAACCGTGCCGCCATCACCCGCCGCCCAGCCTGTCCATGCATCTACGAAATAGACAGCGCGTAAGTTCTTGTCACTTGTGGAAGTTGGGTTACTCAATTTCCATTTTGGATTGGCAATCGCCACCTCTGAATTCAGCGGCGCAGCTTTTAATTCAGGCCCGGAATTTTTATTAATTAATCCGTTCTTGCCGCCAGCTTTGGTTACAGCATACTGAAAAGCACTGGTTACAATTTCCCCTGGCTTGGCAGAGGGCACAAATACCGGGGTAACAGGAGCAGGAATCTTAGTCGCAGCAGCATTCGTTGACACTCCCTTGTTTTCAACCTTTGTCGCAGGCAGCAGCGATTTTCCCAGCATCGGAATTTTTGGATTTCCAACTTTAGTTTTGCTCGCAGCCTGAGCCGCCCCAATCGAAGCCACGACGGGAGTAAGATTGGCCTGTGGCTTTACAATTTCTTTTGTCACTTGTGGCTTTTGCATCGGTTCCGACTTAATGGCTGGCCTGGCATTGGCAGGCAGGGCGATTTTGGGTGTATGCACTGGTTTTTCCACGGCAATTTGATCAGAGTTTTTTTGTATTCCTTTTTCACGAGCCGCGAAACTCAGCGCACTTGCGCAGGATTTAGCTGGCACGCCCGCCGGTACACGGTCGCCGACTGTCACCAGGTATTGAGAAATCGCCCTGACGCCGCAGGCTTGCGCGGCTCCCACTGTGGCGGCATCTTCATTCGCAAAATGACCAATTTTCACGCGATAACGCGTCCCCATGCTCGGTACTTCAGCTTTGACCCAGTACGAATCAAGTTTTTTTGACTTCAGGCGGTTGACCTCATTTTGAGCATCAACGGAAGTCAGGAAAGAAGCTACCTGGAGGGAATGCTGATTCGCCTGCGCAAATATTCTGGTCGAATCACAAACCACGAAAAAGATAAAACTAAAGGTGAGGACAACCAGGACAAATGAGGATTGAGGATTTTTCTTCATAATATTACAACTCCAGTGAATGCAAATCACTCGCTTGAAAATCTTTGCTGCGATTGAAAAGGAACGGGAGACATTAATGACTCTGACGTGTTTGGGTTGAATTTTGCTGGGGCGTTGAGCTAATCGGCGAGCGAGCCTGACCGGTTCAAGTAAGTTCAATTATAACTCAATTATCAGAATTATGTGACAAAAAATGTGGCTGCATAAAAAATGGTAACGCCTGCGAACAGTTAACATTGATGGAGCGCATCAATCAGCTATTGAAATCGCACCCAGCATAGCGGTATGCTTCGCTCGTCTACGAACGATGAACCTTCAGCGTTGACGAAATTCATCAAAACCGACTTTAAGAATTCTGCTTGAATATAGCATCGAAAAACATTTCAGGCTGGCGTAGCGCAAGAGGTGGATACGCCATTTAGTTAAGGAGAGAACTATGAAAATCGGTCGTTTAGAACTTCGCCCCGGTGGTGTAATCCTGGTTTTATTAGTAATGGCAGGATTAGTTTATGCTGGCTTAAATCAACTTGGGTTCCTCAATTCACTCAAGGCCAAACTTAATCCAGACACCGGCAGCAAAGGTTCCATCATTCTGGACAGCCGCGAAAAACTTGAAAATATTTCGCTCGCCAATTTGCCTGCTTCCGCTGTCAAAGCGCCCGAAAAAACTTCCGATAACCCTGATGTAGTGATCGGGCTTTGGACGTGGCAAACCGAATCAGGAATCATTGACGCCGTTGGCGGCCCTGGAAAATCCGGCGATTATCCCAGCGCTTGTTTGTGCCAGGCGGGAATCACTAACACGAAAATCGTCGTCGAAAACGATACGTCAAAGCAGGTCGAAGCCTTGTCAACAGGCGCGATGCAGCTTGTCACCACCACGGGCGATCAATCCGCTGTTGACATTGCCGGGGCTAATAAATTGCTGCGCGGCAACAAAGCCAAAGTCGTCTGGTCAAGCGGATATTCGTTCGGCGAAGATTGTTTGATGGGGCCGGATTCCTGGAAGAAAGACCCCCAGCTCGCACGTGGTTCCGTCGTCGTGACCGCAGTTCCCTACTGCGATTGGAACGTCACCGTCAACTGGGCAGCGGACAACCAAATCCCCGTCAATCCTGATGAACAGGTGTACGACCCTGAAGCGATCAATTTCGTCAACGCCACCGACCACATCGAAGCCGCGCAAAAATTTGCGCAGAATGCCAAAGTCTCGCTGCGCAATCGCGCTACGGGTAAAAACGACGAACATCAAATTGATGCCGTAGCCACGTGGACGCCAGGCGATGTCATGGCAGTCAAGGCTCGTGCGTCAGTGAATTACAAAAACAAAACTGAAAAAGTGCAGAAGATCGTTTCGACCAAAGAATACAGCTACATGATGCCGCACATTTTGTTTGGCAACGAAGACTGGCTGAACAAACATCGTGACTATGTAAAAACATTGTTGCGCTGTGTGGCGCGATCCAATGAAAAGATTCAGACTGACCCAAATTATTTTGCGAATCGCGTTTCAGCCCTGAATTCATTGGTCTTCAATATGGAAGGAATGGGGCCGAGCTTCTGGAATACATATTTCAAAGGACAGGTTGAAAACGGAGTCCCGCTCGGTGGTTCACGTGTGAACAACATTGCGGAAGTTCGCCACTTATTCGGGCTGGATGGCAAGGAACCATTTGAGCGCAGTATTTTTGGAATCACCTACACCGATCACGGCAAACGTTTACAAAAACTTTTACCGGATCGCTTGCCGACGATTACACCTGTCAGTCAGGTAATTGATCTCAGCTTCATCAAAGAAATCACCGATGAAAAAAGCTCCGGTCAGGTGTATCAGGCGGCGTTTGAAGGCGGACAAAATCAGGGCACGGTCGTGAAGGCGAATTATCAAATTTCGTTCGATAGCGGCTCTGCTAAAGTCAAACCGTCTGAAGTCGCGCAATTACAGGAAATTCGCAGCCTGCTGATTCGCGCCAACGATACAAAAGTTGTGGTCGAAGGTCACACGGATAATGTCGGCGATGATGGAACGAATTTAAAACTCTCAAAAGAGCGTGCGCAAGCCGTCTGGCAATGGCTGAAAGCTTCTGATCCATCGGCGATTAATATCAATGAGAAGCGTTTGGAAAATGTCGAAGGCTACGGTTCCTATCGTCCGTTACCAGGGAATGGAAATAAGGACGACAAAGAAAAAGCCGCGAATCGTCGTGTGGTGATTGTATTGCGATAACAAACAAGTAGAGTTATTGGAAACAGGCGTCAAGAGTTCAAGCTTTAGCTTGCTGCTTCCCGCTTGCGGTGCTTGAAAACCAAGCTAAAGCTTGAACTCATGACGCCTGTTATTGATCTTTTCAGTCATTCGCAAACCGCTTTAGTTGAGAATTTTCAGGTTGTAAAAATTATGGAAACCTCTGCAAAAAACTTATCGGTAGAGTCCGGCTATCCGTTCCGTGAAATGGTACGTGTTTACGGCTCCGTCGGAGCCTTCGCCCGATCATACATCATGATCGGTTGGATTGTGATCTTCCTGCTGCTCTGGTTTTTCAATCCGATCAAAGCGATGCCGTATCCTGGTGAAGTGCTTGGAGCTTTTCGCAAAATGTGGAACGCTCCGGGCAGTTCGGGACTGGTCTACAACGTCTACGTCACGCTGAAGCTGAATATTGTCGGGATTTTTATCTCATCAATTGTTTCGCTGATTATCGCCTATCTAAGCGTCATTCCACTTTTTCAGCCCTTCAATAAATTCGTGCAATGGCTGCGCTACATTCCGATTGTCGGATTCAATTTAATGTTTCTGACGTTGTTTTCCATCGGATGGTCAATGAAAGTGGCGATGCTCACAACCGGGATGGCGTTCTTTTTAGTCACCAGTATGACCAGCGTCATCGCTTCGATCCCGCGCTTGAAATATGAATTAGCACGGGTGCTGGCATACAACGACTGGCACGTTTTTTACAGCGTAGTCATGCGCCCGACGTTGCCCGCGATGATTGATATGATTGCGCAAAATGCGGCAATGGGATGGGTGATGATTACGGCGATTGAAACTTTTAATCGCACCGAAGGCGGCATCGGCAGCCAGATTTATGCATACACTTCGACGAATCAACTAGCCGAGGTTTACGCGTATTTGCTCATCATTGGAGCCATCGCTATTATTGAAGACGGCTTGCTGTCACTGCTAAAACGAATTCTTTTCCCCTACAGCCTCATTGCTGAACGAGCCTGATTATCCGATGGAAAATAACGTCAATAATA
>JAYSTY010000523.1:0-2033 GCA_043719385.1 Blastocatellia bacterium | reverse complement strand
GAAAGCAGTAAAAAAAATCCATCAAGTGGTTTAAGCATGGCCGGAATTGAAAAATAGCGCGGATAGAAAACCTGTAAACCCGCGAAATTATCCTGGCGTGGAATCTGGCGGCGGTCGGCGAATTTTTTGATCAGCCAGTCAAACGGGAAATACGGAATTGGCGCAATGACACGGACTTCGCAAAGCTGTGAAACGTGCTTGATGCGGTTGTAAACAAAGATTGCGTGAACGGGTTGGGAACGACTGGGAAAGAGTGTGGTGACGGCGAGAACTTTCATGCTAAAAGATTAGCTCAGACTAAAATTTGAGATTTGAGATTTGAGATCAAAAAAATAGATGATTTATGTGACCTGACAAATGCGCAGGAAAATATCTGCTTTGCGCGTCCAGCTTTCACCGGTCAGAACATTTCCGATGGCATTAAGATCGGGAACCCACTGACCGCCAATGGCATCGTCAATGGCCGAGCGCCAGCCCGCAATATTTTTTTCATCTACAATGCGCAAATGATCGCGTAACTCAAGCACGTCAGGCAGCGGCGTAGAAATTACCGGTTTACCAGCCGCCAGATATTCTTTTAGTTTCAAGGGATTGATATTCACCGTCAACGCGTTGTAATGATAAGGCAGCAAACAGGCTTCCCAGCCTTTGACGACGGCAGGCAATTGTTCATACGGCACAGCACCGGTGAAAAAAATATTTGGCTGCCGTTTCAACGCCGCGATATTAGCCTGGACCGGCCCGGTGAAAACGAATGAAACGTAAGGCATCGCTTTCGCCAGAGAAATAATCAATTCCTGGTTATTCCGCTGATCGAAATTGCCAAAATATCCAACTCGCGGCTTGGGAATCTGGCTCAATACAGGATGTTCTTTCTCCGGGGTTTCTGAAAATAATTTAAGGTCTACGCCATGTTTCAATAAATGCGTGGGGTGATCGTCTTTGAATTTTTCGTACAGCGCCTGGGAAGTGCAGATCACGGCGCTAACGTGCTTAAGCAGGTTTTCCTCGAGGCGCAGGATCAAATTCTTTTCCATGCCAGGCCATTCGCTGAAATCGTCCACACAATAATAAATAATTTTAGTTGCGGAAAGTTTATCTGCAACTCCGCAAATAGTTGGGGTCGTTGTGATGATCGTAAAGTCTTTGAAGTCCTGCTTCGCTAATGCACGTGAGACATTGCGAACCAGCGAGCGGTTATTCAACGCTGCCAGCCAGTCCGGGCGGTGAAATGGTGTCATCAACGGAACACTAACAATTGGGGCCAACTGACCATTTCCATTTCCGTTGGATTTTGTTGCCTGTCGCAAACCCAGCATGGTCGAAAGTTTGCGCGCACTTTTAAAAGTATCAGACAAAGTGAATTGGGGCAGACGTAACCCTACTGTGTTCACCCAGATCGTTGGATGAGCTTTGGTGAGAACCTGGAAAAGGTGCTGACAACTTGAGGGATGTTCACCCCAATCATCAGAAAACACGACAAAGTTCATAGTTCTGCTCTGGGATTGGAGTGTGCCTGCCTGCGCCCCATTTCGACAACCGCCGGAGTTGTCGGCAGACTGACGCACACTACTATAATTCTAAGTTGATCCGCTACTCAGGATACTAAACGCTTAAATCATAGAGTTTTTCATAATTCTCGAACATTTTACTTTTATCAAACATTTCCAAACACCTGTGATAGTTCTTTTGACCAAGCCAGGCACGAAGCTCGGCATCAAGCAGAAGTTTGGAGAGATTGGTTGTAAAAGCATCTTCATCCTGAGCCGGACACAGAAAAGATTTATTTTCAGGGGCGACCATATCTTTAATGTCTCCAACATCAGTTCCCACGATGGGACAACCAGCCGCCATTGCTTCCAAAATTGAAAGTGGCATCTGCTCGGTATCAGAAGAAAGAGCAAAAATATCAAAGGCCCTGACCAGTTCAGACGGATCATTTTTGTGACCTGCTAAAATCACTTTCTCGGTTAACTTATTGGTTTGAATGAACTGCCAAAGATTTTGATATTCCGGGCCGTTTCCGACCACTA
>JAYSTY010000522.1:0-11811 GCA_043719385.1 Blastocatellia bacterium | reverse complement strand
GCTCGACTGGCAGCAATATTTCCGATTTCCACGATTTTGCCGTTTTTGATTGCAATGTCTCCCGCAAACCATGGATTGCCTGTGCCATCAACGATGTGACCATTGGCAATCAGCAAATCGAATTCAGCGGATTGAGAGAATAGTATAAAAACAAGCAGCGCAGAGATGAGCAGAGCCGGGATTTTCATTTTTGACTTATCCTGAAGTTGAAAAAAATTAGTGATCTCACGAATTAATGGTTAACCAACTGACGGAATATCAGTCCTGTTAACATATTTATTCAGTCTAAATGACTGGAATGATTGAATTTTAATAAATAGTTGCTCTTTTGAACATTTTTTAGTTGTATTGAACAAAAGGAAATGTATAATGACCTTGCTTTCGCGGTAGTAGTCAAATTAGAAAGCAACTAATAGTAGGAGCCATCAGAGATAACGGGGCATTTCTGGTGGCTTTTACTATTTCTACCCGCCGTTCAAAAAAATACCAATTAGCGTAAATACTGTTTTTCAATTGTCATAATTTTGGCGACGCGCTTGCCGTGCCGGACTTCGCCTTCGTCCGTAGTCAACCACGCGCTCACAATTTCCCACATTTTTTCATTGGAAATCATTTTCGCACCGAGCGTCAGCACATTCGCATAATTATGCTCACGAGAATTTTTGGCGGTCGCTGCGTCGTAACACATTGCCGCCCGAATGCCCGGCACTTTATTTGCCGTCATGCAGGAGCCAATTCCCGCGCCATCGAAAATAATTCCAAGCTCGCAAACACCGTCCGCGACAGCTCGAGCTACGGCGTGAGCGAAATCGGGGTAATCAACCGCCTCGGATGAAAAGGTGCCGAAATCGCGCGACTGATAACCAGCTTCGAGCAGATATTTTTTGAGCAATTCCTTCATCTCAAAGCCGCCGTGATCGGCTCCAAGGGCAATGATGCGAGATCGGCTGGATTTTTTAGCGCGGGCGCGATACGCAACAACGATATTTTTTTCCCGCATCGCATCCTGCGCTGACGGAGTAATAATCGCATCTTCCCGTATCAGTAAATTTCCGCCTGCTGGTAAATTTTTTATCTCGGCTTCGGTGATAACATCTTTGAGCGATTCGTCAACTGGTTCGGATGGTTGCGGACTTGTTTGCGAAGCCTGTTTTTCTAAAGCTTCACGGACGATAGCGCGGATTTGATTGCGGTCTGGAGCCATGGCTGAGTAATTTAGCATTTCGCTGATTAATAGGCGAGTGCCTGAAATCAATCCGTCTGCGTCTGGATTTGAAGCTGAAAATATTTATCCCGCGGGTGAACCAGTTTTGTTATATTTCCTGCGTTTTATGTTTGAGAGTAATTTCTTTTCTTACACTTCCACAATTTTGCGAATTTTATTCGAGTCCTGATCAGTTACCGCACGAGGAAACGATGTTTACTAAATCTTCACTTACTTTAAAACTTTCCCTGGCAATTGTTTTACCACTGCTTTACTTAGCTATTTTTTCGCTGAGCGTGACGGCGCAATCCGCCAGCCAGCCCCAGAAGTAGGGGCTTTTCGTCGGCGTTAATAAATATCCAAATATGGGACCAGCGCAACAATTATATGGCTGCGTGTCCGATGCCACAAAGATGCGTGAAGCTTTAATCCAGGAATTTGGCTTCAGCCGGGAAAACACTGAACTCATCGCTGATGCACAAGCGACACGCAACGGCATTATCGGCAAAATTCAGGCCTTTCAGAGCAAAGTCAAAAGCGGCGATCTGTTTGTCTTTCACTACTCTGGGCACGGCAGTCTTTTTCCTGATGACAAATCCGAAGAGCAGGATGAAACCGAAACTCTGCCGGAGATGCGTTTGCCGCACACCAATGAATTAATTGCGCCGCCCGGCAAATATGATGCCGCCATTTGCCCCAGCGATACCGGCGGCAGTGGCAGCGGCAAGCCCTGGGGCAACATGATTCTGGATGCTGAATTATTCGCGCTCTTTCAGGGCTTCACGCGCAGCGGTTGCACGGTTGTATTTATTTCTGACAGTTGCCATTCCGGGTCAATTGGCAGAAGTCTGGATGCGAATTACCACGTCAAATCTCTGCCGCTCACTGTTGCGCTGGGGACACAATTCCAGGCAATCCGCAGGCCTAAAACTTCACGTGAAGTAAGGTCGCGCGATTTACAGGGAAAATATCTGGTCCTTGCTTCATCCAAAGTGACACAGGTTTCGGGCGAGATCGAAGTAGAGGGAAAACCCACTGGCTTTTTTACTTACGTGTTACTCAAAATGATTGAACTGCAAAGTAAAAGTAAAGGGAAAGGGAATCCCACCTATCAGGATGTCTTTGTGCCATCCCAGGCGATTCTTCTGGCAAAATCTCCCAGTAAACAAGAGCCGCAAATTGACACGAGATATTTTAATGGCAGCCTCAGCGAACCGATGTTTTCGGTTGGTGAAAAGCCTGCACCTGCTCCGTCTGCTCCACCTGTCGCCGCAAATAATACGCCTGTCAAAGCGAAGCATTATCGGGTTGTCCTCAAAGTTGAAAACGAAGCGGGGCAGCCATTGGATAAATGTTCATTCATTGTTTTCAAGCCGAGAATGTATGCGGAAAAAGGCAATATTCGTAAAGTACAGGCGTTGATTTTAGGGCGCACGGATGCTGCCGGAATTTATGATGGTGGCGCAGATGCTCCGCCTATCCCGACTGGAACTTACCAGATGAAAATTGTGCGGGAAGGTTACAAATCCATCATCGGTGAGGTCGAAGTTCACGATGCTGAGCAAAAGACTGAAACGATTGTTTTCGTGATTCGGCTGGAAAAAGAGTAAAAGGAAATTTTATGAAAAAAAATATTTTGATAATTGCCGCGTTGCTCTGTTTGAGCTTTATTGCCGTGAACGCGCAGACGAAAAAAGATGCCCGTGATTTGTATTTAGAGAAGTCACAGCCCGGTGCAAAGTTGACGCTGATCCTTAATCGTAAAGGTAAAATCAGTTCTGTTCCCTTCAAAACTGTCTTTCAATCCGGTGATAAAGTCGCCTTCAAATTTGCTACCAATTTTGCGGCGTTTGTTGCCGTAATGACTAAAGGTTCGAGCGGTAAACGCAAACTCTTATTTCCTTATAATGGAGCCAAAGACCGCATCAGTGCAGGCGAAATTTTTCGCATCCCAACGGGAGAAAACTGGTTTGTGTTTGATGACACTCCGGGGCGCGAAGAACTGGTCTTTGTGATGTCCAATAAACCAATCGCAGAATTGGAGCAGGCAAATCAGACATCACCGGCAGCTAACAGCAGCGCTCCGCCGCCACCAGCTCCCGCGCCCGCTGCCAC
Source organism: Blastocatellia bacterium (assembly GCA_043719385.1). Classification (GTDB taxonomy): domain Bacteria; phylum Acidobacteriota; class Blastocatellia; order RBC074; family RBC074; genus JAFDVL01. Next base: position 8,492 of record JAYSTY010000522.1, on the reverse strand, counting down.
TCCCTCAGCTTCTTCTGCCAGTAATCCAACCGCCAAAACCGACGAGCAGGAAATTCTGGCAGCGCTCAACAGTCGGGCACTGAAACGCGGACGTGATTTATATCTGGAAGATAAATCCGGCGATGCTTACGTGACGACTTCACCGGAACAATTATCGCAACCGATAGCGATTCCGCTCATTCTCAAACACAAATAGGCGAAGTATGAAAAATCTCACCGCACAGGTTTCACTAAACCTATTACTGTTGCTACTGATAATTTCTCTTCCGGTTTTTGCGCAACCAAATGATGGGCGTGGACAAGGGGTGCGGCCTGCGGCTACGGTGTCGCAATTGCCGCCGCGTGACAAACGGTTTGCGCTGATTATTGGCGTCAACAAATATTCCGAAAAACAAATCACCCAATTAAGCGGGGCCGAACGCGATGCGAAATCGTTGTCAGAAGCGCTGATTCAATACGCGGGATTTCCGCGTGATCAGGTAGTTTTGCTGACGACGGCGGAACCCGAAGAACGACAGCCCAAACGCAGCACAATTTTGAGCCGCTTATCGAATTTGCGCGGCGCTGTTCCGAAAGACGGGTTGTTACTGATTGCCTTTGCCGGCCACGGCATGGAGCGCGGCGGCAAGGCGTATTTATTGCCGACGGATGCGGTTTCTTCGGACGATGTTTCTTTACTGGAAGACACCGCGATCAGCGTCAATCGGATGCGAGGTTTGATTGAGGCAACCGGCGTAAAACAGGTAATGTTTTTGCTGGATGCCTGTCGCAATGATCCGGCGGCGGGACGCGCTGAGGCTCCAAATTTGATGACCGACGCCTATCGCAAAGGCTTTGATTTTTCGGCGACGAACCGCGATGTCGTAGCGTTTGTCACGTTGTATGCGACTGCTATTGGACAGCGAGCATATGAATATGACGAAAAATCGCAGGGCTATTTTACGTGGGCTTTTATTGAAGGATTAAAGGGCGCAGCCGCCAATCAACGCGGCGAAGTGACGTTAGGCGGGCTGAAGAAATATGTTGAAGACACTGTGCCGCGCATGGTGCAACTCACATTGGGCAAACAACAAAAACCTTTCGCCGATGTGGCTGGATACAAAGCCGAAGAATTAGTCTTGTCGGTTATCGCGCCACCTGCTCCGGTTGCTCCACCTGTCGCCGCGAGTACCAATAATAATCGAGCCGACGAATTGTTTTGGGAAGCCATCAAAGATAGTAAAGATGCAGACGATTACGCGTCTTATCTGAAAAAATTCCCCCAGGGAATTTACGCGGATATTGCTCAGCGCCGCGCTAAAAAAGCGACGCTTGAATCCTTACAAATCCCCGACAATATAAAACCAGCAGAACCTGTCAAGCTCGGCAAACAGGATAAGCCCGCCGCAAATAATAGTTCGACTGCAATTTCCGACTCGTCCTCGCTCAAGCCGATGGAAGTGTTAATTGCGCAGCGTGACATCAACGAAATTTTGAATACGCAAAAAGTTGAATTTCGCACTGGCACTGACCAACTGACAGACAACGGGAAAGCAACGTTAATGAAAATTATGGACGTGATCAAGCTCCATTTGGTAAACGTCGAAATCGGCGGTCACACGGATAATATGGGTGATGCAAATAGAAACCTGGAACTGAGCCAGCGTCGCGCTGAAGTTTGTCGGCAATACATTATTCAATATTTGAGTATTAAAGATCGTGTGACGGCGAAGGGCTACGGCATGACACGCCCAGTCGCAGGGAATGATACGGCAGAAGGGCGAGCCGCGAATCGTCGCATCGAATTCAAAGTGTTGAGCGAATATAAGAGCAACTAGCCGTATGAAAATAATTCTTTTCGCCTGTTGCTGGTCGGTGCTGGTTATTTCCTCTGTGGCGCAAACGCCTGAAATTCGCGGCAAAGCCTTACTCGTGGGCATCAATCATTACCGCGATGCTGACGTTCCCGGCACGCCTGGCTGTGTCGAAGACGCGCGACAAACGGCTGCGTTTATCCAATCCAAATATGGCTTTCCTGCCAGTTCAATCAAATTATTGCGCAACGAACAGGCGACGGCTGCCAATATTCAAAAAACTTTTCGGGAATGGTTGATCGAAGGAACCAGGCCGGGTGAACGGGTGTTTTTTCTCTACTCTGGTCATGGCTCGCAATTGCCCGATGATAATGGCGATGAAGCCGATGGCCTTGATGAAACGATTGCTCCGTTTGATGTGGAGTTAAAAACCGGCGCGAATCAAATCCGTGATGATCGGTTTGAAGAATTCACGATGCAGCTTTCCGGTCGCCTGGTCGTGATGATTTTTGATTCGTGTCATTCGGGAACAATTTCGCGGAGCCTGAACACACTTGGAGCAAATAAAAAAAATGTCGGTGCGCGTTATCTTCCGCGTCCCGATCAGGTCGCCGAATGGTTGCAAACAAAGGGTGGATCACGCGATGTCAACAGCGGGTTTACAATTGAAGGGAACAAAAATTCCCGGGATAATCAGCCGTTTATTGACGAAACAAAAACTGGCAACCTGGCCGGCATCGTCGTAATTTCTGCCGCAAATGCAAAGCAGGTAGCGTTTCCTGTCCAGGTCAATAATGAATATCGGGGAGCGCTTTCTTACGCTTTTGTGGAAGCACAGCGCGGTGACATTCCGACCGTGCAACTGCTTCAATCCCGCCTCAAAGCGCAGATAGATTTATTGCACCAAAGCGGAAAACTGGATGGCGATCAGCAGCCACAGGTTGAAATAATTTCGAATGTGCCGTTGGCGGATAAAGCTATTTTTGCGCTGACTGACAAAACACAGGCGACCACTATTTCAACTGCGCTGGCGAATCCACGCTCAAAAATCAAACTCACTTTGCGCACCCATCAACAGAAAAATTCCTACCGCATTGGCGAAACAATTTCTTATGACATCACGTCCGACGCTGCCGGGTATCTGTATTTGTTGGTGTTCAGCGAAGGCGGAGTTGCCACCTGTCTGTTTCCCAACGAACAGGATACGGCTAATCAAATTGCGGCAGGAACTTTTACGTTTCCTCGTGCCGGATACGAATTCCCGATTCAGGAACCCGTCGGGCGTGATGTGGTGGTGGCGCTGGTTGCCAAAGAGAAGTTGAATTTAGGTGAGAAAATTGATTATCGCTGGGATGAAGTTTTCAATCGCTTAAACCTCAATCGCTTCAGTGAATTTATCAAAACAAGAGATTTGAATTTGGAAACCCCACCTGCTGCGATTACCGAATGGCAGGCTGCCACCATCATCGTCACAACCGTGAAATAAGCTGGGACAAAAAATCTTTTGCCGTTCCAGTTGCTGCTTTCGCGTGGAAATGGAGCGCTGCCAATTGTGGACTTCCGCCTTATCTGATTGGAGTGCAGGAACTGCGGCGTTCCAACATCAATTCGCAACAAATTTATCAGAATCAAATTTTCTCAGCCGCATGTTATAGTCTGCCAGCCCAAAAGCCGTGAAACCCCAGGCTTGTAAATATCATCAGCTAGCGTGCCTCCCGAACAACCTGACTTATTAACGAAATAATGATTTGGTGTGTGCTGGTGAGGGTTATTTCGGAAGTCAGCACCGAAAAAATATGCCATTCCGTCCGCGTTCATTGGGCTTGCTCGCCTTCTGTCTATTTCTCTTTCTCGCAGCCATAACTGCGCAGGATACCCCTGAGTCGGATTTTAATACCGCCCATCTGACCATTCGCATAGCGCCGGAAAATCAGGCAGATTTGATCTTTCAGCTAACCCGCAATGAGGCGTTAACCTCCGCCCAAATTGCCGCAATTAGTAAAGCCCTGAATTTTGAAATCCTGGGAAATCCAGAAGCAGTAACCAGTGATGAAACCGCCAGCAATGGCTCAGTACCAGCTCAGATTGTCTATGTTTATTTCGGCACTAAAAAATCGGCGCTCCAGCGGCAGGGTCAGAGGATTGAAGATGAAATAAAGCTGACCGTGTTACTCACCGAATTGAAATCCGTCGGAGTTACCAAATTAGACGCTACGATTTTTCATCCAAATTATGGCTTCCCGGATTTTACGCCATCGGAGGAAAGCAGTGCGCTCCCGATTGATAAAGATGGTTATCTGGCCTATCACATTCCCACTGATGGAACCACCATCAAAACACTACGCCTGGCTTATGGATATACACAGCGACAGATAATAAGCCGCTTCCTCATCCTTGCCTCGTTGTTAACCCTTCCCATCGTTCTGACGTTTCTGCTGGGTAATTCCTTATTGAGGAAACAGCAGCAGCAAAAATTCGCCGTTACTATTTCCTCGCTCGGATTGATCAACCTCATTGGGCATTTTCTGCCTATTTTGTGGTGGGCTTCGATGTATTACGCCAATCTCAAGGCCTTTTTCTCGCCGTGGATGAATGCTGATTCGATTTGGATTACGACTTCGACCAGAATAGTTTTGTATGTCGTGCCGCCGATGCTGACCGGGTTAGTTTGCGATGCGCTCTGGCAATATTTCATCAGTCGCATAAAAGAGGAGCAGAAAAATATCCCCTCGCTCATCCAACAGGCGACGTTAGCTGTTGCGGTGCGCATCCTGCCGCTGCTGTTGCTCTACAATGGGATTTTTTCGTTCATCAGTTCCGAGTATCGGCAATGTGTGTTTTTCTTTTTGCTTTATGCGTTTTTACAATCCGTTCTGGCAAAGTGGCAGTGGAAAGCGTTGGGACTGAATCCTTATATTTTACCGAACGGAAAATTGCGCCACCGGGCATTTAATTTTGCCCATGAGGCAGGCGTAAAATTACAACAGGTCTTTCTGATTGCCGATACCAATGGCAAAACGGCTAATGCTTTTTCGTCTTCCGGTAATAATATTTTGTTAACGGAGTATTTACTGAGTAAATTCAGCCGCCGTGAAATTGACTTTATTGCGGCGCATGAAATCTCTCATTTACAATTTAAGCACGATAGTAAAAGAGCTTTCTGCTCATTGCTTGCTTTCCCGCTTGTCGTCATCATCATGCCTCTGTTAGGAGTAGCTTTAACGATTCTGGGGTTCCTTTCTCCGTGGCTGATTAAATTTGTCGCCAACAGCGCCTTACCTGTCATCGTCGTCTTTTCGATTGTAGTTTCGACGCTGATCGAATTGTATGTTGCGCGACGATTTGAGCTTGCCGCCGATGCCGGAAGTATTAACCTGACTGGCGATCCTGAAGCCGCGATTACAGCTTTAGTAAAACTTGGCAAATTAAATTTAGAACCCATCATCTGGGGTAAGTTAAATAGTAAGTTACTAACTCATCCATCTGTCATGGAGCGAGTAAGCTCCATTGCTGTTAAATTTTCAATCCCTGAACAGCGCGTGAAGCTATTACTTGATTTTGTCGAGACAGATAACTCCCGCTATACCAGTCAGTCTGAAATAGTCGAGCTATCAACTAACAACCCTCTCATTCACCCGACGCAAAAAGTGACTACCGAACTACCCAAAGGTAAGCAACTTCCGCTGCTCGTGATGCCACTCTTGTCAGCCATTTTGGGCCTTGCAATAGGATGGTTATTCACCTCGCCTGGATATTTTCCCCGGACAATTCTGGATGAATATCAGCTTCCGGCGCTGGTGATTATTATTCCGGTCGGAATTTTGTTTGGCATCTGGAAAGCTCGCTCCATCAAGCGGCAGCTCCTGCAATCATTGGCTGATCGCGTAGATTTTGCGGCAACCAGCGCGGCGCAATCGCCAACCATCATTAATGCCAGCGAACTGGATGGAATTTTAGCTTACACCAACGAATTGGAAAAAGTGGGCTTTACCTTTCTGGGTGATTATTCAATTAACACTGCGCCAAGAACAAAGATGACCGGCTTTATCCGGTTATTTGCTCATCCAACCTATCAGTGTTTTGCCGAAGTTAACCTGATTGCCAATCCATTAAATCGCCCGCGTCCGATCATTTGTACCTTGTTATCTGAACTGGGAGATAGCTGGTCATACTTAACAACGAATCGGGAGTTGGATGGGTTCTATTATGGCTTACGGAATAACCGGGAATTCTGGTTATCCAGCCCTTACTCTTCTCCGGCAAACCTGCTGGAACTTCATCTGGAAAAAAGAACCCGGCTTGAGAAATGTTACCAGGTAAAACCTAAAGGTGAGCTAACCGCGGCAAGCTATATTTTAAGTGCTAATAAATTTTGCCAGGCGCGCAAACAGCGGCTCCAGAGTAAATCTATCTGGTCATTTTTGATTGATTTAGATTTCTTTAGTATCAATAAAAAATATGAATGGATGGGACAAAAAGTCACCAGCGGGAAAACCAGTCCACCGATTAATGAAGGTAACCTGGCGCAGGAAGTAAAGGTCTGAAACTATGAAAACTAAGTTACTACTAATTATCTTTTTACTGGTAGTCACAATCAATATTTCCGGGTGTAATTTATTACTGGCTTCCAGTAGTACTGCACCGACAGTTAATAAGGCTGCTACTGTCAAAGCTTCCGTCTCACAAACCTGGTATGAAGGTGGCGAAGGATACAATCAGGCCTACTCTGAATTCCAGGCTACAAAAGCGCCAGCGGTCGTGTATTTTTATACGGATTGGTGAGGATACTGTAAGGAGTTTGAGCGAGAATTGCTCGATTCCGATGAAGTACGTGCTTACTTCAAAAACGTCATCAAAATCAAAGTCAATCCTGAGACCTCAGACGCCAGTGAAAAATTATCACGGGAGTGGAATATTAACGGCTATCCCTCGTTTTATGTTTATCCGCAAAACGGACGACCAGTCAGCGTTAACCGCCGCAAGCAGGTAGACGGAGAAGGGGAATTAATGTCACCTTCAGAATTCGTCCAAGCCTGTAAAAAAGCAGCGGCTGGCTAGTAAACTGCGGGGAAGCGCCCAGCTTCGCGGGGCTGCATGACGATCCGTGCGGATTGTTTGCGATTTGTGGTTGTTAGCCGTCAGTCAGATAACTCTATTGGGGTTGACTCACACCCATTGTTGCTGGGTGAAGTGAACGCATAGACGATGTAACCCGTCTTTCCCGATAAATTGATTTGCTACTTGGGCCCGTGAGTCAAAATCATTCCCAAGCTTAAAAACGCGGATTGAGTCAAAGTCTACGGGCGGTTCCTGGACACAAATTCGTGCGCCGGTTCGGCTCACATTTTCTGTGCGGCCCTGTTCCAATCCGATCAACTCATTTTCGCCTTTGTAATATTCAATCCAGACTAATTCCTGGACTGTTTTTCTGAGGGCGCGCCGCCTTTCGCTGCCTTTCCATTCGGTGGAGTTAAAGAGTATCCAGGGCTTCGCAACATAAGTTTTAGGCGGCGTCTGACCGAGAAACTGTACGCCAACCCGGTGCGTTGATTTATTCGTTGCCTGGCAGTTTTTTACCATGCCATATATTTTGTAAGATGGCTCGGAGTGCGCAAATTGACGTAATCTCCAGGGCATCGGAAAGGAAAGGTGCAGCACCAGACCAGGACTGACTTTGTGATGAATTTCAAAGCACGCTCCAACTCGGCTGACGTCAATAATCCGCGACATTTCCCGCCATTTATGATCAACCGATTCATAACCCGTGATTTGGATTGGGATTTCCATTTTGATCCGCGCTGTCTTACGTTGATTTGGAATAGCTGTGGTTACTGTATGCAGGTTTTGGGAATTCATTAGATCATCTCGATTCGTAAAAATTGTTAATTCAATCCTCAGACACCCACCCGAACTGAAAGTAATACTATCATTTTATTGTGACGCGAAATGTGAAATACTGTTGCAAATCCGTGATATTTCGGGTTTTGCAGGCTGGAAAAATAACCGGCAGGTAACAGACAGATGATAAATGAAACCGCCAGCAATTCATTCACTGCTAATAATTCTACTAAACAAGTTATTCGCGCTGCCTGTCCGCACGATTGTCCTGATACTTGTGCCATGCTCGTGACCGTCGAAAATGGCAAAGCTGTCAAAGTGGAAGGTGCAAAAGATCATCCCCCCACGGACGGTTTTCTCTGTACAAAAGTGAATCGCTACCTTGAACGCACCTACAGCGACCAGCGGGTTTTATACCCGATGAAGCGCGTGGGCGATAAAGGAAAAGGGATATTCACACGCATTGGCTGGGACGAAGCGCTCACCACGATTGCCGCGAAATTTAAAGAAATTGCCGCTGAGAACCCGCAGTCAATTCTGCCGTACAGCTATGCCGGAACGATGGGATTGGTGCAGGGCAGTTCCATGGATCGCCGCTTTTTTCATCAGCTTGGCGCGTCATTGCTGGATCGCACAATTTGCGCGAGCGCGGGCGCGGCGGGTTACAAAGTGACCATTGGCGGGTCAATTGGCACGGATATGGAACGCTTTGACGAAGCCAGATTAATTGTCATCTGGGGCAGCAATCCGCAAACTTCTAATGTTCACCTGATGCCGAAAATCCTGGAGGCGAAACGGCGCGGCGCAAAGCTGATCGCCATTGATCCCTATCGCAGCCTAACCGCCGAAAAATGCCACGAG
>JAYSTY010000521.1:0-4931 GCA_043719385.1 Blastocatellia bacterium | reverse complement strand
CGACATAATAAAACAGACCGTCTATCGCTTTACCTGTGACATATTCGTCAATATCCAGCGATTGATTTTTTGCCAGCGGCAGCATTTGATAACGACCGACCAAATCTTTGTATTGTTTCGTAGCGCCGACTTCGTTCATTGCTTTGGAAATTACAGGTTGAAAAGATGCTGACAATCTCGTCGTGGTTTTTTCTTTGAAAAATGTCGTCGCCGCTGTGTCGCCGCCAGTTAAAATTTTGCGGGCATCATCGAACGACATTTCTTTAATCGCGCCAATGAAAATGGTCTTCGCTTGCGGTGCAGCCTTTTCTGCGGCTCGATTCAGGCTCAATACAAATTCATCAACTTTTGGGCCGTAACCAACCAGCCGCAAGCCCTTCTCAATGGTCTGCAATTTTTTCGGCATCAGAATTTTGATGATTGCGTCTTTAAAAAATCCGTCTACGTGTCCAACGCCAGTCACTGCGTTGCCAGTACCGACATTCAGGGCTTCTTTCAATCCGAGGACGATTTTTTCATTGCTCAAGCCATTGTTTTTTATGCTCCCAAAAATCTCTTCCAGCGGATTCGTTTTCTTTTTGGTTTGCGCAAAAGCGAATGAGGCAATCATTGCGAACACCAGCAGGCTGACCCATAATTTTCGTAACATCGTAATTTCCTAAAGTTGGGGGACACCTTTATCCGGCACGAGCTTAGCGGCTTCGCAGTGCCAGGTCAATTGACGTACACGCAGAAACTCGGTAGCTTAGCGCCGCAATATTTTTTATCGTGGGAGAAGCTATGCAACGTGAGATTACCAGTTGGTACAGTGAACGCTTACAGCAGGAAATGCCGCTTGTCCGCTACGGTCATTATGGGCAACCCGTGCTGATGCTGCCGACCGCCGCTGCTGATTTTTTGGAGTATGAACGCTTCCGCCTGATTGATGCTGTCAGCCCGTTCGTGAATGACGGCAAAGTGAAATTGTATTCTGTCAACAGCGTGAACAATCGCGCTTTGCTGAATCGCCAGGCGTCGGGACAGGAAAAGGTCTGGTGGCTGAAACAATATGACGAATACATCACCCAGGAAGTTTTGCCGCTGATTCGCCGTGATTGCAACGATCAGAACGTCAAGCCCTTTGTCACTGGAATCAGTTTAGGCGCATACTTGGCAGGTAACATTTTTTTTAAGCATCCCGATTTATTTGCCGGCGCCATTTTGCTCAGCGGCAGTTACGACATTCGCAATTTTCTGAATGGTTATTACGACGAAGATGTTTATTTTAACAATCCCGTAGATTATCTGCCCAAACTGAATGACGATTTTCACTTACCGATTTTGCAACATGGCGGGCGACAAATTATTATTTTCAGCGGGCAGGGCGCGTTTGAAGATGCCGACCGCTCGCGGCGACTGTCAGGAATATTAAATGGCAAAGGGATTCCGCACTGGCTGGATATTTGGGGCCACGATGTGAAACACGATTGGGAATGGTGGTTGAAGGCGATGCCACAATATTTTGGAAAATTATTTTAGCTTCGTAGCTGAAAACCCCGTCGCTACGGCTCCGGGTACTGTACCGCGAGCCGTAGCGAGCCGGGTGCGTGACAATGATCTTTCAAGTCAAGCTGATACTTAACTGAGGTGTGTGCAAATAAAAAATTGCAGAGCATCAATTTCATTGGCAGCGCGGAGCGTTTGGAGTGCTGCGACTCGACGCAGCTTTTGCTTTTGCTGATGACTCTGCAAGGTCAACCGCAGTTTCGCAGACTCGAACGCTAGGGCGGTGTCGAGCCACCGCACTCCAAACGCTCCGCGCTTTGTCGGACATTTTATGTATACCAGAAGAAACTTCCTCAAAAATGCTGGAGCCGCCGGATTTGCCGTTGCGCAATTCAACGAAAAGGGAATCGAAACGGCAATTGCGGCGACGAAATTCGTCAATCACCTTTCACCCGAAGAAGTCGCGCAAAACGAAGATTTCTGGTTCCAGGTGCAACAGGCTTTTGACCTGGATCGCAGCGTTATCAACCTGAACAATGGCGGCGTCAGCCCTTCGCCGCGCATTGTGCAGGCGGCGATGCAACGTTACATTCAATTTTCAAATCACGCGCCAGCCTTTAATATGTGGCGAATTCTTGATCCTCAGATTGAAACCGTCCGCAAAAAACTGGCGCGGAATTTTGGCTGTGACGGAGAAGAAATTGCCTTCACGCGGAATGCCAGCGAGGCGCTGGAAACGGTGCAGTTCGGGCTGGATTTAAAGGCTGGCGACGAAGTGTTGACGACGATGCAGGATTATCCGCGCATGCTGAGCACGTGGCGACAACGCGAGCGCCGCGACGACATTGTCGTCAAGAAAATTCAGTTTCCGACGCCGCCAAAATCGTTGGATGAACTTGCTGTACTGTTTGAAAAGGCGATCACACCCAAAACCAAAGTCATCCATTTTTGCCACATGACAAATATGACCGGACAGATTTTCCCGGTCAAAAAAATCTGTCAGATGGGACGCGAACGCGGCATTGAGGTGATTGTTGATGGTGCGCATGCCTTCGCTCACGTAGCGACAAAACAACCTGATCTGGACTGTGATTATTACGGCGTCAGCCTGCATAAATGGTTGCTGGCACCTGTGGGGACAGGCATGCTGTTTATGCGCAAAAATAAAATCAGGCAGATTTGGCCGATGTTTGGCGCTGATGAATCGCTCGACAATAACATCAGAAAGTTTGAGCAGATTGGTACGCATCCTTCCGGGAATTATCTGGCGATTGGCGAGGCGCTGACTTTTCATGAGGGCATCGGAGCCGAACGCAAAGAAGCGCGGATGCGGTATCTTTTTCAGCGCTGGGCCAAACGATTAGAGCCATTAAAAGGCGTAAAGCTCCGCACCAGCTTTGATCCGAAAATGTCTGTTGGTTTGGCAAATGTAGACATTGAGGGGATGGATATTGCAAAAATCGGTGCGTATTTACAAAATGAATATCGCATCATCACGACAACGATTGTGAATGATCGCGGCGTGAACGGCATCCGCATCACACCGAACGTTTACACGACGCTGCCGGAAATTGATTTATTTGCAGAAGTGATGGAGCGTATCATTACGAAAGGCTTGCCAGCGTAAAGAGGTCAATTGTGAAACATCTGGATCAGGTCCTTATCGAAGCAAAACGCGCAATGCGAAAAGATGGAGATTTGCCACTTACGGCGGTTGGTTTTGATGTCCGTGGGCGTGGCTTCAAAATCTGGACGCAGGTCAGAGACGACAAAGACAAAGAACGTTTTTCCATGGCGATTGCCGGCAATATGATGGTGCATCAGGCAGTTGAATATTATGTCGTTTTTACCGGCTGGATGGTGATGCTCGACAAAGAAGAGGAAGATATAAAAACGCGCCCCTCGAATGATCCACGGCGGCAGGAAACATTGATTGTTTATGGCGAGAGCCAGCAGGAAAAAGTTGCCAAAGTTTATTTAGTCGAGCGCGATCAGGGCGAAAGATTTCTGGGCTTGAAAGCACGCACCGACCTTGACGAAATGGTAGCCAATAACAGTCAAATGCGCTTTTCCGGCATGCTCGGCGATCCGAAAAACAAACATACAAATGATGATCGTGAGCGCATGCGCATGATGTTGAAACCGATGCCGGACATCTTTAAAATTTACGGCCCGGAGCCTTTGATAAATCCTGCCCTAAATTAACTAACTCGCGCACTTTCCAGTTTACTTATTCAGGTTCAGAGGAGGATTATGAGCAAGAATTTTTCACGGCGAATGAAATGCAGTTTTTATTTCTGCGCGTTGAGTGTTTTCTTCTTTTCCTTTTCTGGTAACGCCCAAACCCCGCCAATTTACGTGACGCTCTGGTTCGACACCGAAGATTATATTTTGCCGGAAAGCGATGATGCCGCGAAAAGATTGGCTGAAATGCTGACGCGACTAGGCCTCAAAGCGACCTTCAAAGTCGTTGGAGAAAAGGCGCGCGTCCTCGAACAACGCGGACGCAAAGATGTCATTGCCGCGCTCAAAAAACACGAAATTGGCTATCACTCAAATTTGCACAGCCAGCATCCGACTCCGGCGGAATATTTACAAAACACGGATTGGGACGAAGGTGTAGCGGAATTTTATCGCCGCGAATCGCCGGGCGTAAAAGACATCCAGCGGATTTTCGGACAGACGCCGAGCTGCTACGGGCAACCCGGCAGTTCGTGGGGTGCACAGGCGTATCCCGCGCTGAAACAAATGGGCATCAACGTCTACCTTGACGAAGCCAATCACGTTGGCATTGACGATCAACCATTTTATTACGGCGGAATGCTGAATATTTTTAAGATGCGCTCCAACGTAGCGCGGATGGAGTTATTTGGTGAAAATAATCTGGCGAACGGCAAAGCTAAATTTTTAGCAGCGTATGAAAAACTAAAGGCCAAAGGCGGCGGCACGATCAGCATTTATTATCATCCCTGCGAATTTATTCATCAGGAATTTTGGGATGCCGTGAATTTTAGCCGAGGCGCAAATCCTGAACGTAAGGATTGGAAATTACCGAAGATGCGAGGCAAAGAAGAGACGGAAAAGGCGTTTCGGGATTTTGAGGAGTATGTGAAATTTATTAAGATTCAATCGGGTGTGAGTTATGCGCCAGCGAATGAATTGGTTCAAATTTATCGAGATCGTTCTATGACTATCGTGTTTAATAAAACCGACCTCAAGTGGTTGGGAGAATTTGTTCAGAAAGAAATTACCTTTTACCACCCTGGCACGATTAGTTTTTCGGCGGCTGAGTTATTTTACTTGTTGTCTGAGGCTGCGTCTCAATATGTCGTAACTGGCAAATTCGAGCGACGTTGTTGCATAAATGCCGAGTCCTTGCCGGAAAGAGTTTCTTTCATCCGGCGACCTTGTAACTGTCGGGCATGCCGAGGTGGGTCATCCGATTG
>JAYSTY010000053.1:0-25826 GCA_043719385.1 Blastocatellia bacterium | reverse complement strand
GCGCTTTCAAACAGGCGCGTCACATCAAGATATGAGCTGCTTTGCGGGTTGAAAGGCGTGGCATATAAGCTGACGATAAAAGTTTCGGAGGGATTTGTTGCAGTGCAAACACGGAAATATTTGCGCGTCGAAGCATCGGGAGTTAACGCTTCAATATTGATTGTTTCTGGTTCAGTGTTGAGTTGTCGCGCCGCATAACCGCGTACACGCTTTTCACTTAAATCTTCAGTTGTCATAGTTGATGAATTCATGAGTTATTAAATTGAAACAACATAGTTATCGCCGTCCACCACGCCTTTTGTCGCTTTTTCGGGGATCGCCTCAGCCGCTACAAGTTCAGCGCGCACGATAACTTTTCTTTCATATTCAGCATTGGCCGGAATCTGCACTCCGTCGGCAATTATACATTGATTGATTTTCGCGCCGCTGGAAATTTTTACGTTGCGCCAGAGAATTGAATTTTTCACGCTGGCAGATGAATTAATCTCACTGCCCTGATCAGCCGTAAAGCTTATCCCTTCACGCCGCATAAATTCCAAACTGATTTCCAAATAACGCGCCAACGTGCTGAGTTCATACCAGTCGCCTGCGCCCACGTGAGCCGCGATTTTTTTGCCTGCCTCCATTGCTTTGGGGTAAACATCACGGATTGAGTCGGAAAAAATTCCACGCGGAATATACGCGAAAATTTCCGGTTCGAGAATGTGGATACCCACGAACATCAAAGGGGTGGTCGGTGGTTCTGGATCGGTAGTCGGTAGTCGGTAGTCGGTGGTCGGTGCAGGAAATCCGCCGAAGCCCTGATAGTTTCCGGCTTCGTCTACGATGATCTGACTGAATTTTTCGTGTTTTGGATTAGGTTTCAGCACCAAAGTTGCGATGGATTTTTGCTTGCGATGAGTTTTTAACGCTTCTCCTAAATCAAGATTCGTGATGATTTTGCCATTGATAACAATAAATGTTTCGTCACTGAGCAAAGCTCGCACATTATCAAGCGCACCAGCCGTCCCTAAAATTTCCGGCTCCTCAACTGAGTAAGTAATTTTGACTCCGTAGGCACTGCCATCACCAATTTGTTCACGGACGGAATCAGGTTCGTGATGCAAATTAATGATAATTTCCGTGATGCCAAATTGCTTCAGGTAATCAATCGTAGAAGCAATCAACGGACGATTAAGGAAAGGAATCGCGGGCTTTGTTCGCTCAATTGTCAGCGGCCAGAGTCGGGTTCCAAATCCGGCGGCTAAAATCATTGCTTTCATAAGGATTAGTTTCGCGTTTCGGGTTTTGGGTTTCGAGGAAAAACGAATTACCCGGCTTTCCTCGAAACGCGAAACCCAAAACGCGAAACTGTTTTTAAAAAATCATAGCTTCCAGCGCTTTTCCCTGCGCCTGACAATGGGCGAGTTGCAACGCCAGATAGCTCTCAAGAATGTAATCCTGCGGCGTGATTTTCAAGCATCGCACGGCTTCGAGGATGTTGAGTTCTTCGCCTTCGAGTTCAAGAAAATCGCCAATCGGCGTTTCGTCCGCCATCACGTGCAAATGATTTCCGCTCGGCAAAATAGCTTGATAAACGGTGCGATATTTTTGATAGTGAAACCATTTCGTAAAACCGAGCCGCGCAAAAATTTCCAATGCCTGCTGTGCGTTGCCAAGTTCAGTTTCAATTTCTTCGCGCCGTTTGAATTGCGAGTTTGTTTCCGATTTACCTTTGAACGTCAAAAATCCTTTGCCACCCGCATCACGTACACGCAGGATTGACCATTTTTCGCCAAGCTGTTTGGCTTCGTTGTCGAGTAACCAGTTTTCTTCAAAATGACGCGGCGTCTCCACGTCAAGACGTAATCCGGCATCAATCAGAGCTTGAACACCCAATTTTAGCTTCACTTCGATTTCGTGACTCATGGTGAATGAACGGAGTTCGCGGGCAGGGGCTTTTTACAATTTCTTAACCGCTGTTATTATGAATATGGTCAGGCAACTTGTCCAGTGGCGTAACGCGGATCAAGCTCGAAAGTGCCAGGCGCAACTTTGCGAAAACGTTTGGCGCGGCTCAGCGAAACAGCCAGCGTAATCAACTGATGCTGACCGCGAAATTCAAATCCGCCCTCCGCCATCCGCTGATAAATTTCACTAACGTGCAAAGAGTGACCAGCCTCGCGTAAAACTATCGTGGCCGCCTGGGGAATCCGAAAATCATTGAAGCGAACGTTGCCCAAATCCGGCGCTAGTTTATGTGGCGGAGTGCCGGCTTCGATGGCTTCCAGGTCTTCCAGTTCAAGCGCTGCCTGCTGCGACTCAGGAAAACGCCGGGCTGCCATCTGAACAGGCGGCGGCGTGAAATAATTTGGCGCAGGAGGTACAGGTGGCGCATAGGCCTGAACAGGTGGCGCGACGGGCGGCGCAGGGGCGAGAAAATCTGCCGGAAACAAAGCCGACCGCAGCGCCGTCCCGGTCTGGTCAATCACTGTATTCAGGGACGAAACCTGAGAACGAAGCATCGTGGCTTCGGATTCTATTTCGATTAATCTGGATTCAAGTCGCTTCTTGGCATCACGCGCTTCTCGCAAAGCGCGGTGCATCGCCTCAATTGCTGTATTCTCTGTCATTGGATTGCTGATTTCAAAATTCGTTTTACCAACTATTTACGTGTCAAAGCGCAAGCATAAAGCAGAAGGATTTTTCAAGCAATCAATATCCATAATCCGCGTTCATTTGTCTCGCTCAACAACAAATTGTGCGATGTCGGACAAGGCCTGACGGTATTGATTTTCAGGCAACGCTTCCAACGCTTCTTCGGCCCGCACAGCGTAACTCAGCGCTTCATTACGAGCCAGTTCCAGTTGACCGCATTCGCGTAAAATCGCCAGGACTTTATGGGCCGCATCATCGTTGTCAGCCATCGCAATACTCACAAGTTCTTCATATTGCGGATAACGATCCAGCAGGCGAATTAAAGGTAATGTGACCTTGCCCTCGCGCAAATCACTCAGGACAGGTTTGCCAAGTTTTTGCGCATTGGAAGTAAAATCCAGCAGGTCATCGGTAAGCTGAAAGGCGATGCCGAGATTCATGCCGTAATCTTCGAGCGCAGCCTTTTCGACTGTGCTGGCGCCGCGCATCACGCCGCCCAAACGACAACTGGCGCTGAACAGAAAGCCGGTTTTCCGCTCGACGATTTCAAAATGCTGTTCCTCGGTAATTTGCAATTTACCAACCAATGACAATTGCAACAATTCGCCCTCCGTCATTTTGCGCGTGGCTTCGGTCAGGATGTCCAGGACTTCGAGGTTGCGTTGTTGCAACGAAGTCTCGAACGCCGTCATATACAACCAATCGCCCAGCAAGACGGCGATGTCGTTGCCCCATTGCGCCGCCACAGATTTTTTGCCACGCCGCATTTCTGCGCCATCAATAATGTCGTCGTGAACCAAAGTTGCCGTGTGTAATAATTCCATCACCGCCGCCATGCTGATGATTGAGTTATCAGTTCCCTCGCCAAAAACTTTGGCCGCCAATAATAACAACGCCGGGCGCAAGCGCTTGCCGCCGGAATTCAACAGATACCGATTCAGATGATGCAAAATTTGCAGATTTGAGCGGGACTGTCTTTCCAATTCTTCCTCGACCAAAAGCAAGTCGCGGCGAATTAACCCGAAGACCTGAGCGGTCGAGAAGCTTGTTCCTTTGAGCGTCGGTAATGGAAAGATTTTAGGCATTATAGTTTGCACTTTTGCGGTAAAAATTTAATTAAGAAGGATTCGGCAAGCCTGGCTGACCAAAGCTAGTTTGAGCGATAGTTAGTAAACTGCATGTCAATTCCAAAATCGTGTTGTTTCAATGATGCGATAACTTCTTGTAACTGATCGCGGTCTTTGCCCGCCACTCGCACGAGGTCGCCCTGAATGGAAACCTGCACTTTAATTTTTGTTTCCTTAATGTATTTGACGATTTCTTTGGCTTTGTCCTGTGGGATGCCCTGCTGCAGCGTAATTTTCTGGCGCACCGTGCCGCCTAAAGCTGATTCAATTTTGCCGTAAGTCAAGCCCTTGAGCGGAACATTCCGTTTGACTAATTTTGTTTGCAAAATGTCGTTCAGGCTATTTAATTTATATTCGTCGTCAGAGCTTAAGATAATGGCTTCCTCTTTTTCGGCCTCGATATTGCTTTTGCTGCCCTTAAAGTCAAACCGATTCTGGAGTTCCTTGAGCGCCTGATTAATTGCGTTGGCAACTTCGGCATGATCAATTTGCGAGGCAATATCAAAAGTGTTTTGCTGTGCCATAATAAATATCGTAACCCTTAAATTTCACCTGCGCGTGCAATAATAGTCAAAAAACTATCACGCTCAGCGATTGTGACTAAAAATCTCAAAAATGTAAGTTCAGAAATGATTGGATCGCGCCCTGTTTTTATCCTGATCAGCAGGGATTGTCAAATTCGTAAAAGCGCGGAGCGTGTGGAGTGCGGTGGCTTGACACCGCTTTGTGTTCGCGGCTGGAGATTTGAGGTTGACTCGCACCAACCCCGTCGCTACCGCTCAGGGGACAGCACTAGGTGCTACCCGTCGCTACCGCTCTACAGTACCGCGAGCCGTAGCGAGCCGGGTTCCTTACTTGCGAAAACCAGGCAATATAGCTAAGCTTCCAGAACTTAAATTACGAGCAATAAGGCGTCTGCAAATAACCACACGCGCCCTGGCTCGCGGTACTGAAAAATTATGTCAATGAAAACTCTTTTACTTAACCCGCCTTCGTTTGAAAAATTTGATGGCGGTGCATCTTCGCGCTGGCCTGCGACGCGTGAAATCGAAAGTTACTGGTACCCGGTGTGGCTCGGTTATCCGGCAGCAATGATTAAAAATTCGCGCCTGCTGGACGCTCCGCCGCATCACGTCAGCCCGGAAGAAACGGCGAAAATTGCGAAAGATTACGAATTCGTCATTCTCTTCACTTCGCACGTCGGCTTTGCCAATGATGTCACGCTGGCGGAGCTGATGAAAAGCCTGAATCCTGCGTTGAAAATCGCGTTCGTTGGCCCGCCTGTGACGACTCATCCCGAAGTCGCACTGATGGCCAGTCCGGCGATTGATTTCGTCACGCACAAAGAATTTGATTACGCCGTCACGAGATTTGCGAATGGAGAATCGCTCGCCACAATTCCCGGCGTCCATTTCCTGCAAGACGGCAGGATGATTTCGACGCCGCCGGAACCGCTTGTCACTGAGCTTGATTCCCTGCCCTGGGTCACGCCAATTTTCAAACGTGATCTGAATATCAAAAAATATAACGTGCCATTTTTGCTGAATCCGTTTGTCGCATTTTATTCGACGCGGGGCTGTCCGGCGCTTTGCACGTTTTGTTTATGGCCTCAGACGTTCGACGATCATCGCTGGCGTCAGCGTTCGGTGCAGGATGTGAAGAACGAAGTCGAGTACGCGCTGGATGCTTTCAAGCCCGAAGGACTCAAGGAAATTTTCTTTGATGACGACACGTTTACTTACAATCCAAAGCGCATGATTGAGATGAGCGAGGCCTTCAAGCCGCTCAAATTTCAATGGTCTTCGACCTCGCGCTCGCACCTTGATTACGAAACACTGAAAGTCATGGCGGATGCGGGCTGCCGTTTATTCATCGTTGGTTTTGAATCCGGCAATGATCAAATTTTGAAAAATATCAAGAAAGGAATTTCCGCCAAACGCTCCATGGAGTTCGTCAAAAATTGCAAAAAAGTCGGCATCAAAGTTCATGCTGATTTCATCATCGGATTGCCCGGCGAAACGCGTGAGACGATCAAGGAAACGATTGCCTACGCGAAAGAAATGGACGCGGAAACATTACAGGTTTCCGTCGCACACGCCTATCCCGGCACTGAAATGTATGACTGGTTCAAAGCCAACGGCGTGATAATGAATACAAAAATGTCCGACGAGCTTGGACAGCAATTGCCGATGGCGAATTTCCCACATTTGTCCGGCGCGGAAATGCTGGACTGGGTGCATAAATTTTACGACGAATATTATTTTCGCCCCAAACCGATTTACCGCATTGTCAAAGGCGCGATGTCGAACAGTAATGACCGCAAACGGCTTTACAAAGAAGCCAAAGAGTTTCTGGCCACGCGCGCCAGACGGCGGAAGATGGTCGAAGCCGGTAATATCTAGCTTTTTTCAGTTTGCGGATTTATTAGTTGCAGCAGCGGTGCCGAAGATATTTCAGCCGCTGCTTTTTGTTTTCTGCGCCAGCCTGTAGTAAAAGGTACGCACACCTTTTGAAACTCTATGCGCGTTAAATTTTTGTCCCGCAAACATGTCAACCGAATCTGGTTGATGCTGTTGATTCTCTCGCCCTTTGCATACTTTGCGGGGCTGGAGCTTTATCGCCAATTTGACGCAACGTATCAAATTAAATTCAAACTTGATCGTGAGCAGGCGATTGCCACGGCGCGACAATATGCCCGGAGCAAAGGAGTTGAAACGGAAGGCTGGAAAAGTTTTTGTAAAATTGACACGGACAATAATCTCTATTTTTACTACCGCATAAAAGGGGAGCAAAATTCTGCGCAGGCACAATCCTTTGCCCCTGATGTCACGATCAGAATTCTCTTACTGGCTCCCGGTAACAAAGAAAATATGCAAGTCTGGCTGGCCCCGGACGGGAGTGTTTCCGGTTTTGTCCGTTCATTTGCCGCTGACCCAATGCTGACGGACGCCCCCGAAACAGTCAGCCACAATTTGGCTGAAACCACTTTTCATGCCCGTCCTGAAGCGGCTTCGAGCACAGCTTCCGCGCAACCGAGGTTGAATGAGGACAGCGGATCAGGCAATACGATTCGCCGTTATACGTGGAACTGGTCGCCCGCCACACTGCCGGAACTTAAAAATAAAACCATTATTTCCGTGCGTGGAAATCAGGTCGTGGGCGAAAAAATTGAAGCGCAGCTTGATGAGAAATTTATCGAACAAACTCTGCCCCAAAGAAAAATTTCTCAGCTTGTGGCCGTGATTGGCTACATCACGCTGACCGTGATTATGGTCATCTTTGGGATTTTTCGCTTTGCCGAAAGATTCCGTCAAAGCGAAGTGTCTTACCTTCGTATTCTGATCATCGCGCTGACGGTTGCCGTCATTTTTGGGGGTTTCGTCTTCCTCACGGATGTGTCTGTCTACGAAGCCGTCACGACCCTGAGAACCGCTGATACCTCGTGGATCAGTAAAATATTCAGTGTCATAGTCTGGGTCATGCTGGGGCTGTGTATTGGGTTTGCCTATGGCAGCGGCGAAGGTGATTTGCGTGAACTCTATCCCGGCAAACTGACTTCGCTTGATACGCTGATGGTGGGCAAAATATTTTCCGGCAATGTGGCGCGGTCAGTCATTCATGGTTTTGCGCTGAGCGGCTGGCTCTTATTACTGAATCAGGCAAGTGTCAGCATTCTGTCGCGGCACGCCAATATGGGGTGGCAACTCACCAGCCTCGACCCCTATTTTGCGCAATTTAACTGGGCTTTTGGGCTGGTAAACTGGCTGGCAAGCGCACTGATTAGTGTGATCTTTATTCTCCTGTTACCGCTGCCCTTCCTCCATCGGCGCTTGAAAAATCAGCCCCTGATTTTATTCCTGTTATTTATGATCGCCTTCGAGGCCTGTTCCATCTGGGTCGTTGCCTCGGTGGCGCCCTGGACGGTTTCAATTCTGCCCATTGCGATTACTGCCAGCGCGGTGCTGCTCTCGTTTTTCAAATTTGATCTGCTCACAGCCATCATCACCCTCGGCGCGTCTGATCTGGTAACGAATATTCAGTTATACATTGCGCAACCGACGCCCTCCATTCGTAATTCAGGTTTCATCTTACTGATCGTCACCTCGGCTGCCCTGCTCGGTGCGCTTTGGTTTTATTTCCAGGGGCGAATTTATCACGAAGATCAGGTGCGCCCGCTTTACGCCAGCAACCTTGCCGAACGATTATCATTGCAGGCGGAAGTATCCGCTGCACGGGAAGCACAAATCAGATTATTACCGGAACACTTGCCCGAAATCCGGCAACTTGCTATCGCGGCAACCTGCGTTCCGGCGCATGAAGTCGGAGGCGATTTTTATGATTTGTTTGAGCTGGGGGCGGAAAAAATTGGCGTTTTTATGGCTGAAGGCGGCGGCAAGGGACTGGCTTCGGCGCTCACCATCGCCTTTGCCAAAGGGTATTTGATGCCGCGCATAAAAAACGATTCGCGTGATGACAATTCGCCCACCGAAGTCGTGCGCAGCCTGAAAACCCAACTGGTCAAAACGATGGCGCACGAGGATGGCCTGGGCTTTATTTACGCCGTGATTGATGTCAGCGATAACACCTTACGTTACGCCGGAACCGGAACATTCCCGCGCCCCTGGATCAATCTGGAAAGCACTCCGCTGAATTCCCGACCAGGTGAAGAAGATAAAATTACGTTCAAGCTGGAGCACGAAAATAAGTTCACTGTTACCGAAGGCCTTTATTATCTCCAGCCAGGTGATTTGGTTTCACTCTTAGCCGATGGCGCAGGAAAACTGGTGAGTGAAAAAGATTCAAAAGCGGGAACGGCATTTTGGAAAATTATCGGGACCGAACCAAATTCAAATTATCAGTTACAGGATTCGCTGCTTTCAGCTTTGCATGAAAGCGCGAAACACGCCGCCGTTATCTCCGACGATCTAACGGCTGTCGTGATTCAGCTAAAAAATTCGGCGGGAGAAAGCGCATGAACAAACGTCAGTGGTTCATCATCATCGCGCTGGCAATCGTTGGTTACGCGACCCTTCCGCTTCTATTTTCCAGGTACGATCCTTCATCAAGATGGGGGTACGAACTTGATCGCCCGCAACTGATCGCCAAAGCCAGAAACATTGCTTCGCAATACCTGCTTGAGACAACAACCTGGAGCGCCACCGCCGAGGTCAATCGCGAACGAAACTTCGAGCGGTATCTGGCGACGCGCACGAATTTCTCCGCCTTTGAACTGGCGCTGCTCTCGCCGCTGAAAACCAGAGTTCAACTCCTTTCTCCCGATGGTCAGCAAAGGTTCATTTTTGATTTCAGTGCGCAGGGACAACTGCTCCGATTTGTTAGTGGGAAGTCACAACCGAAAGATGCAACGGAGATCGCTCCGGCTCCCGCCAGAGAAGTGGCAGAAAAAATAGTGGCGGAGATTTTGGGAACTAATCGAAATTTATTTTCTTTCGTGGCTGATTCAGAGCCGGAAAAAGGCGTCAGGAAATTTATCTGGAGTTATGTTTCACCGAATGATCGGGCGCTGAAATTCAATGTCGAAGCCCTGGTCAACGGGGCGGGATTGAAAGAATTCAATCTTGAACGAAACCTGCCCGGTTCTTTTCAGGAGGAATTGACCCGGCGCGACCTGGCCTCTTTCGCGCTGGTGGGTTCCCTGAAATTTATTTTGAATGTCCTGTGTGTCCTTGCCGCCCTGGTATTTTATTTTCTGGGGATCAGGCGGAAAGAAATTGATCACCTCGCGGCGCTCATCTTTTTTGTCGTCGTCTTTGTCCTGCAAATAATCAGCAATTATCTGACCGGAACGCTGGATGACCTCGCTGGTGGAACCTATGGCGACACTACGAATCGGCTTATCCTGACCGTCGTTCCGTACCTTTTATTTGTTTTGATCAGCCTGGGAATTACTTTGCTGATGACCGGATTCTGGGCCTCGGGCGAGGCCATCAGCGTTAAAAATCGGACAGGGCGAGAGGCAGTTTTCGCAGCGCTTTTACGCGGGCAATTTTTTAACCGGTCAGTCGCGGCAACTCTCACTGCCGGATTGTTAGTGGGCGGCTTCATCGCGGCGCTTCCCTTTCTGATTTCCGTCATTGGCAAACTCCAGACAGTTCCGGTTGAGGCAACAAGTAAAGACGATCTGTTTGCTTCACGGTTGCCAGCGCTGGCGGCAATTTCTGAGGCGGCTGTGCTCAACACAATGACCAGCTATTACCTGTTACTGGTCTTTGGCTTCATCGCGCCGCTGCTCTTTGCTTCAGTCAGGACAAAATACTTAGCGCGAATTTTGCTTTATGTAATTGGCGTGATTCTGCTGTTTGACCTTAATCCAAATCAAACCCCTTCGCTCGCGCTCAAAGCCGGGGTGATGCTGGCGATTTTTTTAACCTACGAGCGATTGTACAGTCACTTTGATTTGCTCGCCGTACTGACGGCAAGTTTTGCTGCGGGACTGGTGATCAATGCGCTGGCGTTATTGTCACAACCTTCGCCTACACTGCATAAAGCAGGCCTCATCGGTTTAAGTTTTCTGGCGCTGGCAATTCTCGTCACACTGGTGCTTGCAAGGCTTAGCCCAAAGACGGAAATAGCACAACGAACGTTTATTCACGAAAATGACGACGAAGCCGAACGCGACCGCCTCAAAGCCGAATTCAATGTCGCACGCAAAGCGCAGGAACAAATGCTGCCTGTTGCTGCGCCCAATATTCCGGGCTTCAGCATTGCCGGATTATGCCGACCGGCGCGTGAATGCGGGGGCGACCTGTACGATTTCATCCAAATGCCGGACGGTAAATTAGGTATTGTCGTCGCGGACGTTTCAGGCAAAGGCGTTCCAGCGGCGTTGTATATGACGCTGACCAAAGGCCTGCTGCTGTCGGTCACAGAAACAGAAAGCGATCCCGGCGAAGTTCTGCGTCAGGTCAACAAACAATTATTTTTAGTATGTAAACGCAAAATGTTCGTGACCTTATTTTTTGGCGTGCTTGATCCGGTCACGAACATTCTGACCTATTGCCGCGCTGGTCATAACCCGGCAGTCTGGCGTCGCATGGCGGAACAAACTTCAGAATTGCTTACCCCGCCTGGCATGGGACTGGGGTTGAATGCCGGAAAATCATTTGATCGTTCGCTCAAAGTAGCGCAACTCCAATTAGCCAAAAATGATCTACTAATTCTTTATTCTGATGGCATCACCGAAGCAATGGACGACCGACAGGAAGAATATGGCGAAGAGCGCCTGATGAAGGTGGCGGCAATTGCCGATGGCATGGGCGCGGAAGAAACATTGAGCGCAATTATGGGGGATGTCGGATATTTTCTGGGCGACACGCACCCTCAGGATGATCAGACAGTCGTGGTCGTGCGAGTCCTTACCGAAATCCACACATAATAATTTGCCGAAGCCCCCAAGTTAGTTTCAGCGTTTCGCCATCCCTACATTTCTGTTGCTCATTTTCAAGATAAGTACAATTTTGCATTTTCCATCAAAATCAGCCCAAACGCCAAAAACAAATTAATGCAGGTAAATATACGGGCAACTGAACTTGTCCGACAAAGTTATGCTCTGGCACGAGCGTTGCTTGGTATAGATAGCTGGTGACGCTAAAGATTTGTCACAAGACTGCGATTTGCGTCAGGAAACAACTGAGGAATACGAGAACTAATACATGACTTCAGAGATTGAGGATGACCTGCTTTATGCTTCAAATGGCGCGTATGAAAGCTTTGGCTTTAGCACCTTGCAGGAAGTTTATCGCCTGATTGACCAGTCCGTAAATTTTGACGATGCAATTTCCCGCGTGTTTGTCCTGCTGGATGAACGGCATCGCCTGCAACAATGCATGCTGTCGTTGCTGGATGAAGCGCGGCAGGAAATCAGAGTTTCGGCGGCGGTTGGCGTCAGTGGTCGCGCCCGCGCTCAGGGTCGGTATCAAATTGGCGAAGGCATCACCGGCAAAGTCGTCCAAACCGGCAGGACAGTAATCGTCCCGCAAATATCCGATGAGCCGTTATACCTCAATCGCACGGGAGCGGTTTCTGATTGGGATGAAAAAGCTTTTATCTGTGTGCCAATCAAAACCAAAGGAAGAACCATTGGATCGCTGAGCGCCTTAACCAGAGTGCAGGACAATCCTGATTTGAACGGTTGTGCGGGCTTGTTGTCAGTGGTGGCAGGGTTGATTGCTCCCTATCTGGGTCAACCGCAAAGCACAAAAAACTATCAGGACACAGACACACCAACGACGATCAACAACCTCCCGCACAAAGCCGACATTGGTTCATTTATTGGCAGCAGCAACAGTATTTTGATGATTCTGGAACAGGCCTTACAGGTAGCTCCGGCGAAAACTACGGTGCTTTTACGTGGCGAATCAGGCACGGGAAAAGAAGTAATTGCCGAACTAATTCATCGCAACTCACCGCGCCTGCATGCTCCATTTGTCAAAGTGAATTGTGGCGCTCTGCCAGAATCTTTGATTGAAACAGAATTATTTGGTCACGAGCGTGGCGCTTTTACTGGCGCACACGCGCAGCGCAAAGGACGTTTTGAACTGGCGCATGGGGGAACAATTTTTTTGGATGAAATCGGTGAAATCAGCCTGGCAACGCAAACCAGACTATTGCGCGTTTTACAGGAACGAGAATTTGAACGAGTGGGCGGCAGCGAAACAATCAAAACCGATGTGCGCCTGATTGCCGCAACAAATAAAAACCTCGAAAATGCCATCGCCGACGGGACATTTCGTGAAGACCTGTATTATCGGCTCAACGTTTTTACGATGTTCCTGCCGCCCTTAAAAGACCGCAAACCGGACATTCTGATGTTAGCCGATCACTTCATCGAAAAGTACGCACGGGAGCATGCCAAAGTAGTCAAACGCATCTCCACGCCAGCCATAGATATGATGATGAGTTATCACTGGCCGGGGAATGTCCGCGAGCTGGAAAATTGCATTGAGCGCGCCGTCGTAATGTGTGACGATGCTGTCATTCACGGTCATCATCTGCCGCCTTCCCTGCAAACCGCTGAGGGTTCAGGCACTGTCTCGCAACGCTCACTAGCATCCTCCATTGTTGCGCTTGAACGTGAAATGATTGTAGACGCCCTGAAAACTACACGCGGCAATCAGGCACGAGCCGCCGACATCCTCCAGGTCACGGAAAGAATCATCAATTATAAAGTTAAAAAATACGGGATTGATTGCAGCCGCTTCCGCGAGTAACAGTACGACGAGCGGAGCGATAGCGAGTTGGTAGCATCCGGTACAGTACGAGGAGCGGTAGCGACTTGGCCCGCACTCTACCAAGTCGCTACCGCTCCTCGTACCGCACCGCTTTTTTTCACCCACCGAATTGTTGTCCCAGCTAACAGAAGCCACGAAATTGTAGCAGGCAGCCTTATTTTCATTACTCAAAACTGCTTCTCCAGACCGCTCCCAAAACAATAATCACCTACGTCATCAAGCACTTAAGAAATTTTCCGTATTAACGGCATACGCCTTGCCCTTACAAATCGTGAAGCTGTTTGCGAAGTCGCTTTTGCGACCTTCAGCTTCTGTCGGACGAAACCTTTAACCGAGGAATTTTGCTGGGATGAACAACTTGATGACATCACTCGAACCAAAGCCTGTAGCAACACATTGCCCGTATTGCGCGATGCAATGCGGGATGTTGCTGACAGGCACTGGCAAAGAAGTGAGCGTACAAGGTAATGATAAGTTTCCGGTTAACAAAGGCTCGCTCTGCATTAAGGGATGGACTTCAGCGGAAACGCTGAACCATCCCGAAAGATTACTTTCCCCTCTGGCTCGGAACGAAAAAGGGAAATTGGTTCCGGTCACGTGGGATGAAGCGTTGAATCGGATCGTTGTAAATTTCACTGAAACCCAAATTAATTTTGGCAATGACGCTGTTGGATTATTTGGCAGCGGCGCACTCACGAATGAAAAAACCTATTTGCTGGGAAAATTCGCACGACTTGCACTAGGCACTGCCAACATTGATTACAACGGACGTTTCTGTATGTCTACGGCAGCGGCGGCGAATAACAAAGCCTTCGGCATTGATCGCGGACTGCCCTTCCCGCTGGAAGATATTCCCAATGCTGAAGTCATTCTGATGGTTGGCAGCAATACCGCCGAAACGATGCCGCCGCTTATGCAGTACATCGAAGCGCAGCGCGTCAAAGGCGGAAAATTAATTGTGATTGATCCGCGTCAATCAGCAACAGCGGAAAAGGCTACATTGCACCTGCGATTAACGCCGGGTTCTGATGCAGCGTTGGCAAATGGAATTTTACATATTCTGGTACGCGATGGATTGATTGATACAGACTACATCAACGCTCGTACCGAAGGATTTGATCGCGTCAAAGGCCTGGTCGCAACCTATTGGCCTTCGCAAGTCGAACGCATCACCGGCATACCCGAAGCACAAATTATTCAGGCTGCACAATTATTGGGCAACGCAAAATCTGCGATGATTTTGACTGGACGCGGCCCTGAACAGCAATCGCAGGGCGTCAATAACGTTCTGGCGTACGTCAACATTGCGCTCGCAACTGGAAGACTTGGAAGACCATTCAGCGGTTACGGAACCTTGACGGGACAAGGCAACGGACAAGGCGGACGTGAACACGGACAGAAAGCCGATCAGTTACCAGGTTATCGCAAAATTGATGACACAGCGGCGCGTGAACACATGGCCGGAGTCTGGGGCATCAATGAAAAAGAAATTCCAAAATCTGGAAAATCTGCCTACGAATTACTTGATGCGTTAGGTAGCGAAATTAAATCACTTTTTATCATGGGATCGAATGTTGCCGTGTCTTCGCCAAATGCGACGCACATTAGAAAATGCCTGCAATCATTGAATTTTCTCGTCGTGGCAGATTTTTTCTTATCCGAAACTGCGCAGCTCGCCGAGGTAGTTTTACCTGCGGCGCAATGGACGGAAGAAGAAGGAACAATGACAAATTTAGAAGGTCGCGTGATTTTGCGAGAACGTGCGACGATGCCTCCCGATGGCGTCAAAACAGATCTTGAAATCCTTTGTGAGCTGGGGCGGCGATTAGGTCGTCCCGATCAATTTGCGTTTGAAAATCCGAGCGAAGTATTTGATGAATTACGCGCTGCGACCAAAGGCGGCATTGCGGATTACAGCGGAATTTCCTACGAAAAAATTAAAGCCAATCAGGGAATTTTCTGGCCTTGTCCCAGCCCTGAACATGCAGGCACACCACGTTTGTTTGCCGAAAAATTTGCCACGCCGAATGGACGCGCAAAATTTCACGCCCTACGTCATCAAGCTCCTGCCGAAGAGCCGGATGCTTATTATCCTTTTTATCTGACGACAGGTCGCGTGCTTGCTCATTATCAGACGGGTACGCAAACGCGACGCATCGCAAAATTAGCGCAAATGAACAGCGAACCATTTGCCGAAATCCATCCTTCAACAGCGCGTCGTTTCGGATTAATTAATGGTTCAAATGTCTGGCTGCAAACGCGTCGTGATGCGGCGCAATTCAAAGTAAAAATTACTCAGACGATTCGTGAAGATACGGTCTTCGTCCCCTTTCACTGGGGTGGAGCGCAGTCTGTGAATCGCTTGACGAATCCTGCGCTTGATCCGACCAGCAAGATGCCGGAATTCAAAGTTTGTTCAGTTCGCATTCAGAATAGTATTGAAAACTAGATTTTTCAGGAGTCAGCAATGTCCAGCAAAAAGAAAATTATTGTCATCGGAAACGGAATGGCGGGCGCTCGTTTAGTCGAAGACGTTATAGCCAGAGGTGGCGCGGAGAAATTCGGCTTCGTAGTTTTCGGCGATGAGCCATACGGGAACTACAACCGAATTTTATTATCAGGTGTTTTGTCCGGCACGCACGATCCAAAAGATATTTTCATCAATTCGTTAAGCTGGTACGAAGAAAATAATATTAAGCTGCATGCCGGAATTCGCGTTACGTCAATTGATCGTGCCAACAAAATTGCGCACGGCACGGATGGCATTTCTGAAAGCTATGATTATTTAGTTATTGCAACGGGAAGCTCAGCATTTGTGCCGCCGTTTGAAGGTTTGAAATCGGAAGACAGTGATAAAAACAAAGACGGCGTTTTCGTCTTTCGGACACTTGATGATTGCGAAGCGATTTCAAATTATGCAGCGGGCGGAAAAAAAGCTGTCGTCATTGGCGGCGGACTTTTAGGACTCGAAGCTGCTCGCGGATTATTGAATTTTGGCGCTGAAGTTCATGTCGTCCACCTCGCTTCTCATTTGATGGATATGCAGCTTGACGCGCACGGTGGAGCCGCACTGCGCCGCAGCATGGAAGCGATGGGCGTCAATGTTCACACCGAAAAATCTACGACGAAAATTTTGGGTAACGGTCACGTCACAGGCCTGGAATTCAAAGATGGCTCGACGCTGAATTGCGATATGGTCGTCATTTCAGCAGGCATCCGCCCCAACACACAATTAGCCAAAGACGCCGGATTAACGGTCGAACGCGGCATCGTAGTCAAAGATTGTCTGACTTCCGTTGATGATGAAAATATTTTTTCAGTCGGCGAATGCGCTCAGCATTCCGGCAAAGTGTACGGCTTGGTCGCGCCGCTCTGGGAACAAACCGCCGTCCTCGCAGATCGCTTAACGGGACGCAAACCGGAAGCCAAATACAAAGGATCAAAAGTTTCGACCAAGCTCAAGGTCATGGGCATCGAACTCGCCGTGATGGGCGAAAAAGAAGCCGCGCATCCTGATGATGAAGTTGTGATTTACACCGAACCCGGACGTGGGATTTATAAGAAACTGATCGTCCGAAATGGTCAGCTCGCGGGTGCGATGCTGTTGGGGGAAACAAGCACCGCACCCGCATTATTACAGGCGTTTGATCGAAATTCGTTGTTGCCGGAAAATCGCGCTGAGCTACTTTTCGCGTTGAACTATGCAGATTCCGGCGCTGGGCTTTCGCTGGAAGCAATGCCCGATGATGCGCAAATCTGCAATTGCAACGGAGTTTCCAAAGGAGCCATTGTCAACGCTGTCAAAGGCGGTTGCCGTTCGCTGAAATCGCTGTGTGACGCCACCCGCGCCGGAACCGGATGCGGTTCGTGCAAATCACAAGTGAAAGAAATTTTTGAATTCGCGGCAGGCGATTTAGCCGTCGAAGACCCATCCATTCATTACTACGTGCCCGGCGTACCGATGAATAAAGTTGAACTGATCGAAGCTATCAAAAATCAGAAATTGAAAAGCGTCTCAGCCGTATTCGACGCGCTCGCGGATGGCACAGAAGACCCCGCGAGCAAGGTGGGACTGGCTTCCCTGCTCAAAACAATTTGGCCCGGTGAATACGAAGACGAACGCGATGCTCGCTTTATCAATGACCGCGTACACGCCAACATTCAAAAAGATCGCACGTTCAGCGTGATTCCGCGCATTTACGGCGGCGTGACTTCCTCATCAGAACTGCGAAGAATCGCCGATGTCGCCGATAAATACGAAGTCAAAATGGTGAAGATTACCGGCGGCCAGCGCATTGATTTGTTGGGAATTAAAAAAGAAGATTTACCCGGCGTATGGAAAGATTTGGGGATGCCTTCGGGACACGCGTATTCAAAAGCATTTCGCACTTGCAAGACCTGCGTCGGCACAGAATTTTGCCGCTACGGAGTCGGTGACAGCACCGGACTCGGCATCAGAATCGAAAAAAGATTCCAGGGGATTGAAGCACCGCACAAATTGAAATTTGCAACGACGGGCTGTCCGCGAAATTGCGCTGAAGCGACCATCAAAGATATTAGTGCGATGGCAATTGAAGGCGGCAAGTGGGAAGTGTTAATCGGCGGCGCAGGCGGCGCGCACGTCCGTAAAACCGACCTCCTCGTGACCGTTGATACGCACGACGAAGTGCTGCTGTATATGGGGCGCTTTATGCAGTATTACCGCGAGAATGCGAAGTATTTAGAGCGTACGTGGAGCTTGGTCGAGCGTATCGGCATCGAAAAATTACGCGAAATTTTAGTTAAAGATACTGAAGGGATTTGTGCTCGATTGGATGCTGATATTCAAGCCGCCGTTGACGCTTATGTTGATCCGTGGCTCGAAGCAATTGATCCTGTCCATCCTTCTCAATTCGTGAATTCGCTGGTGCAAATTCAACCGATGCAACCAACGTTTGAAGGAGCATTGATGTGAGGCAGAAGCCCGACTGTTAAGAAGTGCACGTCAACAAATAATTTATGCAACTACAAACGACAACAGAAATGACAGGGCTGATCATCAACCTCGGACACATCGAGCGGATCCCTCACGGTGAAGGTCGTGAATTTCAAATTGGCGATGAAGAGATCGTAGTTTTTCGTACGCGTAAAAATGAAATCTTTGGGTTACAGGCAAAATGTCCACACCGCGAAGGTGCATTGGCTGACGGTTTGACAGGCGACGGCAAAATCATCTGTCCGATGCATGCATTTAAATTTGAATTGGCGACTGGCAAGCCGATTGGTAATGATTGCGAATCCCTAAAAACTTATCAGGTAGAAATTAGCGAATCAGGAGAAATTCTTTTACATTGGTCATCAAATGTCAGTACCCACAGCGGTAGCGTCGGGGTGAATTAACACCCACTCGCTACGGCTCGCGGTACTGAACCGAACGAAGGACCAACAATGAGCGAATTAACTGGCAAAAAAATTGCCTTACTGGAAGCACGGATGAGCAGCGAATTAGCAAATTTAGTCAAACGACACGGCGGCGAACCAATCAACGCTCCAGCGTTACGCGAAGTCTTGATTGACGCGACTAACGAAGTTGAGACGTTCCTGAATTATTTGCAATCTGGCGAAATTAAATTCGTCGTTTTCCAAACTGGCGTCGCCGTCGCAGGCTTAATTACCGAAGCAGAAAAGCTGGAAAGAAAAGCTGAACTGCTGGAAGCGTTGCGAAAAATCACGACGATTTGTCGCGGGCCAAAACCGTTGGCAGTACTTTCACGCAACGGCGTCAAACCAACCCTGAATGCGGGTGAACCTTATACGACGACTGACTTAATTTCCGTGATGAGCGATTTAGACCTGCAAAATCAGGGTGTTGCTGTCCTTCATTATGGCGAACGAAATGCTGAGCTTGCCAATTCACTGGAAGCGTGCGGCGCAAAATTACTGGAGCTTTGTTTATACGAATGGCAGCTTCCCGAAAATCTGGAGCCGCTAAAAAATCTGATTGATGAATTAAATCAAAGCAAAATTGATGCCGTTGCGTTCACCAGTCAGATTCAAGCACGGCACTTATTTCAAGTAGCAAAAAATCTCGGACGCGATAACGAATTGCTGGATTCGTTGAATCACAAAACCGTCGTCGCATCTATCGGGCCGACTTGCACAGCGGCTTTATTACAACTCGGAGTTACCCCCAAAATCGAGCCTGAACATCCCAAAATGGGACCGATGGTAATCGAATTAGTGAAATACCTCGGATAAATTTTAAGGAGAAATTACCCACTGATGAAACGTCGAACATTTATACAAAACGCAATTATAGCAAGCGGTGCCGCCTCAATTGCTTCCCTCGGATTCAATGGTTGCGCGTCGAAAGGCACAGGCGCGACGACAACTGCGACCACTAACAAAATCAAGATCGGATTTATTCCGCTGACGGATTGTGCTTCTGTCGTCATGGCTCACGAACTTGGGTTGTATAAAAAGTACGGAGTAGATGTGGAAGTTTCCAAGGAAGCGTCGTGGGCAGCGATCCGCGATAAGGTTTTGACAGGAGAATTAAGCGCAGCGCATTGCCTGTTCGGAATGCCTTTTTCGGTTTACACCGGAATTGGCGGAACCGCAGGACAGGAAATGAAAATCGCCATGATCCTCAATAATAACGGGCAAGCGATTACGCTTTCCAAGGATTTTTGCGAGCAGGTGAAATACAAAGAAACAGGCAAAGTCAAAGCCGCAATTGAAGCGATGGCGAAGAAAAAACCTGTCTCGTTTGCGATGACGTTTCCCGGTGGAACACACGATTTATGGTTGCGCTACTGGCTGGCTGCCGCTGGCGTAGACGCGAGTAAAGATTCCAAAGCTGTCGGTATCAAAGTCATTCCGCCGCCGCAAATGGTCGCCAACATGAAAGCCGGAAATATGGACGGCTTCTCCGTCGGCGAACCCTGGAACGGGGTCGCAGTCAAAGATGGCATCGGCACGACAGAAATTGCTTCACAGGACATTTGGAAAAATCATCCAGAAAAAGCCCTGGTCGTGAACAAACAATTCAGCGAAACTAAACGCGAAGAATTGAAAAAAATCATGTCAGCAATTTTGGAAGCCTCAGCATGGTTGGATAAACCAGAAAATCGTAAGCAGGCCGCCGGAGTAATCGGCAAGCAATCCTACGTCAACGCTCCGCCTGAAGTGATCGAAGCGCGCTTACTCGGCAAATACGATTTAGGCTGCAATCAAACGCACGATTACACCGACGATTACATGATGTTCTCACGTGGCGGAGCAACGAACTTCCCGCGCAAAGCGCATGCGATTTGGTTTATGGCGCAATACGTTCGCTTCGGATATTTGCCGACTGCGCCTGATTACAAAAAAGTCGCGGACACTTTGATGATGCAAGACCTTTACACAGAAGTTGCCAAATCAATGAACGTCGCAATTCCAGACGATGACATGAAGCCCTTCACCATTGATCTGGATAAATCAACCTTTGATCCGAACAACCCCGTCACCAGCAAAGCTGCTGGGACGAAAGCCTAAGTTAAAGCCAGCGTCACGCTTGCTTACCAGACAAGCGTGACGCCTATTTGAAGGATTAAAAATGAAAGACGAAGCAGTAATTGAAACACAGTGGTCGCAGCCAAATAAAACAAAATTTAATGGCAGCGTGATCACTCAGGCAAGCTTGGAATTCATCAAATCTTCGCTTTGGACGTTAGCCGGTTGCGGCATCCTGATGGCGATTTGGGGATTGATCAGCGCGATGACCTCTAACGCTTTGCCAAGTCCTATTGCGACGATGAAAACTTTATGGCAACTCGTCAGTCACCCGTTTTATGACAACGGCCCCAATGACAAAGGGATTGGATTACAAATTTATAGTTCGATTATCCGTGTCTTTATTGGCTTCGCTCTCGGCTCTGTCGTTGCAATCCCAACGGGAGTCTTAATCGGCGCAAGTGAAATCTGCAAAAAACTTTTCTACCCTTTAGTTCAATTACTGCGACCCGTGTCACCGCTGGCGTGGTTTCCGATTGGGTTGGTAATTTTCAAAAATGCCGGAAATGCTACGATTTTTATGATTTTCATCACTTCACTGTGGCCGACGGTTATCAACACTGCGTTCGGAGTCGCTTCAATTCCTGACGATCATCGCAACGTCGCACGTGCTTTTGCATTTTCAAAATGGCGTTATTTCACGCGAATTTTATTACCGTTTTCGATGCCCCACATTTTGACAGGCTTGCGCCTAAGTATGGGGGTTGCGTGGTTGGTCATCGTGGCTGGAGAAATGATGTCCGGCGGCATTGGCATCGGATTTTTCGTCTGGGACAGCTACAACGGAGGTAGTCTCGAAAAAGTAATGTCCGCCATTATTTTAATTGGAACCGTTGGATTATTACTTGATCGCGGCTTCGATATGATTGCCAAGAAATTTTCGTACGCCTAAAGCTTAAAGCCAAAATTGGAGATCATGATGACACCAAAAAATATTTCACCAATTCACTCGTCGCAATATTTGCAAGTCAAAGATTTGACGATTAGTTTTGATACGAAAAAAGGAAAATTCACTGCCGTCAAAAATATCAATTTGACGATCAAACGCGGCGAAGTGATTTCCTTCATCGGTCATTCGGGATGCGGAAAATCTACGATCCTCAACGCGATTGGCGGACTCATCAAACCATCATCCGGCGAAATTATTTTAGGCGGCGTGACGATAGATGCTCCTGGTCCTGATCGCGGTATCGTCTTTCAAAATTATTCTTTGCTGCCGTGGCTCTCTGTGTACTCAAATATTTTTGAAGCTGTAGATTCCGTCGTCACGAACAAAACCAAACAGGAAAAGGCTGAATTAGTTGAATCTTTTCTCAAGAAAGTGAATCTCTGGGAACACCGTGATAAAAAACCTGCGCAGATTTCCGGCGGGATGAAACAGCGCGTCGCTATTGCTCGCGCCTTTGCAATTCACCCTGAAGTCTTATTGCTTGATGAACCTTTCGGAGCGCTCGACGCGTTGACGAAATCTTCACTGCACGAAGAATTAGTCACGATGCTCAGCCTTGATAATCAAACTGATACTGTCATCATCGTCACCCACGACGTTGAAGAAGCCATCTTCCTTTCAGATCGTGTCGTCGTCATGACGAACGGCCCCGAAGCCACTATTGGAGAAATTATTGATGTTCCAATCCCTCGCCCCCGAAACAAACGAGAAATCGTTCAGCTAAAAGAATATGTCGAAGTCCATAATCGCTTGCTGTACCTGCTGATGGACGCTTTTGCCGTCCACAAAAAAGCTGCGGCATAAAGCCTTGTAACGGTTTCAATTCACAATCACATTGCTATCCATTTCGCCCATATTTTATGGGCTTAGCGGTAGCTTTACCCCAAATTGAATTTTTTGAATTAACGAATCATGAAAAACAGTTCCCTAAAAATCACTTTCTTCCTTCTTTTTATACTCATTTTAAATCTCAGCCTGTTAGCCCAGCAGGAGCCAAAGCCAGCGGCGGCAGCAGCGCTTGCGAGTCCCTCGCCAACGCCAACACCAAAAGCAGCGGCGCCAAAGCCTCCGCCTGCACCCGCTCCGATCAAAATCGGACAGGTCGTAGTTTCAGGAAGCTTACGCGTGCGCGCGGAAAATTGGGATTGGTTCGACACCCCGGCAACGGCAGGCGATGGCAGCTACACGTTTGGCGCCGGAACGTTACGTGTTGGGTTGAGCCAGCAGAAAGAAAATTATGAATGGATGGTCGAAGCCGAAGCTCCTTTTGTAGCTAATTTACCCAAGACCGCAATCGCGGCGGCTCCGTTTGGACAACTTGGACTTGGCGCAAATTATTTTGCTGCCAACGGCAATCAGGACGCGAGCGTTTTTCTGAAACAAGCCTACGTGAATTTCAAAGGCATCGGGAAATACAGCAACCTCAAACTCGGTCGTTTTGAATTCAATGACGGAATGGAAGTCGCGCCGAAAGACCCGACGTTATTAGCTGTCAAGCGCGATCACATCAGTCAACGCCTGATCGGCACCTTCGGATTTACTCACGTCGGACGCAGCTTCGACGGGATGCAATACGGCTACAATAACAAAGGCTGGAATTTTACCTTTTTTGGTGCGCGTCCAACCGAAGGAGTTTTTCAGTTACGCGGGATGAACGAATTAAATGTAGACCTTTTTTATGCGGCAACTACCAAATCTTTTAAATCGAAAGACAGTGAAAGTGAAGCGCGTGCCTTCGTCCTGCAATACCACGATGGACGCCGTTTAGTAAAAACTGATAACCGGGCATTAGCATTACGAAATACTGATTTACCCAATAAAATCAGAGTCACAACGGTCGGAGGTCATTACATCAGCGTGATCAAATCCGGCTCCGGCAAGTTAGATGTTTTGTTCTGGGGCGTCGGTCAATTTGGAAGTTGGGGCAATCAAACGCAGCATTCGGCGGCGCTGGTAATTGAGACGGGCTATCAATTTGGCGGCACGAAAACATTGGATAAAATTAAGCCCTGGGTACGCATTGGCTACAATTACAGCACGGGAGATAAAGACGCGACCGATGGTACACACGGCACATATTTTCAGGTGCTGCCGACACCAAGAATTTATGCGCGAACTCCATTTTTCAATGCGATGAATAACTCTGATATGTTTGCACAATTGATGATTAAGCCGACGGCAAAATTAGCCCTGCGCACTGATCTTCATTACCTGCGCTTATCCAGCGCTAAAGATTTATGGTATGTCGGAGGCGGAGCATTTCAGGCAAAGACTTTCGGATACGCTTCGCGTCCCAGCAACGGGCAAAATAGCCTGGGATTATTCGCCGATGTCAGCGCCGATTACACTTTCACTCCGCGCACCTCTGTCACCTTTTATCTTGGCGGATCAGCACGCGGCAAAGTACAATCAGCCATCTATCCGCTGGGCAACCAAATGCATTTTGCCTACGTTGAATTGACGCAGAAGTTTTAATGTCAGCGCTATGGCTCTCGGTACAGTACCCGGAGCCGTAGCGACGGGGTTTTCACCCCAGAGGCAACTTGAGGAAACATGAAAATCGGTAAAGTATATTTAGTCGGCGCAGGCCCCGGAGACCCGGATTTATTGACGGTCAAAGCGTATAACCTTATCAAAAAGGCAGGCTGCATCGTCTACGATCATCTCGTTAATACTGAAATTTTATCGAACGCTTTGCCTGATGTAGAGCTGATTTATGCCGGTAAACAGGGACATAAATGCGCGATGAAGCAGGAAACCATTAACGCGATTCTCGTTACCAAAGCCACTGAACACGACATCGTAGTCAGGCTCAAAGGTGGCGATCCATTCATCTTCGGACGCGGCGGAGAAGAAGCCGAAGCCTTAATTTCCGCAGGTATCCCGTGGGAAGTCGTACCAGGAATTTCTGCTGGAGCCGCCGCCGCAGCGTATGCCGGAATTCCTATCACACATCGTGGCATCAGCAGTTCGGTAACCTTCATCACAGGACACGAAGACCCGACAAAAACTGAAACACAACTGAAATGGCAACATCTCGCTCACGGTTCCGACACTCTCGTCATTTTCATGGGAGTCGCAAAAATCCAGGATATTGCCGAGCAATTATTACTGCACGGCAGAAAAGCGCAGACTCCTGTCGCCTTCATTCAACAAGCAACTTACCAGCATCAAATTACCCATACCTGCACATTGCAAGAAATCCCGGAGCTGCTTGCCACCAATGAAATTAGCTCACCAGCCATCATCGTCATCGGTGAAGTAGTCAGGTTACGCGAACAGTTACAGTGGTTTGAGCGTAAAACTACTTTAGAGGCTATCGAAGCAATAAATCTTAATCATACGAATTCGTCTCTTATTTTACTGAATACGACAAAAACGTAATTCGAGAAATTTCCCGTCATCAACTAATCTTTCTGTTTCAAAACTTAAATGCTTTGCGCTGGAGGCGCAGTCAGATGGTAGCCAGTGGCAAGACGGGAGGAGACCGTCGCCGCCTCTGGTCAGAATTCGTAACTATTGGCGTCTTGAAGGGACGCCGAGCTTCTGCGCACCCCTTCAGGGCGCGGAATTTACGCTGACCTGTTCCAGGCGTTTCACACCTGGCTACCATCTTTCTGCCGCTCTGCGGCATCACAGTGCTTTAATCAGCTTATAACAAAAACTTAATACCCTGCGAAGGCTGGCTTGAGCCTGCGCCATTAATATCCCCTTTGCATTAACAAGAAAGGATTTTATGAAACCATATTTATTCGCTAGTGATTTCGATCAGACGCTGAGTTTTAACGACTCCGGTCTGGTGCTGAGTCAATTAATCGGAGCCAATAACTTTGAGCAAAAAGTTCACGGCATGTCGCAAAATAATTTAGTCCAACAGGGAGGCGAATTGACCTACCTGCTGCTGCACGATCCCGAATTTCGGCGCGTCAGAAAAGAGCATCTTTATGAAACAGGTAAAAGAATTCGTCTTAAACAAAATATTGAATTATTACCCTCAATTCTCGCGGACGGTATTAATGGTTATAAATTTATTTTCTATGTAATTTCTGCCGCGCCGGAAGAAGTGATTCACTCCGCGCTGGAAGGCATCGTGCCACCTGAAAATATTTTCGGGACGAAGTTGCGCTACCACGAAACAACTGGGGAAATTGAATCCATCGTGCGCGTTCCGGCGGGATACGGCAAGGTAGCCGTGCTCGAAAATCTGCAACGCGAATTGCAGATCAGCTCAGATCGCATCGTCTACGTTGGCGATGGCAGTTCTGACATTCACGTCATGCTCCACGTCAATCATCACGAAGGCTTCACCGTAGCCGTTTCGGAAAA
>JAYSTY010000520.1:0-29713 GCA_043719385.1 Blastocatellia bacterium | reverse complement strand
TATTACTCACGGCTGTATGCCGACACGCAAAATGTTGATCGCGTGTATGTGCTGAATACAGGGCTTTATGTCTCAAACGATGGTGGCAAAACTTACGCACAAATTCCTGAACCGCACGGAGACAATCACGATTTGTGGATCGCTCCAAATAATAATCAACGGATGATTAATTCTAATGACGGCGGCGCGAATGTTTCAGACACAGGCGGAAAAAGCTGGAGCGAACAGGATCAGGCAACGGCGCAGTTTTATCGCGTACAGGTAGACAACGATTTTCCGTATCACATTTACGGCGCACAGCAGGATAATTCGACGGTAAAAATCACCAGCCGTGCGCAAGGCTTCAGCATCGGCGCTCGTGATTGGGAAACTACGGCAGGCGCGGAATCCGGCTGGGTGCAACCTTCGCCAAAAGATTCCAACATCGTGTTCGGAGGCAATTACGGCGGGCTTCTGGAACGCCTTGATCATCGCACCGGACAATCGCGT
Organism: Blastocatellia bacterium; assembly: GCA_043719385.1. Lineage (GTDB taxonomy): Bacteria > Acidobacteriota > Blastocatellia > RBC074 > RBC074 > JAFDVL01. The sequence goes on along the minus strand of JAYSTY010000520.1, from coordinate 29,224 downwards.
GACCTCAACGTTTACCCTGATAATCCGATGGGTTGGGGCGCGGACGGAATGAAATACCGCTTTCAATGGAACTTCCCGATTTTCTTTTCGCCGCACGATCCGAACACTTTGTACACGGGCGGAAACGTCCTTTTCAAAACTACGAATGAGGGTCAAAGCTGGACGGCAATTTCGCCCGACCTGACGCGCAACGATAAATCGAAACAAGGCTCCAGCGGCGGCCCGATTACGAAAGACAATACCAGCGTCGAATATTACTGCACGATTTTTTGCGGGATGGAATCGCCTGTCAAAGCCGGAGTAATTTGGACGGGATCAGACGACGGCTTAGTCCAGGTCACGCAGGACGGTGGGAAAAACTGGAACAACGTCACCAAAAATATCAAAGACCTGCCCGAATGGATTCAGATCAATTCGCTGGACGCTTCGCCGCACGATGCAGCTACGGCGTATGTCGCGGCGACGATGTATAAATCCGACGACAACAAACCGTATTTGTACAAGACGAATGATTACGGCAAGACGTGGAAGAAAATTACCAAAGGCATTCCTGACTCTGCGTTCACCCGCGTCATCCGCGAAGACCCACATCGCAAAGGCTTACTGTATGCAGGCACGGAAACAGGCTTATATGTTTCTTACGACGACGGAGAAAATTGGCAATCGCTCCAACTCAATTTGCCAGTCGTCCCGATCACCGATCTCATCATTCAAAAACGCGACAAGGATTTAGTCGTCGCTACACAAGGTCGCGCATTTTGGATTTTGGATGATTTGACTGTGCTGCATCAGATGAAAGATGAAGTTGCGAAAGCTGACGTACATCTCTTCAAACCGGAAGATGCGTATCGGACAGTCGGCGGAGCCGCACCGCTTCCACCGACCGCCGCAGTTGGTCAAAATCCTGCCGCTGGCGTAGTCGTTTATTACCATCTCAAAACAAAAACAACTGATGAAGTCACGCTGGAATTCTTAGATGCGGCAGGCAAATCCATCAAAAAATTTACGAGCAAACCTAAGCCCGAAGAAGGCGCACCAACTCCAACTATAGCGGACGACGACGGTGGCTTTGGCAGAGGCGGCACGCCGAAAGTCAATACTGATGCGGGTCTGAATCGCTTCGTGTGGGATACGCGATATGCTGATGCAACGAAATTCCCGAACTTAATTATGTGGGCTGGGAGCGTGACGGGGCCGAAAGCTGTCCCCGGAAATTATCAGGTCAGGCTTACCGTCGGCGGCAAAACGTTGATCGAAAATTTTGAAATCAAAAAAGACCCGCGCCTTGCGACTTCGACAGAAGATTTCGCTAAGCAATTCGATTTGCTGTGGAGAATTCGCACCAAACTGAGCGACACACACGAAGCAATTTTGAAAATTCGTGATGTGCGCAAACAGGTAGACGATGTAACAAAACGAATCGCCTCACAACCAAATTCCAAAGCCGTAGTTGAGGCTGGAAAATCTCTCAATGCAAAATTAACTACGATTGAAGAAGCGCTTTACCAAACCAAAAATCAAAGCAACCAGGACCCGCTAAATTACCCGATTCGCTTGAATAATAAATTAGCCGCGCTCGGCGGATCAGTCAGCGGATCGGACAATGCTCCCACCGATCAGGCGTATCAGGTTTACAATGATTTGGCTTCCAGGATTGATTCAGAATTGAAAAAGCTGGATGATGTCTTGCAAGCGGAAGTACCTGCATTTAATAAAGGCGTGAAAGATTTGGAGATTCCGGCGATAATAATTAAATCGCCATCCGATAAATGAGAGGAGAGATTTGTATGATTACCAAAGAAGAGCTGGTTGCCGAAATAGAAAAGGTTCCAGTGCAATATTTGGGCAAGCTTTATCAGGTTATCAAGCGCTTTGAGGAAGAAATGAATGGCGCGGACGAATCTGTTATGGCGAAGCTCCGCAAGATTAAAATTGCTGCTGCGCCGGATTTCTCGACCAAAGTAAAGCTGTACGAAATTGAGGATGCTAATGCCAAAGAAAATCTTCCTTGATACTTCGTTTATCGTCGCGCTTATTGAACGAGAGAAAAAAAATACTTAGGGGAAATACCTAAAAAATGGAGAGGAAATCCAAAATAAAATGAAAATATCAACTAACAAATGTTTGAATTTAGTATGCCTGCTTTGCATTGTAGTAAGTGCTTCTGTCATCACTTCAGCCCAACCTATCGGCTACGCTGACAAAATTCTGGGGCGCTGGGATGTCACTGTCCAGGGATCAGACGGCGTAAGTTTTCCTTCGTGGTTTGAAATTCAGCATCGCAAGGAAACGGAAATCATGGCGCGATTTGTCGGGCATTTTGGCTCTAATCGTTATGCGACTGCGGCGGAATATAAAGACGGACAACTCACGATTCAAATTCCGAAACAGTACGAAAGAATGCCGGAGGTATTGGTCTTTTCCGGCAAACTCAATGGAGACAAATTAGAAGGAACTGCGCAGGATGAAACAGGTAAGACGGTGAACTGGACGGCGGTTAAGGCTCCTGAAATGCGTCGTGCGGCGAAACCTGTCTGGGGCAAAGCAATTCAGCTTTTCAATGGCAAAGATTTGACCGGATGGAAGCCGCGCACCAATGCGCATCCCAATTGCTGGTCGGTTGAAAATGGCTCGCTGACGAATAAAACTCCGTGCGCGGACATCATCAGCGACCAGAAATTTACTGACTTCAAATTGCATGTCGAATTTAATAACGTGCCGACTGGTAACAGCGGAATTTATTTGCGCGGACGGCACGAAGTCCAGATTAATGACGCTTACGGACAGGCGGCTGATCCGTTGCGGATGGGCAGCGTCTATGGATTTCTCAAGCCAAATGCGAATGCTTCAAAGAAACCTGGTGAGTGGCAAACGTTTGATATTACGTTGATTGGGCGGCGCGTGACGATTGTTTTGAATGGTCAGACGATTATTGAAAACGAAGAGATTCCCGGCATTACGGGCGGGGCGCTTGACAGCAATGAAGGCGAGGCCGGGCCGATTATGTTGCAGGGCGATCACACGAAAGTGATGTTCAAAAATGTAACGATTACGCCGGCAAAGTAAGCCTATCGCGGTTTGCAGGTGTGCGACGCTCACCGCAAAGCATTGTCCATTGTCTATTGTTCATTATCCATTGTTGGACAACTGCTATTTTTTTCTGCCTGACAATGAACAATGGATAGTGGGCAATGGACAATCAACAAGCGCTCGGTCGCAGCCACTTAAAAACCGCTATAAAATGCGGCAGGGATACTCTCTGCCGCACTGATTTCAGGCGACTGGCAGCGTAATTTTAAAACTCGTTCCCTGCCCGACAGTTGATTCCACCTCGATATTGCCACCGTGCATTTGGATAGCGCGAAAGGCCTGTGCCAGGCCAATGCCGCTGCCTTTTTCTTTAGTCGTAAAGTACAAATTAAAAATCTGTTCCCGCATCTCGGCGGGAATGCCTTCGCCTTCGTCACTGATTATCATTTCCACCTGATGGTTGTTGCTGCGTGCGGTTGTGAGCGTCAGCTTCCCGCCTGCGGGCATTGCCTGACAAGCGTTGATGACGATGTTGAGCAAAGCCTGCTTGAGCATATCAATGTCGGTTTCAATCAGCAGCGGCTCGCTGGTGTACCTGGTTACGACCTGAATTTTACTGTCAGGATTAATGGGCGCGAGCAGCATCACTTCGCGCAAGACTTCATTGGCATCATATTTGCGCGTTTGCATTTGTACCGGGCGCGTAAAATCGAGAAAGGTTTGGACGACACGATTCAGGCGATTGACCTCGGAAGTCAAAACCTCAACGTGCGTGCCGGGATCGCGTCCGGCCTCAAGTTTGGCGCGCAATAATTCCAGATGCAGCACCATCGCGTGCAGGGGATTTTTGACTTCGTGGGCGACACCGGAGGTGATGCGGCTGAGCGCAGCAATCCGGGTCGCGTAATCAAGCTGTGTTTCCAGACGCTTCAGTGATTCAAAATCGCGCAGGGTCAGCAACGCTCCCGCCACCTGCCCGTTCTCGGCAAAAACCTGCACTGAGGCCAGCAGCTTTTGCGCCTGACCTTCCGGCGTGAGCAACGCCAGGGTTTCTTCGCGGGGCTGACCAGCCTGGAACGCCCGCGCAGTTAACAGCAGCAGCGGATGCGTCTTATCTAAAACTTCGCTCAGAATTTCTCCACGCAAAGATTGCGAAGCCCCATTCAGCAATAACCGTTCGGCCTCTGGACTCGCCATCATCACGCGTTGTTCACGATCCAGCAGCAACAACCGATCCGGCAAATTGCCGATGACCTGGCGCATCTGGTCGCGCATCGCTTCGACCTCGTTGCGATTGCCGGCAAACCGTTTTCCTAATTCTCGCAAGCGTTGCGCCGCGCTTTGTAAATCGGCTGGCTCTTTTTCGTTCCGGCTCAACGCGGCGCTTTCGACTTCGAGTTGTTCGATGATGCCAAAAAATTCGCGCAACGGCAGCAGCACCAGATTCGCGGACAAGACCGCCAGCAAAATAGCCAGCAGGGCCACCACCATAGCCACGATCAGCGTCAGCCGTAAATTGGACGCAACCTCCTGATAAATTGCCGGCGCGGGAAATCCCACCACAAACCGCCCAAATGGCTGACCGTTGACATTGAGCGGCGTAGTGACTTCATAAAGCCTGTTCCCGCGCCGTAATTCCAGCCATTGCCGCAGCCAGGTTTTCTCGTTCAGTTTTTCGATGGAAGTAGTGAGGGGCGACTGGCGATTTTGTTGCGGATCAGATTCGACAATCACGGCATTATCCGCCGCCAGAATTGCGAGATAGGAAAATTTTTGATTGCGCCCACTGGCGTCAAGCCAGACTTTTACCTGCGGGTCATCTTTGATTGCCGCCTGCGCCGATTTTTGCGGATTGTTGTTGATGGCCTCCTGCGCGAGGGAAAAAACATTGATCGCAATCATGTTTCCGACCGCGCTTTTCGCCATCAGTTGTGCTTGCAATAAACGCGAGCATTGAAACGATGCCAGGGTCGTGACAATCAATAAAATCAGGGCAATGATAACGATCAGGTAACGAGCGCGGACTGACATAGGTGATGCAGTACCGGGAGCGGATGCGACCGGGAATTTTTACTTGGATCTGCTGCTCCGGTTGCCTGTGCTTCCGGTGCTTTTTGACGTAGGGATGTCTTGCAACTTGAGAAGCTATCTGTTTCGCCGCGCCAAGTCAATTCCGACCGTAATCATCCTGCAAACGCACGATGTCATCTTCACCAAAATAAGTACCGCGCTGCACCTCGACAAAAATCATTTTTTCAGTGCCGGGGTTTTCGATGCGATGGGCTGTGCCCTGCGGAATGTCTACGGCCTCGCCTGCCTGTAAATTCAGGTCTTTGCCATCAAGCGTAACTTTCGCTATGCCCGCGACGATGTACCAATGCTCCGCACGTTGCGCGTGCATTTGATAGCTCAACCGTTTGCCGGGCAGGACTTCGATGCGTTTGACTTTGAAAGTGTCAGCCTCGTCAAGGACAATAAAATTGCCCCAGGGGCGTTCGTCGTATTTGGGTGAATTAATCATAATTAGGATTTAGGAGCCAGGATTCAGGATTTAGGGTTTGAGGATGAATGCTCAGGTGTCAAAAAAATTATTTCGCCTTTGCGCTAAATCCCAAATCCTAAATCCTAAATCCTTTTACACCGCCGTCATTCCACCGTCCACCGCAATCGTTTGTCCGGTGATGTAATTCGAGGCGTCGGCGGCTAAAAACACAGCGACGCCTTTTAATTCGCCTGGCTGCCCAACGCGTTTCATCGGCGTAGTCGCGGCCAGTTCAGTGCCATGAGCTTCCATAGATTTTTCTGTCATGCGCGAAGGGAAAAAACCCGGCGCAATCGCATTCACACGAATATTATGTGGCGCCCATTTCGCGGCTAATTCTCGTGTCAGTGCAATCAGTCCACCTTTTGCCGCGACATAAGCCGAGAGATGATGATCCAGTTCCGGCATCGTTCCGATTATTCCCAGCACCGAAGCGATGTTAATAATGCGCCCATATTTCTGCCTGATCATTTCTTTCCCAGCCGCCTGACAAAATAAAAACGCCGCCGTCAAATCAATTTCCAGCACCATATTCCATTTGTCGAGCGGAAGCTCTTCGGCAGGTTGTCCCCACGTCACGCCCGCGTTGTTGACCAGAATATCTATCCTGCCAAAAGCAGCAACAGTCCGCGCCACAGCCGCCGGAGCGACATCAGGATTGGCGACATCAAACACTGCGCCTTCCACTTTGAAGCCGCGCTGTTTCAGTCCTTCGACCGCTGGCAATAACCATTGCTCACGACGCGCCAGCAACATCAACGACGCGCCAGCTTCGGCTAAACCTTCCGCCATTTCCAACCCTAGCCCGCGTGAACCGCCAGTGACCAGCGCGACTTTGCCAGTCAGATCAAATAATTGTTTTAGTTCGGACACGATGAATTTTCCTCCTGCGGATAGAGCGATCAAGTCTCAACGCGCAGATTGTAAATCGTTTACGCCTAAGCGACAATGACGCTGCTCTCGTTATCTTCCAACTTTAGAAAGGAAATTTTACATGTCAGCAGAAGCACCATTACTTATCACGCTTGAAAACGGTATCAAGCGCATCACCTTCAATCGCCCCCAAGCCCGCAATGCGATCACGCCCGAAATGTTTGGGCTGTTTTCGCAGGCAATTCTTGAGTCGGTCAACGATGAATCAAAAGTCATCATCCTGACCGGGGCCGCCGACGCCTTTTGCGCCGGAGCAGACCTCGGCGGATTTAATGCCATGGATTCTGAGCATTACGATGTTACGGAATCGCTGCGCAACACGACGAATCCGGCGATCCTGGCGATGCGTGCAACACCTAAACCAATCATCGCTCGCGTCCACGGCTTTGCTGCCGGAATTGGCTGCAATTATGCGCTGGCCTGCGATTTGATTATTGCTTCGGAACAGGCAAAATTCGCCGAACTGTTTGTGCGCATCGGATTGATGCCGGACGGCGGCGGAACGCATTTTGTCCCGCAACTGGTCGGTTATCACAAAGCCTTTGAAATGATTGCGCTGGGTGAAACTGTCAACGCGCAGGAAGCTCTGCAATTAGGCATCGTCAATCGCGTAGTTCCTTACGAAGAACTTGACGCCACCGTGAACGCAATCGCCGAACGCTTGAAAGCCTCACCCGCGATTTCACTGGCTAAGATTAAAGCCGGACTCAATTATGGCCTGACGCACAGCCTGGCTGAGTCTCTGGAATTTGAAGCGGTCAACCAGGCCGAATGCTTCCATTCCGCCGATTTCCGCGAAGGCGTCCAGGCCTTTGTGCAAAAGCGCAAAGCGATGTTCACAGGCAAATGAAAGCAAAAGGCAAAAGGCAAATATCAAAAATAAAAAGGGGCGGAAGATAGTTCCCTTCCTATCTTGAAAAAAGAAAATCTTAAGCGCCGCCCTTTTGCTTTTTGCCTTTTGATATTTGCCTTTTGATTTCCCATGAATTTCACTGAAGCTCTCAATTATCTATACAGTCTTGGGCACGAAATGCTGGCGATGAAACTTGGGCTGGACAGCATCGCCGCGTTATGCCGCGAACTGGGTGAGCCACAACTGCGTTACAAAGTTGTCCACATCGCCGGAACCAATGGCAAAGGTTCGACAGCCGCAATGGTCGAAGCCATCGCCCTCGCCGCCGGTCATCGCATCGGGCTTTACACTTCGCCACATTTGGTTTCGATCACGGAGCGCATTCGGGTGGACGGTCAGGAAATTGCGCCGGAAGATTTTGCGCGTTTGGCAAATCGAGTTCGCACAGCCTGTGAAAAACTTGTGGATAATCAAACACTGCCTGCACTGCCGACTTATTTTGAGCAGGTCACAGCGATTGGGTATCTGCATTTCGCCGAACAAAAAATTGACCTGGCAATTTTGGAAGTAGGCCTCGGCGGTCGTTTGGATGCCACAAATATTTGTGCGCCGACAGTTTGCGCCATTACTCCGGTGAGCCTGGATCATCAGGAATATCTCGGTCATCAGCTTGCCCAAATCGCGGCGGAAAAAGCTGGCATTATCAAATCGAACATTCCGGTGGTCGTAGCGCCGCAACCAGAAGAAGCAAGGCAGGCAATCATCGCACGTGCGGCTGAACTCACAGCGCCACTTATTTTTGTTGAAGCACCCGAAAATAAATTGCTCACCGACGAAGCCTCAACCGGGATGTTTCATTTCAAATATCATACTGCTCTGACCGATTATTCAGTCCAGTTAAATTTGCGTGGTGAACATCAAACGATCAATGCCCGCACTGCGATTCACCTTGCCGAGCAATTACGCCAGCAGGGTTTGTGCATGCCTAAATCAGCGATTGAAGCAGGCCTCGAACACGTTAACTGGGTCGGGCGCCTGGAAATTATCACTGTCGAAGGCCGCCAGGTTTTGCTGGATGGCGCACACAATTTAGCAGGTGCAAAAACCCTGGAGGAATTTTTGCGCGCTTACGAGGCCAACATTCCTATCACAATGATTTTCGGCGCAATGAGCGATAAAGCAATCGCAGGCATGGCGGAAATGTTATTCCCCTTCGCCACAATAATTATCGCCGCGCACATCAACAATCCACGGAGCGCCAGCCCAATTATAATTTCCGACGCTGCCACGCAATTAAACATCCCGTCAATTCAGGCAGAGTCTGTTACCGAAGCATTGCGTCAGGCATTGCAACGAACGCCGTCGCACGGTTTAATTTGCGCCTGTGGTTCGCTGTACTTAATTGGAGAAATCAAACAAATAATCGAAACTTCGGCTTGAATTTCGAGCTTCAGTCATAACAAGCGGATTCCAGCCAAACAGCTTTGCGGTTAGTGAAAAATAAGAGGAGTAGCAATGGAAGGCAAAAGAGTTATTACAAGCCTTAGACTAGAGAATATTCTTTCTTTCGGAAGCGATGCACAGGACATTGAATTGCAGCCGCTCAATGTACTCATAGGGCCAAATGCTTCTGGTAAATCAAATTTCATTGAGGCCTTTCGGATTTTAAATGCGACCCCTGAAGACGTTGGACAACCCATACGGGAAGGTGGCAGTATTGGCGAGTACCTTTGGAAAGGGGGGATCAAAATAAATAAATTCTCTATTCGTATTACTGTAACTGCGCCAAACAAGAACCACGAACTATTTTATGGAGTGACGATAATTGATGACCGTTCCTGGGTCAAAATATTCTTTGAATCTATAAGTTACTTACAAGGGGAGGAGGGGATAAACGATCTTTATGAAACTATCGGTAACGGGCGGGCTGAAATTTATTCCAGGCAAACTCCCAGTTCCGATAACGCTTCGTCAATAACAAAGTATTTACCAAGTAACATTAGTATTGACCAGAGTAAGTCTATTCTAAGTCAATATAAGAACCCTGAGGCTTTTCCTGAAATCTCACATTTGCAAGACATCTTTTCATCCATCCACTTTTATACTGGCTGGAACTTAGGAAGGCATGGAGCGTTACGATACCCCCAGAACGCTAACCTCCCTTCAGCCAATCTTTTAGAAGATGGAAGTAATTTGGGCCTAGTTTTAATTAACAAACCTGCAAGCGTCCGACACCAAATAACAGAAAGATTGAAAGCCGTTTTGCCTACAGTTGAGGAGATATTCCCTAAAGTCGAAGGAGGAGCGGTTCCACTCTATATTCGTGAAAAGGGGCTTAGTACACCTATATCTGCGGCGCGGCTCTCCGAAGGTACGTTACGATATTTGTGTTTATTGACGATCCTGCTTGACCCTACACCACCGCCAATTATTTGTCTTGAAGAACCAGAGGTCGGGCTTCATCCGCATGTCATTCCCCAAATTGCCGAACTACTCATTGAAGCATCGCAACGCACACAGTTAATTGTAACAACGCATTCCGACGCTTTGATTTCAGGTCTTAGTGAACATCCCGAAGCGATTATTATTTGTGAACGTGATGATGAAGGGACAAAACTTCGGCGGCTGGAAGCAGAACAAATTAAGCCCTGGCTTGACCGCTATGCCATTGGTGATCTATGGCGAATGGGAGAAATTGGAGGCGTGCGTTGACACAGGAAATTCGTATTTATTGCGAAGGTGGCGGAGATGGCCCCAACACCAAAGACCCTTTTCGTGAAGGGATGCGAGCGTTTCTGAATGAGCTATACGAAACGGCACGAGCAAAGCGCATCAAGCTAAGTTTGATTATCTGCGGCGGTCGAGACACTGCATACGATAACTTCAAAACGGCGCTGAAAATTCATTCACACGCGATAAATATATTATTGGTTGATGCTGAAGCGCCTGTCAGCAAAATGCCATGGCTACATTTGAAGCAGCTAGATCAGTGGGAATCTCTCGGTTGTAGTGATGAGCGGTGTCATTTGATGGTACAGACAATGGAAGCATGGCTTATGGCTGACAAAGAAGCACTGAGAAAGTTTTATGGACAAGGCTTCAAGGAGAAAGCGCTGCCTAAAATTACGGATGTCGAAAAGATCGAAAAAAGCCAGCTTGAGAAATCGCTCAACAAGGCGATCAGTAAAACGAATAAACCTGAGTATCGAAAAATCCTGCATGGCGCAAAATTACTTGGACTTATTGATCCGACTAAAGTGCGCCAGGCTTCAAAACATTGTGACCGAATATTCACAACCATTTCGTCGTTGATGGGGTAGGCATCATGAATCCGTCACCACCAGATGTAACACAACTTTTAGTGAATTGGGGCAACGGCGATCAGGCCGCGCTGGATGAACTGTTGCCACTCGTGAATGACGAACTGCGCCGACTCGCGCGTGGTTATTTGCGGCGCGAAAATCCGGGTCATACATTGCAACCGACCGCGCTGGTCAACGAAGCTTACTTGCGGTTGATAGATCAAAAAAATGTCCATTGGCAAAATCGTGCCCATTTCTTCGGCATCGCGGCGCAGTTGATGCGGCGCATCCTGATTGACCATGCGCGGCGTTATCAATACGCTAAACGGGGCGGCGGCGCGTTGCGGGTTTCGCTGGATGAAACGGCGGCGGTGACGGAAGCACAGACGGCGGAACTGCTGGCAGTCAATGAAGCGTTGGAAAAGCTGACCGCGATGGATGCTCGCAAGGGCCACATCGTCGAGCTACGTTTCTTCGGCGGCTTGAGCCTGGACGAAGTGGCAGAAGTCATGAAAATTTCTTCGCCAACGGTGCAACGCGAATGGCGGGCGGCGAAAGCGTGGCTGCATCGCATTTTGACCGAGGGCAACGATGATGACGCCTGAACGTATGCGACAAATCGAGGCCATCTTTCACGCCGCGTGCAACCTTGCGCCGAGTGAACGCGCTGCGTTTCTCAGCCAGGCTTGCGCGAACGATGACGCCTTGCGGCGCGAAGTCGAATTGTTGCTCGCCTCCGATGAACAGGCCGGAACGCTCATCGAAGCCCCAGCTATTCAGTTAGTCGCGCCCTTATTTGCGGAAAGTAAATCGCCATCGTTAACAGGCAAATCTATCAGCCATTACCAAATCATTTCGCCGCTGGGCAAAGGCGGGATGGGCGAAGTCTATTGCGCCCGCGACACAAAGCTCGACCGCACTGTCGCCTTGAAAATACTGCCCGCTGAAGTCTCGACTGATGCAGAGCGGATGCGCCGCTTCGTCCGCGAAGCCAAAGCCGCGAGCGCGTTGAATCATCCGCACGTGGCGACGATCTATGAAATTGGCGAAGCGAATGGCGTAAGCTTCATTGCGATGGAATATGTCGAAGGCCAAACGCTCGCTGCCAAAATCAACGGCACTCCGCTGGCAATCTCTGAGATCATAGACATTGGCAGTCAGATCGCCGATGCGCTGGATGCAGCGCACAGCAAAGGCATCACACACCGCGACATCAAACCCGCGAACGTGATGCTCAACGAGCGCGGACAAGTGAAAGTGCTGGACTTCGGGTTAGCCAAGATTGCACAGCCACAGTCCATCGAAAGTAACATCAGCACGCTGGCAAAAACGCAATCGGGCGTGGTGATGGGAACGGTGCCGTATATGAGTCCTGAGCAAGCCTTGGGGCGCGACGTGGATCATCGCTCTGACCTTTTCAGTTTAGGCGTAGTGCTATATGAAATGGCGACAGGGCGCATGCCTTTTACCGGGTCGAGTACAAGCGAGACGCTGGATCACATTTTGCACTCGCAGCCGGACGCGATGGCGCGGTTCAATTATGACGTGCCTGCTGAGTTGGAACGGATCGTGCGGAAGTGTTTGGAGAAGGAGCGGGAGCGGCGTTATCAATCGGCACGCGAGTTATTGGTTGATCTGAAAAACCTGAAGCGCGAGAGTGAGTCAACCACAAGTCCGGCAGAGAAAGCTGAAAACCTGTTTACCAAGATCAAAGCTCACAGAATGGGAGTGGTCTTTGCACTGCTGGCGCTCGTTGCAGTGATTGCTGTTGTGGCTTACCTTCCTGCGTTGCTCCGTCAGAAATCCCCGGCTGGCCCTGCGACGCAACGGCCTCTTTCACAATTGACCGAGGGCGCAGGGCTGCAAAGCTGGCCATCCTGGTCACCCGATGGTCGCTTAATTACCTACAGTTCCGACCGAGGCGGAAATTTCGATATCTGGGTGCAGCAGATTGGTGGTGGTGATCCGATACAAGTGACCAAATCACCAGCCCACGATTGGCAGCCGGACTGGTCACCCGATGGAACAAGCATTGTGTTCCGCTCCGAGCGTGAGGGCGGCGGGCTGTATATCGTTCCGGCGTTGGGCGGAAACGAACGCAAAATATCTTCGTTCGGCTATTATCCGCGCTGGTCACCAGACAGCTCTCGGATTTTGTTTGGTGATTTCGTCTCTGACGACTGGTTTAAGCAAAGGAAGGCATACGTGGTGGCCTTGGACGGAGAACCGCCGCGTGAAGTTCAGCCCGAATTTTTCAGCAGATTCGTTTTTCTGCCAGGCGTGGCGTGGCATCCTGATGGTCAGCGGATATCGGTTAGGGGCCGTGATAAATCCGGACCGGGATTTTGGACGATCCCGCTCACTGGCGGGCCGGCGGTCAAGTCGGAGATAACAGGCGAGGCGGAGAAGCAACTCAAAGAGGCAGACGTTTTGCTTCTGGCATTTCAGTGGGCACCTTCGGGGCAGTATTTATATTTTGTAGGTCAGTCCAAGGACACTCGCAATCTCTGGCGAGTCACCGTGGACCCACAGACCTTGCGATGGGTCACGGGCCCGGAACGCCTGACTACTGATGTGGGGGTTGGCAGCGGCATCGCGCTGTCTCCAAACGGCAAGAACTTGGCTTACTCCACCCGTCCGGTAAACTCGCGGATCTGGTCACTGCCGCTCGATGCCGCAACCGGCAAAATCAAGGGGGCAGGCCAGCCAGTGACTGACGTGGGCATGAATGCCGTAGCAAATGACCTGTCGCGCGATGGCCGGAAGCTGTCATTCTGGGTGTCGCGTGGCTGGAAAATAGAACGCTGGGAAAAATCGCTGGAGGAGGATCATCAACAGTTGGTGGTGGTGGAAGATAACTTTATTCATTGGCCAGGCTATTGGTCGCGAGATGGGACGCACCTGGTTGCTGTCCGGCAACGCACACCAAAGTCAGTAGGGGCAGCAAGTCGCAATGAGGATGGTGTTTTTTCATTCGTTATCTATCCAGCAGGCGGCGGCGACGAACAGGTTCTCACTTCGCCCATATCGTCGGCTGATACGGCTAATGTTTGTTGGGATTGGTCTGGCGACGGACAATGGATCTTAGGTTCTGCCTGTCCTGTTAACCCAGGCCGATCAGTGATTCGATTGCTGCCAATTGCGGCGGCTCCGCAGGCGGAAACCCAGGCGCGGGTGGTGACTTCTTCCGAGGAGCATACTCTCTGGCAAACCTACTTTTCCCCGGACGAGCGCTGGATTTCTTTCATTGCTGTGAAACGTGGTGACGCCAATATTTCCACTATTTATGTTGTGCCGGCGGCAGGTGGTGAGTGGATTCGCATCACTGAAGGCAAAAATTGGGATGATAAGCCCCGTTGGGCACCCGATGGCAAAACAATTTATTTCCTTTCCGATCGCACAGGCTTTTATAACGTTTGGGGGATTCGCTTCGATCCGGTCGTTGGGAAACCACTGGGTGAACCCTTCCTGGTGGTGGCGTTTGACAGCCCCAGCCGGATGATCTTTCCTGTTCTAAGTGGTTCCGAGTTTGGGGTCGCCGCAAATCGCCTCGTCGTCACCATCCGGGAGGTTTCCGGAAACATCTGGACGTTAGGGAATGTGGATCGTTAGCAGTCAGGCCAACCGCAAGGGAAAGTTCTCAACACCACGCTGAACTGATCACTAAGCCATCTCTGCAAATCCGTCCTCAGTCAAGCTGCTGGCACAAAAACTTATTCAGTTTTTTGCGCGTTTCGAGTGAGGGATGCGTGTCAGATTCATAACGCGAGCCAATGCCAGCTTTAATTTCGATGCCTGTCACACGTTCCAGGATGCGGCCATAGCTCACCGGATCATCGCCGATTTCTTTCAGCGTAAAAGCCGCCACTGCATCGCAGAACAGCTCGCATTCGCGCATTAGTCTTACATCCTTCATTTGCCTCGCGTTTTTACGTTCGTCCCACACATACTCGTGCGCCAGCTCGTGTGCAACAATGCCGCGCAATTCTTCATCACTCGCGTGGATCAGCAGGCCTGTGGTGATAAAAATAGCTGTACGATCAACCGAATAAGCTTTCGGCTGATCTGACCACAGCACATAAATCGACATCAAGCTGCGCCCATGATAATCCAACACGGGTTGCAGGACGACTTTGAGTCGGTCAACTGACTTGCAGCTCGCAATAGATAAATGTTGCTCCTCAATGATCTCGCTCACGTGCAATGGACTGGGCTGGGAGTACGGTTGCCGCATCTGTTTCAGTCGTTCACGCAGCACAAGGCGCGAAAGATCGCCAAGACGGGCGATGGCTTTTGCCCCTTCTGTTCCTTCCAGCAATTCTACTTGCTTGCTTTTGGCTTTGGTGTTGCTGGCAGCTTTGTTTAGCGGTTGTCCAGTGATGGCGCTGGTGAAGGCGATGATGAAAACGATGGCGAACGTGATTGGCTTGCGCATAGCGGCTCCTCTCGCAGTCCCATCGTCTGGACACACTTCGACCAGAGGCTTGGACAAGCCAGCCTTGCGACGGGGACTGCGCTGTTACATTGAAAATCGGCGCGGCAGGTCAGGGGCGATGGTCAGCGTTGACGGCCTCTGATTGCCTGCACTGACTAACGCGAGAAGCAAAAGAAAACCCCATCACGCGCACGGCATTTTTTTGGTGTGCCTGTCTGATGACGCGCAAAAACTGAGGCTGGAGATGAATAAAGGGTTTACCGAAGAGGGCGTTAAGTGCTAATAGGTGTAATGTAAACGAGGGAAACTATGACAACCGAAGTAGCTCCGCGAAAATGTTTCTCGTGCGGGTACGAAACCACGAGTGCGATCCGCCGCTGTCCGCAATGCAACCGGGGCTTGCGAACGAGTCAGCAGGTGCGCGTGACCGGGATGATTTTGGTCGTACTTGGCGCAGGATTGTCGGCAGGGATGGCGTATCTGATCCTGGTCATCGCCAATATCATGCGCGAACAGGGCAGAGGCTTAACCACCGCATTTACAGGGACACCACACGAGGCGGGGATGATCTTTGGTATTCTCGGACTGGTGCTCGTGATTGGCCTCACGAGTATGAGCGCCGGGCTGTGGCAGGTCATTTTCGGACGACCCAATCGGCTGCTGTCTATGGCCGTACTTGTAACAGGTCTTGTAACGGTGGGATTCACCGTATTCTTCTGGTTTCAGGGGTAAGTTTGAGTCGTGAGCACGAAGCAGCGAATCGGGGGTCGAATAAAGGTGAGCGCTGCTGCTCTGCGGTCTCAGTCGCCTATTTCCCTGAGTCGGAGTTTTTCTTCTTGTCAAAATACATTTTGATCCCACCGCCGATCATTATCAGGATTCCTACGACAAACAGAATTTCAAGCATCACGTTTCTCCTTTCTGCACAAAATGCCAACGAGGCTGTTCTAAGTTGTCAGCTAATGTTTGTCACCCTAACGGAAGGGATCAGACCTGTCAAGCCTGACGCAGGTAGCAGTTAGACAGGCAGAGATACATTCATTTTTTCAGGAAAACCCCTGGGAGCCAATGGCGGTCAGATGCGCTCGTGCTATACTCACCGCACTGTATATCCAATTCATCTATTGTGTTAAGCCTGAAGCCGCTGACAGTCTTAGGGCTATTACAAAATATTATCATGACCCCTGAAAACATTGATGATTCTTCTTCAGTACCTAACATCACACGCCGTGAGTTTTTGGCTGCGGCTGGTTCGCTTAGCGCAGCAGAAATTGCAGGAGGCGAAGTGAAAATACTTGCTCAAACTTCTCCCAAACTTCGTCCTGAAGCGGAACTTTGCTTCAAAGACGCAGTTGAATTGTCACGGATGATTCGCACGCGCGAAGTGACTGCGGTCGAAGTGATGACTGCGTTTCTGGCGCAAATCAAACGCGTGAATCCAAAGGTCAACGCGATCCCCACATTCATTGGCGAAGAAGCAGCGATGCGGGCGGCGAAAGATGCCGACGAACATTTAGCGAAAGGCCGCGTACCTGGGCCGCTGCATGGCTTTCCACATGCGGTAAAAGATTTGATGGCGACGGCGGGGATACGGACTACGCAAGGCTCGCCGATTTATCAGGATTTTGTGCCGACCAGTGATGCGTTGTTAGTCGAGCGCCTGAAAACAGCGGGCGCGATCATCATTGGCAAAACGAATACACCGGAATTTGGCGCCGGTTCGCATACCTTCAATCAAATTTTTGGCGCGACACGAAATCCTTATGATCTGACGAAATCATGCGGCGGCAGTAGCGGTGGCGCAGCAGCCACTTTGGCTTGTGGAATGTTGCCGTTGGCCGATGGCAGCGATATGGGTGGATCGTTGAGAAACCCCGCGAGTTTTTGTAACGTCGTCGGTTTTCGCTCATCGCCTGGGCGTGTGCCTTCGTATCCAAATTCAATGGCGTGGAATCCGCTTTCGGTCGAAGGAGGGCTGGCGCGAACCGTGCAGGATTTGGCGTTTTTTATGTCAGTACTCGCTGGCCCTGATTCGCGTGCGCCGCTTTCGTTGAATGAACCGAGCTGGATTTTTTCACGACCGTTAGCGCGTGATTTTCGCCAGACAAAAATCGCGTGGAGCCGCAATTTAGGCCGCTATCCTGTGCAACCTGTAGTCAACGAAGTCTGCGACAAAGCGCGTTCTGTGTTCGCTGCGCTTGGTTGTCAGGTCGAAGACGGCGAGCCTGATTTTCGTGATGCCGATGAAATTTTTCAAACGTTGCGTGCGTGGTCGTTCGCGCAAAATCGTGCCGATGATTACAAAAATCATCGCGTACAACTAAAAGACACAATCATTTGGAATGTCGAAAAAGGCTTGCAGCTCAAAGGTACTGACATCTCGCGTGCCGAAGCCAAACGCACACAACTTTACAATCGCGTCCACGAATTCATGGAACGGTATGAATTTCTCGTGTTGCCCGTTTCGCAAGTTGTGCCGTTTCCCGTCGAAACAGATTGGGTACACGAAATCAACGGTACAAAAATGGAAACGTATATTGATTGGATGGCGACCTGTTACGCGATTACGGTGACAGGCTTGCCCGCGATTTCGGTGCCGTGTGGATTCACGCCGGAAGGCCTGCCTGTCGGCCTGCAAATCGTCGGGCGGCACCAACGCGATTTCGACGTGTTGCAATTGGCGTATGCGTTTGAGCAGGCAACGCAGGATGGGAAGCGGCGGCCTGCAATTTCACTCTAAATTAGGAGGTCAGTATGAAATCTCGCGGTTATGTTTCCTTGCTGTTGCTGGCAGGCATGTTGGCTCTCGTGCAATCCAATGCAGCACAAAAGCCTCTGCCCAAGCTTCCCGATGCAGCCCAGGGCAAGAAACTCTTCAACGGCCAATGTGCGCTCTGTCACGGCATCGAAGGCACGGGTGGCAGAGGCCCGGCACTCAATCAACCCAAACTAAAACGCGCGACGAACGATGCCGCGTTATTCAAGGTCATACAGAATGGTATTCCTGATTCCGAGATGCCCGGCTTTTGGCAAATGACGGATCGGGAAATTCGCCTCGTCGCCAGCTACGTGCGCTCGCTCGGTCGCGTGAATCTCGTCAAGCTGCCGGGCGATGCGACGCGCGGCCAACAGCTTTACGAGAAGAATTGCGCATCGTGCCACATCGTGCGCGGCCAAGGTGGCATCGCTGGCCCCGAACTCACCGAAATCGGTGTGCGCCGCAGCCCCGCCTACTTGCGCGAAGCCCTGCTCAACCCGCAAGCCACGTTGCCAGAAGGCTTTCTGGTCGTCAGTGTCGTCACTGCCGAAGGGCAAGCCGTGCGCGGCGTGCGGGTCAATGAAGATTCGTTCACGTTGCAGCTTCGTGACGCGAGCAATCGTTTGTATTCGTTCCGCAAAGGCGAGTTGAAAGAAATCAAGAAAGAGTTCGATGTTTCGCCAATGCCGAGCTACAAGGACGCATTCACGGCGGCGGGGCTGAATGATTTAATTGCCTATTTGTATAGCTTGCGAGGTGACAAATGAACAGGATCATTTTCTTATTGCTTATGCTCTGCTGCGTCGTGTTCGTGCGTGCGCAGGTTCCCTATCAACGACTCATCAACGCCGACCAGGAAGCAGGCAATTGGCTGACCTATTCGGGCAATTATGCGGCGCATCGCTTTTCGCCGCTCAAACAAATCACGCCGGACAATGTGGCGAAGCTGAAAGTGAAATGGGTGTATCAGAAAGCAGAAAAAGGCGGATTTGAAACTTCGCCGGTCGTGGCAGATGGCCTGATGTATGTGACCGAACCGCCGACGCGTGTAGCGGCGCTTGATGTGCGGACGGGACGCAAGCTATGGTCGTGGGAACGGAAAATGGCACCAAACACTAAGCTGATCGGCTTTGGCGCGACCAATCGCGGCATTGCGATTCTCGATGACACCGTCTTCGTCGGCACGCTGGATTGTTACATCGTGGCGTTGGATGCGCGCACGGGCACGGTGCGGTGGGAAAGGAAGGTGCAGGACAACACGATGGGTTATTCGATCACAGCGGCACCGCTGGCGATTAACGGCAAAATCATTGTCGGCATCGCAGGCGGTGAAGCGGGTGTGCGTGGGTTTCTGGATGCCTACGACGCGAAGACGGGCAAGCTCGTTTGGCGTTGCTTCACGATTCCGGGGCCAGGCGAACCGGGACATGAAACATGGACAGGCGAGCGGTGGAAAATGGGCGGTGGCACGACGTGGGTGACGGGTTCGTTCGATCCTGAGTTGAATCTGATTTATTGGGGTACGGGCAATCCGGGGCCGGATTGGAACGGCGATGTGCGACCGGGCGATAATCTTTATACCTGTTCGCTGCTGGCGATTGATGCGACGAGCGGCAAGATCAAATGGCACTTTCAATACACGCCGCACGACACGCACGATTGGGACGCAACGGAAATTCCTGTGCTCTTCGATGCGACGGTCAAAGGCCAGCCGCGCAAGGTGGTGGCGATGGCGAATCGCAATGCGTTTTACTATTTGCTCGACCGCACGACAGGCGAATTTCTGTTGGCGGAGCAATATGCCAAACAGACTTGGGCGAAAGGCATAGATGCGAAAGGCCGTCCCCTTGTGCTGCCGAACACCGAGCCGAGCCTGGAAGGGACGCTCGTCTGGCCCGCGCTGAATGGCGCAACGAATTGGTGGAGCCCGTCCTACAGTCCCGACACGAAACTGTTTTATGTTGCCGTGCGCGAACGCGCCTCTTACTACTACAAAGGCGAAGTTGAATTCAAACCCGGCACGTTTTACGCAGGTGGCGGCGAACGCCCGGTGGATGGCGACAACAAAGCCTGGGGCGCGGTGCGCGCCATGGAGGCGACGACGGGCAAGCTGAAATGGGAGTTCCGCCTGCATACTCCGCCCTGGGCTGGCGTATTGGCGACGGCGGGCGGATTAGTCTTCGGCGGCTCGAACGAAGGCAACTTTTATGCGCTGGATGCCAACACGGGCCAGCCACTCTGGGAAATCCAAACCGGTAATTACATTGCTGCCAATCCCATCAGCTTTGCGATTGATGGCAAACAACACGTAGCCATCGCGGCAGGACAAGCGTTGTTTGTTTTTGGGCTACCATAGCACGCATTATCCGAGCGATTTGATAAGTCGTTCGGATAACTGCGCACGTAGTGATAGTTCAGGATGCGATTGCAAAATGCCGCTGGAACGTCCGAGGCGTTTCGTGAGCAGTTGAATCCGTTGCAGCCCGCTCAAGTACAGCGTCGGTTTGTAGTCCAATAATTTCAAGGACACGACAGCCACGCCATCGCATTTCAGTTCGAGAATTCGCATGGCGCGCTCATCGCGATCACGCTGCGCGGCAGCCATTTCGTCTTCAAAATAAGCGTGGCTGAGTTCGTGCGCAAGAATGCCAGCCACTTCGCCGTCATAGAGTGCCTCGGCCAAACTCGTCGAAATCAACAGCACGCAACCGCGCCAGATTTGCGCCGTCGGAATTTCGTTCTCAAACAAAAATAATTCTGGTTGCTGGGACGTTCTGGTACGTCCGTGTAACTGAAGCACCTGGTTATAGAGCGTTGCGACGCGTTGCCGCAATTTATCGGATTTGGCGCGACTCTCACGAATCGCAGCGGGTAAAGCGGCAATGGCCTGGGCGCGCGATTCGCCATCGAACACCGTGAGACTGTCAGTGCAGAGACGGCTTTTGATTTCAACTGCCGAGCCAGCGCCAATCGCTGTGAGCGCCGCTTCGACTTCGTCTGTATTTTTAGCGACGACGGGAAACGACAAGCTAAGAAGAATAATCCAACTGCAAAGAATGCGGGGTTTCATGGCGAGTGCCTTTCGTCAGCGCCCGGCAGACACACGAATCCCGGTCAGCCCGGAAGGTGTGGCCTGTACGCTGAAGTGACGATTTGGGGTTTGCTTTGAAAGGCGGTGCTGCTACGATCCGCCTACGACTACAACGAACAATTCATTGCAGGGCGGACGATAGGCGAACGGGTGCAGCAGAATCCTGTGAGCGCAATGGGAAAAGGCCGAGAAATTTCCCAGCGCGTTCCTGGAAAATTCCTGGAGGAGATATGAGCCAGCAAACAAACGAGATATACGAATTTGGTTCATTTCATCTGGATCGGCAGGAACGGCTGTTACTGCGTGAAGGCGCGACAATTTCGCTCACCCCCAAAGCGTTTGACCTGTTGCTGGCGCTGATTCAACGGCACGGACGATTGGTGGAAAAAGAAGAATTGTTCCAAGTAGTCTGGCCCGACACGATTGTGGAGGAGTCGAATCTTTCCTCGAACATCGCACTCATCCGCAAGGCACTGGGTGATGGAACAAATGGGGAGCGCTACATTGAAACGGTGCCGAAGCGGGGTTATCGCTTTGTCGCGGAAGTATGGGAAACCTCGCGCGGAGCCAATGAACATGGGACTGATGCGACGTTTCCCCTCAACACGGCTCCAGTTGAAATTGCCAAACCGCGCCGCCGCTTTCATCCCTTGCTGTGGGTGGCGCTGGTGTCGGGCTTGCTGATGGTTGGGTATTTTGCAACGGTGCGCTGGTTGGCTGCGCGCGTGTCGAACGTCGTGCCAGTGACGACGACTGCGCCCTTCACGACTTTGCCTGGCAGCGAACAGGAACCGACTTTCTCGCCCGATGGCAATTCAATTGCTTTTACCTGGGATGGCGAGCAGGGCGACAACACGGACATTTACGTCAAGCAGATCGGCAATGAATCCATGCTGCGGCTGACGACTGATCCTGCCGCCGAGCATTGGCCGCGCTGGTCGCCGGATGGCCGTTGGATCGCGTTCATTCGGGAAGGCGGACTATATCTGATTCCTTCGCTGGGCGGCACCGAACGCAAAATCGCGTCCCTCGAAAATTCATCCACAGATTGGAACGCACGGATGTGGATGCCCAACTGGACGCCGGATAGCGAGTGGCTGGCGGTAATGGATCGCAGTTCTTCAGCCGAAGCCTTCGGTATCTGGCTGATTGCGCGGGAGACGGGCGAAAAGCACAAACTCACTGCGCCGCCTTTGCTCACCGACTCGGATCGTTCCCCGGCTATTTCGCCGGACGGCAAAACGGTAGTGTTTGCTCGTGTCAGCGGCGGGGTTGGCCGTCTTTACCTGGTTCCCATCACAGGCGGCGAACCGCAGCGATTGAGTTCCGACGAAGAAGTCTTTACCACGTCTCCGACCTGGTCGCCCGATGGCCGCGCCATTCTGTTACGACGGGACGATGGAATATGGAAGGCTCCTGTCACTGGAGGTAAGCTGGAGCGCATTGAAGCGGCGCGCGGCAACTACGTCGGGTTTGCGCTGTCGCGGCAGGGCAACCGTCTGGCCTGGGTACAGCCCTTCAATGACCAGAACATCTGGCGCATCAGGCTGCCCAATCCGTCAGCACCGCAACCCCCACAACGCCCAGAGCGTTTGCTCGCTTCCACGCGCATTGAAACCGGCCCGCAATATTCGCCGGATGGCAGCAAAATCGTTTTTTCTTCGGATCGCTCCTGCAGTTGGGAGATTTGGGTGAGCGACAGCGAAGGCCAGCACATCGTCCAGATAACTTCGTTCAAGCGTTCGTTCTGTGGCTCGCCGCGCTGGTCGCCGGATGGGCGGCAGCTCGTCTTTGACTCGCGTGCGGAAGGGAGCGCCGACATCTGGGTCGTCAGCGCCGAAGGTGGCCAACCGCGCCGCATGACTACTGAGCCGTCCGAAGACAACGTGCCGAGTTGGTCGCACGATGGCAACTGGATTTACTTCTGTTCCGACCGCAGCGGCAGCCGGCAGGTTTGGAAGTTGCCAGCCGCAGGCGGGCCAGCCACACAGATCACCAAACAAGGCGGGTTTGAGAGCGTCGAAGCGCCCGACGGTCAGTGGCTGTACTACGCCAAAGCGCGCTTCGCCCCCGGCATGTGGCGCGTTCCGGTGGCGGGTGGTGAAGAAACGCTCGTGCTGGATCAGCATCGCGCTGGCGAATTGCGTTTCTGGGCGGTGACACAACAAGGCATTTATTTTGCGGCCATGATAGAAAACCTTCCCAATCCACGCCTTGAATTCTTCGACTTTGCGACGGGCAAGGTGACGACGGCATTGACGCTTGAGAAAGGTATGCAGAAACAGGCGTCAGGTCTCGCGGTGTCGCCCGATGGCCATCGGCTGATCTGGTCGCAAGTGGATCAGGTCGGCAGCGACATCATGCTGATGGAGAATGTTCGTTTGGGACAGTAGCTAAAATCAATTGCCACTAGCTTCAGCTAGTGGTAGCAGGGCTTAACTTCACAGGCTTCAGCCAAATTTGAAAAAGAATCTCCTTCCGAGGCAGCTTTAGCTAAAGCACATTGGAAGGTAACTTTTTAGAATTTGGCTGAAGCCCGGAAGTGCTGTTGCTCTTGTTCCACTAGCTAAAGCTAGTGGAAATTGATTTCTCTCTTTGCTGTATTTTTCAAATTGCGCCTAGCTGCTACACTGTGCGTGCTTTACCAATCCAATTCGGAGGCCCCAATTCAATGGCAATTCCAAGTCACGCCGAACTGGACGGTGGATTTGAAGAAGTAGCGCCTTGAAAAATAACCGTACCCGCCGGAAAAGAGGCGTCAAGAGTTCAAGCTTCAGCTTGTTTCGCTTCGCCTGATTGAAAGGAAATCTTTATGCCTACAAAACGTCAAATCATCGCGTTGTTGCTCGCGCTCGTCATGCTTCCGCCTGTTTTTGCGCAACTCAAATCCGGGCCGCCGCTCGCGCATCAACTGGTTCAGGATTGGGCCAAGCTGCCGAAGGGCTGGAATTTTGGCGAGACTTCCGGTGTTGCTACGGATAAGCAGGACAACGTCTGGGTCTTTAATCGCGGCGCGCATCCGGTCATGCAATTCGACCGTGACGGCAAGTTTTTGCAGGCGTGGTCGGACATCAAAATTGTCTCGTCGCACGGCATTCGCGTAGACCCCGAAGGCAATGTCTGGCTCATTGATGTCAAAGGTCACATCGTCTTCAAGTGCAATACTGACGGGCGTGTGCTGATGACTCTCGGCAATCGGCAAGGCACGCCAGGCAACAACGACAGCAAAGATGCGTTCAATGAACCAACGGGAATTGCATTCGACAAACAGGGCAACATTTATATCTCGGATGGCTACGTGAATGCGCGGGTTATTAAATTCAACAAGGACGGCGAATACATCACACATTGGGGTAAGAAAGGCACGGGCGATGGCGAATTTAATCTTGTTCACGATCTGTGCTTTGATTCGCAGGAACGTTTGTATGTCGCGGATCGGCTGAATCAGCGCATTCAAATCTTTGATACTACGGGGAAGTTTTTAGGCAAATGGACAGACATCGGCGCACCATGGGGAATCACGTATTCCGCCAAAGAAAATTGTATTTATATGTGCGATGGCGTGAACAATCGCATTGTGAAATTGAATCTGGACGGGCAGGTAATCGGAACACTCAGCGGTTATGGCAAAACGCCTGGCAAACTGGATTTTGTGCATAACATCGCGCTCGACAGCACAGGTGCGTTGTATGTCGCAGAAATTAAAAACTGGCGCGTACAAAAATTTGCAGTGCGATGATGAAGGTACAGTACCGTGGCTCTCGCATAAATTTTCGCGCCATGTAAAAATCGGAGCACCGACACAAGGAGTCAAAACAAACCGATGAAAAAAATAGTACTGCTCTCGCTTCTCTCTATCTTACTGGCTTCGTTAGCACAAGCGCAACCGCGTCCGGCACAACCAACTAAAACACTCACCACCGAAGAATACGAACCGAAATCTTCGCTCGTCACCAAAGAAACAAAGGTGGATCGCACGAAATTCCCCTTTGTAGACGTACACAGTCATCACGGCAATCTCGCACCTGAATACGTGGATGGCTTAGTCAGAGACATGGATTCGATGAACATGAAAGTGATGGTTAATTTGAGCGGCGGCTCCGGCGAACGCCTGCAAAAATTGCTCGCGGCGATGAAAGGGCGTCATCCGACGCGCTTTATTGTGTTTGCGAATATGACGTTTGATGACATCAACGAACCGGGCTACGGCGAACGTCAGGCAAAGCGGTTGGAACAGGACGTGAAAAATGGTGCGCAAGGTCTGAAGGTTTTTAAGAACTTCGGCATGGATATGAAATATAAAAACGGCGAACGCGTCAAAGTGGACGATCCGAATTGGGATCCCGTGTGGGCGATGTGCGCGAAGCTGAAAATTCCGATCCTGATTCACGTTGCCGAACCGAACGTATTTTTTGATCCGATTGATAATCATAACGAACGCTGGTTAGAACTGAATCAATTCCCGCAGCGTGCGCGTCCGCCGGAAAAATATCCAACGTTCGAGACGCTGATGAACGAACGCAATCACATGATTGCAAAAAATCCGAAGACGAATTTTATCCTTGCGCATCTGGGCTATCACGGGAATGATCTGGCGCGGTTGGGCAAGCTGTTTGATACCTATCCAAATGTTTATGTAGACAATGCGGCGGTATTGGCGGAACTTGGACGACAACCGTATGCCGCTTATGATTTTCACGTCAAGTATCAGGATCGGATTTTGTTCGGCAAAGATATTTACGAAGTCAGCGAATATCGCGCTTACTTTCGCGTCTACGAAACACGCGATGAGTACATTGAATATTATCGCAAACGTCACGCGTTCTGGCGGATTTACGGCTTCAAGTTACCGGATGAGGTTTTGAAAAAAATCTACTACAAGAATGCGGTGAAGTTGATTCCGGGATTGAACCCAAAATTGTTTGAAAAATAAAAATAATGGAACGCGGATGACGCGGATTAGGCAGATTAAGGCAGATACTTGCTTTGGTTAATAGCCCCTGAGTTACCTTTAAAGCATTTTTGCTTTTAAGTTTTTATCCGCATTTATCCGCACGAATCCGTGTCATCCGCGTTCTATTTCCCTTCAACATGCACAAACTCGCATTACGCGGCGGCGCTCCTGTCCGTACAAAACCATTTACAAGCTGGCCGATTTACGACGAACGCGAAGCACAAGCTTTGCAATCTGTTCTCTCAAGTCGTAACTGGGGTGGCTATCCGTATCCTAACGATCACGCCCGCGAGTTCGCGCAAAAATTCGCGGACTATCACGGCGCAAAATATGGTGTCGCGGTTGCCAACGGCACAATTTCTTTGGAACTCGCGCTCAAGGCTGCAAACATTGGCTACGATGATGAAGTGATTGTTCCAGCGTACACGTGGGAAGGCACGGCGGCGCCGGTGTTGTTTTGCGGCGCAGTGCCTGTTTTTGTAGACGTTGATCCGAATACTTATTGCCTGGACGCAAATTTAATTGAGGCTGCAATCACGGAAAAAACGAAAGCAATTATCCCCGTGCATTTGGGTTTTCGCTTTGCTGATATGGATCGCATCATGAAAATCGCGGCGCAGCATAATCTTTTCGTGCTGGAAGATTGTGCGCATGCACACGGCGGCAAATGGCGCGAAAAAGGCTCTGGCGCAACGGGACATGCGGGCAGCTTTTCGTTTCAAACCAGCAAGCTGATGACCGCCGGCGAAGGCGGCATTATCATCACCAGCGACATTGATTTAGCCGATCAGGTGATTCGTTTGGCGAATTGCGGTCGTCCCGCACGGCGTGAAAGTAAAGAAAACCCGGCGCTCGGTTACAACTATCGGATGACCGAGTTTCAGGCGAGGATTTTGCTGGCGCAATTAGAGCGACTGCCGGAACAAACGGCGCGGCGCGAACGCAACACGACATATTTGGCAGAAAAGCTGCAACGCGTGGAAGGCCTGTCAATATTGCCCCGTGACGTGCGCATCACGACGCAGGCAAGCTATCATTTCGTCTTTAAATTTCATTCCAATCTCTGGCAAGGCATTCACCGCAACGCCTTTGTCGCCGCGCTCAATGCCGAAGGAATTCCCAGCGATGGACGCTTTTACGAAGCGGTGTACAAATCTTCGCTATTCAATTTCAAAGCCGAAAAATTTCCAGCGTGGGCGGCGGCAAAACGTGAATTTAATTGTCCCGTAGCCGAACGCGCAGGCTACGATGAATCCGTCTGGTTGCCACATCAAATTTTCTTAGGCGATGAAAAAGATGCAGTGGATGTCATCACAGCGATTGAAAAAATTCGCACGAATATGGAAGAGTTGATTGGCTACGAAGATGAAGCAATTCGGGTGCAGGCGATGGCGCGGGCACAACGAGCATTACTGGAAGCAAAACCACCTTATTAAAAATCAAGCGCAGGGAGACACCATGAAACGACTAGGCATAGGTTTTATCGGCAGTGGATTCATTACTAAATTTCACATCAAATCTTTTGTCGCCGTGCGCGATGCGGACATTAATGGCGTTTGGAGTCCGAACAAAAAACACGCGGAAGAAACTGCCGCGCTCGCACGTGAATTACGCGTCGGCAAGGCCCAGGCCTTCAAGACTATCGAAGAGATGGTCGCGTCACCTGACATTGACGCGATTTGGATTTGCGGCCCGAATCACAAACGCATTGAAAATCTGGAAGCAATCGTCAAAACGATCAAATCCGGCAAAGGTTCACTGCGCGGTATTGCGATTGAAAAACCACTGGCGCGTAATGCCGCTGAAGCGAAAAAAGTTGTCGCGCTAATCGAAGAATCCGGCGTGTTGCACGGTTATCTGGAAGATCAATTATTTGAACCGGGTATCGTGAAAGGCCGCGAAATTATCTGGCGACGGGCTGCGGCTTTGACAGGCCGTCCGTACCTGGCCCGCGCCGCCGAAGAGCACAGCGGCCCGCACATGCCCTGGTTTTGGCAGGGCGATTTACAGGGCGGCGGTGTGCTCAACGATATGATGTGTCACAGCGTCGAAGTCGCACGCTTCCTGCTCACTGATCCCACCAAAAAACGCAGCAGTGTACGCCCGACAAAAATTTCGGCCACGATTGCTTCGCTGAAATGGTCACGGCCTGAATACGCCAAATTACTGAAGAAAAATATGGGCAAAGAGGTGGATTACCTGCAACGACCGTCCGAAGACTTTGCGCGTGCGACAATTCATTACGAGGACGATGCGGGCTTGCCATTGATTGCGGAAGTGACTACGTCGTGGAGCTATGTTGGCGCGGGTTTGCGGCTCAGCACGGAATTGCTGGGGCCGGAATATTCGATGCACCTTAATTCATTGGACACAGGATTGAAATTATTTTTCAGCCGTGAAGTCAAAGGTCACGCAGGTGAAGATTTAGTCGAAAAACAAAATGCCGAGCAGGGACTGATGCCTGTGGTTGCGAGCGAAACTACGGAATACGGCTACGAAGCCGAAAACCGTCATTTCGTGCATTGTTTTTTGGACGGCATCCAACCTGAAATTGATGTGTACGCGGGACTCGAATGTACGCAATTATTGATGGCGGCGTACATGAGCGCAGAGCAGGAAAAAACTGTCACGTTCAACCCGAAGAAGATTGAAAAATTTATTCCTGCTGTGGCAAAGGGAACGTGGAAGCATTAGACGGAATTCGATATTCATTTATTACAAAATCCTTTAAGTATTGGATTCTGTTTAAGGGAACTTCATGGCAGATGAAAAAGAATTAGAAAACCCTATTTTTGAAGACGTAGTCATTTTTTATAATTACGTCTTTGATCTGGGAAAGCCTATCACCCCAATTGAAGTTGGGCGAAAAATACTACAAACTGAATATGCGATTTCACTATCCAACTACACTAACGACAAGGTAGAGCTGGCTTCCAAGTTTAATGAAAACTTAGCTCTTAGAAATCATGCTATTGAAGTAACAAAATTTCTCGGTTACGCAGAAAACAAGAATTATAGATCGGCATTGCTTTGGCTGGCTCGCAATCCAAAGTATACAAGCAGGTTCTTGCTTATTTTTTGGAATAGCTTCCAAAGACAAAATAATCACGAAGAAGGTAATGAAGGAACAAGTGATCTTAATGAAGATACTGCCGGTGAAGCGCCACCAACAAGCCTTGAAGATGCAATTGACGATTTAGATAAGAGAATGGGGCAGTTACAATCATTAACGACGTTGTTGCATAAATGCCGAGTCCTTGCCGGAAAGAGTTTCTTTCATCCGGCGACCTTGTAACTGTCGGGCATGCCGAGGTGGGTCATCCGAT
>JAYSTY010000519.1:0-2041 GCA_043719385.1 Blastocatellia bacterium | reverse complement strand
CGCACGCTGGCGCAGGTTGCGGGCTTCGTTGACCTTCGTCCAATTTTTGCCGCCATTGTCGGAGCGGAACACGCCACCGTCTTCGGCTTCGATGATCGCCCACACCCGTTCAGGATTGACGGGCGAAACAGTCACGCCAATTTTTCCGATGTTCTCGCCTTTTGGCCCGCCGGGATTGCGCGTGATTTCCGTCCACGTATCGCCGCCGTCCGTAGACTTAAACAGTCCGCCATTTTTGCCGCCACTTTCCAAACTGTACGGCGTGCGTTTGACTTCCCACATTCCGGCGTAAATCACGTTCGCGTTGCTCGGATCAAGGATCAAATCAATCGCTCCGGTGCGATCATTTTTGTAGAAAATTTTCTCCCACATCTTGCCGCCGTCCTTGCTGCGATAGACGCCGCGCTGCTCGTGCGCGCCAAAAATATGACCGAGCACAGCGGCATACACGAGGTCGGGATTTTTCGGATGAATGCGAATCCGCGAGATGTGGCGCGTGTCTTCGAGGCCGATGCGCTTCCACGTTTTGCCCGCGTCCATTGATTTATAAGCGCCATCGCCGTGCGAAACATTGCCGCGAATCGGAGCTTCGCCCATCCCGACATAAAGAATATTCGGATCAGATTCACTGACGGCAATTGCGCCAACTGAACCCGTCCCGAAAAATCCATCCGAGATATTTTGCCAATTCGTCCCGCCGTCAAAAGATTTCCAAACGCCGCCACCAGTTGCGCCGAAGTAATACACATTCGGTTGCGAAGTGACTCCGCTGACAGCCGTGACACGACCGCCGCGATAAGGGCCAATGCTGCGGAATTGCAGGCCTTTGAGTGGATTTGGTGAGGGCGTTGGTTGTTGTGCGAAAACAGGAATCAGAATAATTATCAATAGGGTAATGAGAAGGAATGGTTTTTTCATTGAAGAGAGCCTCCGAAAATTTTAATTACAAAGAAATTTGCTTACCGAATTATTTGAGTAAAAAAAGAATTGCCAGCATCATATTCACCCTGCGCCTGAAAGCAAGCAAATTACTTTCGGTTGCACTTTACAAAGATTTATTATGCCCAGACAAGACCGCTACCAAATAACAATCACTGCTTCTGAAGTTGCAGAATTTATGTTCTGCGCGAAAGCGTGGCAGCTTCAACGCGAAGGTGTAGAGGCTGACAGTCCTCATCTTGAACCGGGAACAGCTTTTCATCGCAAACACGGCAGGCAAATTTCTATCGCTACACGCTTGCGGCAAGTGGGATGGGTTGGCGTAGCGTTGGCTTTGTTGTTACTGATTATTTTGCTCTGGAAATTTACGCAATGAATTCGCCACTCCTGCTAATTGCGGTTATCTTGTTGCTGATTGCGCTGGCTTGTTTCTGCAGTGCACAAGTTTTGCGCCGGCGCAGCGGGTTGCCGGATGGCGAAATCGTTTATGAAGACACGAGCGGCGCGGACAGCGAAATTCTGTTCTCTGAAACCTATGGATTGTGTGGCAAGCCGGATTATTTATTGGAAGAAAAAAACGGTGATGCGCTGATCCCGGTTGAAGTGAAATCAAGCCTTGCGCCGCGTGATGGCAAGCCGTATCCATCACATTTGATGCAACTCGCGGTATATTTTCTGCTGGTCGAAGATGCGCTGCAAGAGGACGCGCCGTATGGCTTGATTCGCTATCATGATCGCACGGTGCGGATTGAAAATTCTGATGAATTGCGTGCCAAGCTTTTGGATGTATTGGAGACAATGCGCACAATTCTGAAACGTGGCAAGGCACAGCGCAATCACCATCAAGCGCGTCGTTGTGCGGGCTGTTCGGTCGCGTATGCCTGCGATGAACGGCTGGCTTGAAGGATTGGAAAGGGCTATGACCAGTAATTCCAAATTTGCGGCTCTGCCGCCAGATGTGCGGAAAGGCTGTGCCTTTCCGGTAGGTTAAGCAGTCCGGTGGGCTATGCCCATTGTGTAGATTTTGCAGCCAGCGGTGTAAATGACTTGTGGCAACAATTGGGCGTAGCCCGGAAGAGAGTTCCACTCTCGGAAAGGCACA
>JAYSTY010000518.1:0-11846 GCA_043719385.1 Blastocatellia bacterium | reverse complement strand
CCGCGCCAAATGCGCTGGCGGTAGTTGAGCAAAGCTACGAATACGATTTATTAAATCCTGGCAAATTGCTGGATAAATATGTGGGCAGGGAATTGACCCTTGTCCTGAAAACGCTGGAAAATAATAGCGAGAAACTCACGCCGACGCGGGCGACATTGCTCTCGAATAACAGCGGTCAGGTCTGGCAGATCGGCGGCCAGATCGTAATTAACCCCAGTAACATTTCTGAAATTCGTTTTGACACTTTGCCACAGGATTTGATCGCTAAACCCACGCTCGTTTGGACGCTCAACAATACTGGTGCCGACACGCACATAGTCGAGGCTTCGTATTTGACCAGTGGTATCGGCTGGCGCTCGGATTACGTGGTCGTAGTCAATAAAGACGACACGAAAGCTGATTTGAATGGTTGGGTTACGATTAATAATAACAGCGGTACTGCCTACAAAAATGCAGAACTGAAACTTGTAGCTGGTGATGTGAATCGTGTCCAAGAGCAGGTGCAGATGGACAAAATGAAATCAATGCGTGCAGGGGTGGCTAGCGCAGCCGCTCCGCCACAGTTTCAGGAGCAGGCTTTCTTTGAATACCACTTATATTCGTTACAGCGTCCAACCACAGTCAAGAATAATGAGACGAAACAAATCAGTTTACTCTCAGCCGCAAACTTCACTGTCAAAAAAGAACTCGTTCTCAATGGGCAGCAATATTATTATCAGGGCTACAACAATCCCGGCGAGCCGATCAAAGAAAAAGTTGGCGTCTTTGTTGAATTCAAAAACAGTAAAGAGAATCAATTGGGACAGCCTTTGCCGGCGGGAGTCGTGCGAGTTTATAAAGCTGACAGCGACGGCGCACAACAATTTATCGGCGAAAATAATATTGACCACACGCCGAAAGATGAGCAGGTGAAGATCAAGCTCGGCGATGCGTTTGATGTTGTGGCGGAGCGCAAACAGACAGACTATAAAGCTATCTCGCGTCGTGCCTTTGAATATGCTTACGAAATTCGCATCCGCAATCACAAAGAAGAAGCCGTCAATGTAATAGTGAACGAACCAATTGGTGGCGAATGGGAAATGATTAGCTCATCTTTTCCAGCGGAAAAAACTGCGGCCTTTGCGGCGCGTTTCAATGTACCAGTCGCAAAAGATGGGGAAGCAGTGTTGACTTATCGGGTTCGGGTGAAGTTTTAAGGGAAATAAAAAGTGCCTGAAAATAGAGCGGGCAGGCCCGTTAGGTCCTGCCCATTTCAGCAGCGTCCTCAGCCATTGGGGTATTTTAACCGCTGCTTGTTGCTTAGCATTATAACAAAAGAAAACGGATTGCCAAGCCCTGAAATGATTTTTTTTATTAAAATTTCAAAAACTTTTTAAACCGCAAGATTTTGTGCTGATGTTTAAACTTAACAGGCTAATTTGTGGCTTGCCCAAGTTCAATTAATTGGGTTTCATCCAAAATTGTCAGGCCTAATTCTATAGCGCGGTCAAGTTTTGAACCTGCTTCCTCCCCTGCGACGATAAAATCGGTTTTTTTGCTGACACTGGAGTTCACGCGACCGCCGCGTGCTTCGATAAAATTTTTCGCATCATCACGCTTAAGTGTTGGCAATGTTCCGGTTAGCACGAATTGTTTGCCCTCGAAAACGCGCTCTACCTCTGACTCACCCGCAGCCCGCACAACTTCCATCATGACGCCTGCTGTCTGGAGTCGAGCCAGTAATTTTTGATTAATTTCCTGCCCGAACCATTCGTGAATGGCTACCGCCATGATAGTGCCGACTTCAAAAATATTGGCAAGCTCTTCGATTGAAGCGGCGGCGAGCTTTTCCATTGAGCCAAAATAACCAGCCAGGATTTGCGCCGTGCGTTCGCCCACGTGCCGAATATCGAGTCCGTGCAGCAATCGCGCCAAACCTGCCTGCTTACTGGCTTCGATTTGAGCGAGCAAATTGTCCGCTGATTTTGTTCCCATTCTTTCCAGCGCAATCAGATCATCACGTTTTTCGTGCAGGTGGAATAAATCCGCTACGTCGTGAATCAGCGGTGGCAGGGCTGGTTGATTGTCATCCTGAATTCTGGCTGCCGTAAGTTGTTGCGCCAGAGCCTCGCCTAATCCCTCAATTCTCATAGCTCGGCGCGCCGAAAAATAAATTATTCTTTCGCGTACTTTGGCCGGGCAATCGTGATTTGGGCAACGTGTGACAGCTTCATCTTCCGGCCTGACGAGTACGGTCTGACATTCGGGACATTGCGTCGGAAAGACGATTTCCTTTTCTTCGCCGGTGCGTCGTTCGGTGATGACCTTGACGACTTGCGGAATGATTTCTCCACTTTTTTCGATGAAGACATAATCGCCCAGCATTACTCCCAATCGTTTCATTTCGTCGGCATTATGCAGGCTGGCGCGAGCCACGGTTGTGCCTGCCAATAGGACTGGCTCAAACACAGCCACCGGAGTGATCGCGCCCGTGCGACCAACCTGATAAATCACCTCAATCAATTTGGTCGAGATTTGGCGAGCGGGAAATTTATAAGCGATAGCCCAGCGTGGTGATTTGGAAGTCCAGCCGATTTCTTCCCGCACCGCAGTTTGATTGACTTTGATCACGATGCCATCAGTTTCGTAATTCAAATCATCGCGCTTCGTGTCCCATTCGTTGCAAAAGGCGATGAGATCATCAATCGTTTTGCAGGTGCGGCGCTGTGCATTGACTTTGAATCCAGCCTGCTCCATCCAGCGCATTGACTCTTCATGCGTGGTAAAGGCTTCGTCACCATTAAAGAAAAGCTGATAACAAAAAATATCAAGTTTGCGCTCCGCCACGACCTGCGAATCAAGCTGGTGCATCGTGCCCGAGGCCGCATTGCGTGGATTGGCGTAAGTTGGCAGGTTTTGTTCAGATCGCTCGCGGTTCATTTGCTGAAACGATTCGTGCGGCAAATAAACTTCGCCGCGCACTTCAATTTCATTTTGTTTCGCTGTCAGCTCATTCTTAATGCGCAACGGAATCGAACGAATGGTGCGAACGTTATTGGTGACGGCTTCGCCACGCACGCCATCGCCGCGTGTGACGCCATTGGTTAAGACGCCATTTTCATAAATCAACGAAATGCTCAGCCCATCAATTTTGAGTTCTGCGACATAATCAAAGGCTCGACCACCGGCCAGTTTTTCACAACGCCTTGCCCATTCTTTCAAATCATCAATGTTGTAGCTGTTATCAAGCGACAGCATCGGGCGTTTGTGGATGTATTCGGTAAACCCTGCGGCGGGCTGGCCTGAAACGCGCTGGGTTGGGCTGTCAGGCGTGATGAGTTCGGGCTGCTCAGTTTCCAGATCACGCAGCCTTTTCATTAACGCATCGTATTCGACATCCGCCACAACCGGCGCATTCATCACATAGTAACGATAATCGTAATCGTTAATGAGACGGCACAATTCGAGGATTTCATTTGCTACTGAATTGTTTTCCATTGAGAGAAAAAATTAAGATTTAATTGAAGCCAATCAACACAGGCTCTGTCACCAGCGCGATGCCAAATTTCTCGCGTACCTGAGTTTGTATTTGCTGGACGAATTCCATGACTTCGCTGGCTGTTGCGTTACTGCGGTTGATGATTGCCAGCGTGTGCTTTGATGAAATGCCGACGCGCCCGCGCCCATACCCTTTATAAAATCCTGCCTGTTCGATGAGCCACGCCGCTGGCACTTTGACTTTACCGTCAGGCGCGGCAAAATTTGGAACTCGGTCACTATCGGTTATTAGCTTAAGGTTTTTAGCCGTAGCCTCCAATTGGGTGAATTCCTCAGCCGTGATCATTGGGTTTTTGAAAAATGAGCCTGCGCTCTGGCAATCGAGGTCATTGGCAGAAATCAGCATCCCTTTGCTGGCGCGAATAATACGGACGGCTTCGCGGACTTCGTGCAATTCCGGTGGCTGCTTGCGCTCAGCAAAATATTTTTGCAGATCAGGGTAATGCAAGTCCGGTTCGCCATGCGTTTTTAGTTTGTACGTCACTGCCAGGACGATGTAACGATCCCGTTCTGTCGTATTGAAAATGCTGGCGCGATAACTGAACCGACATTGTTCATGGTTCATTTCCGTGATGCGTTTTTGCTGGCGATCATAAACGCGCACCGCGACAATTGTCTGACTTACTTCCTGACCATAAGCGCCAACATTTTGAATAGGAGTCCCACCAACCAACCCTGGGATTCCGCTCAGGCACTCAATTCCGGTCAGGCCACGCGCCACGCATTTTTTTACGAAACCATCCCAGTCTTCGCCCGCCGCCGCCATGACCAGCGCCGCATCTTTTTTAGGTTTTTGAAACGAAATGCCTGTCAATGCGAGATGCAATACCAGACCTGAGAAACCAATGTCGGCAATCAAAACATTACTGCCACCGCCCAGCACAAAAATTGGCAGCTTCAGCAGTTGCGCGAAATTCAGAGCTTCGTGCAATTGCTCTTCGTTGTGAACGTCGGAAAAATAACGCGCGATGCCGCCAATGCGTAACGTTGTGTAAGGTGCAAGTCGGACATTTTCGCGGATCGTACTGAGCATAAGTTAAGCGGCCCGTTCAAGATCTGTGGGGCTAAGGTAGCCAACTAAAAACCCATCACCGTCAATCACCGCCAAACGATGTAACGGCGATTCTTTCAGCTTCTTTGTGGCATGTTCAAGCGAAGCTCGCATCGGGACGAAAAGGGAATCGTCAATTGGTTGCATCACTTCGCGCACGATTGTTTTGTCCCATACTTCCTGGGGCAGCACACGCATTTTTTCCAGCACGAGCATGCCGTGCAAGCGCCCATCGTTGGCGACAGGATAACTGGTGTAACGATGTTTGGCGAGAATCTGGTCAATAAAATCACTGATCAACATTTCTGGCGAAACACTGATTGGTGGACGACTCATCACCTTTGCAACTGTGCCATCCGCCGCGAAGTCGGTGACTCCGGCGGGCTGATTTTGTTCGGCTTGCAACTTGCGGTAATGGTAATCTTCTTCAGCGGATTTCTTGAGAAAAAATGCAATCAGAATCATCCACACTGCGGTGAATGGATCACGCCACCAGATTGCGCGATACAGTCCATAAGAAGCAAGCATATAAGCCAGCGCCACGCCTAATCGTTTGGCGGTGAGCGTGGCCGCGACGATGTCTTTGTTGCGATGCCACAGAAAGGCGCGCAACACGCGACCACCATCCAGCGGCAAACCCGGAATCAAATTGAACATTGCCAGCGCGACGTTCCCTGTAAACAAATACATAAACATCGCCTGCAGCGGATACCGCAGTTGTCCGCTGATAGTGGCTTGCGTGACGAGCAGGCAAAGCATAAAAATCACGCCGAGCAAAAACGAAGCTACCGGCCCCGCAATCGCAATGCGCAATTCCGCCATCGCCGTTTGGGGATCAATTGCCAGGCGCGCATAACCACCGAAAATATGTAAGCGAATTTCGACGGTGCGGATATGTTCGAGTTTGGCGACCAGGGCGTGCGCTAATTCATGCACGATGATTGAACCGAACATCAGCACGGTCATCAGGACAGCAAAAATCATGGCCTCCCAGACTCCGATTCCGTCCACCTGTTGCGGCAGATAAAATCGCGCGACCAGCCAGAAATGCAACCCTGCGACCAGTAACCAACTGTAATCCACCATCAGCGGGATGCCGGAAATACGGGCTAATTGAAACGGTTGTAAGCGCATAACTGGATAATAACAAAATCGCCCCTCCAGGCCAGCATCGAAAAGGAGCAGTGGGCGAAAAATTATCTGCTGCATTTTGCAAAGAGACTCAGAATTCCCGTGTTTATGAGTACCAAGCCAGGTCATACAAATCGCTGCCGACGTTTTTCAGGCTCGCGGTTTTCAGTTTTCCAATCTACGCCAGACAATCAACTAAATCATCAAAAGTAAAAACTGACAAAATTACGATTTACCGTTATGAATACGGTGTTCCGCACATCTACGCGCCTACGCACGAGACAGGCTTGTACGCGTCAGGCTGGGCGCAGGCAGAAGATCGGCTGGAAGAAATTTTGAAAAATTATTTGCGCGACACGGGCGAGATGGCTTTTGATCTGACGTTATGAGAAAAGTCTCAGGAAAATCCCTCGCCTGATTATTTTTTGACGATTGGTGCGCCCCAGCCATCGTATTCACCATTACTTTCCTGCGCCAGTCTGAATAATGTAATAACTATTTTATCAATCGTGGGAAGATCAACCGCTGAGACTTTTACAAAGTTAAGGCAATACTCCTTGCTTGTATCTTCTCCGCGCTCACTTTCCTGCATTGATTCAATTTCCAGATTCGCTATTTGTTGTTTGAATTCTTCTCGCTTTGCCTGCGAAGGGAAATAAACAAAATGGTCAACCGGCCTTGGCTGGCTCAGATCATCGCCATGCTGGAGGAGCGTTTGAATAATGCGCTGATTCTGGATGGTTTGCATTTCTTCCGGCGAGGGTGATAGAAACTGTAGATACCCGCTGCAATCAGGGTCTTTTCGCAAAGCAAAAAAGAGCGGATAGTCACTTATCTTTTGGGCTAAAGAAGCTTTGATCTCATCCAGGCCTGAACGGGAATCACCCTCGGTATAGACAAAAAAAGTTCGTTCTCCCTGCGACGTTATGCGCCCGACATAAATATACGGTCTGGGTACTTGCGCCAGTTCACTTATTGCATCGTCTACCAGGCGAAGTTCGGGGAACTCTTCATCGGTTGACAAGCCATCAGGGTTTGAAGATTTAAGGCTTATCCTGATTAAGATCAGATGCGGGTCGGCGAGGATTCCCAACGCTGAGCCAGCCTCTAAATCAAGAAAGACAGACGTTAATTTATCCGCCACCAATGTGAAATAATTTCCCCAGTTATCGCTCATTTATTTACCTGCTAAATTGTTTTAATTGCGGAAGCACGCACTAAGGGCAACAAAATAAAACGCGGAAGCTCAGTAGTAAAGAGTAATGCAACTCTTAATTACTTATCTTCCGCGTTTTTGACTTAAGTTATAAAAGCTTCCTGACTAAGCTTCGTTTTCCTTTTTTCCCCGGCGTCTGATTTTAGCGGCGATCCCGGCTAAACCTGTACCCAACAGCAGGAGCGTGGCTGGTTCAGGGACGTTTGCGCCAATCCGATCTGCGGTGCCGGCAATACTGGCGACATGCAATCCCATTGGAGCCGGCCCAATATTAAAAACAAAAAAATCAATCGTGTTAGCGCCACTGATAAAGTTAACGCCAACAGGCAGGGCAAAGGCCGATAAAGAAAAGTATCCTTTCGTCACTTTTACCCCTGTGCTCTGACCATTTAAAAAGATTTCCACGTCATCATCAACCGACAGCGTCCCGCTGATCATTGCAGTCGAAGCATTCAGCCCTGTCAAATCAAATGTCGTGCGAAAAGTGTAATTCCCAATTGGTTGCGCGGCAGTGCCAATCGGCTGGATCGAAATCCATTGCGAACTGGCAGTGTTGGGTGTCCAGTCTTTGGGGTTCGGTGAAGTAACAAAGACATTGTTGAGGGTGGAACCGGTGACATACTTATAATGTGTGTCAATCGCCCCAGCCGCCAACAGGTTGCCGTTGTTATCAACTCCGGTAGTGTAAAGTTTAATTGGATCAGCCTGGACTGCACTGGTGACAGTCAGACTAAGAATAAGCAAACATAGTAGTTTCAAAAGTCGCTGAAGGAACATAGATTTCTCCGGTTAGGTTAGCTAAATAATACGAGCTAAAACTTAGATTTGCCCTCTCATTGTCCTGACAGAAAACTGCCAAAAAATAGGTGAGCAATGCCCTTGTTCCCTGCCTTTGATTTAATGAGCCTGATAACTCTTTAATCTCGCAGGTCAAAATATACCTTGTGTAATTTTTGCAGTTTACAACACCTTAGACAAAAATCTCAACGTGAATCGTAAAATTAGTTTTAACCTAAGTGGCTGATGTTAAAAGAGTTGCAGGGGAGAAAGCAGCGGGAAGAACTGTCCGTCCATTTTTTCGCCCGGCGGAATTCCGGGGACGCCTGCAAGCAATGATGCATTTGAAGCTGAGCAAACTCCATCCCGAAAAACATTGATGACCGTTGCGCGTCGTGGGCTGGCGGTAGTGTTGGCGTAAGAGCCGTGAATCATGCGGGGATGATGAAACGTACATTCGCCTTTTTTCAGTTCAATTGCGGTGGGGATAAACGCTGCTTTTTGCGCATCACTCAGCACCGTTTGGATGGCGTCCATATCTCCGGCTAAACCCGTGATTGGCAAGTCCGGCCACAAATGTGATTTGGGAATATAGTGTAAGCAGCCATTATTTTTATCAGCATCATCCAGCCCAATCCAGCAGGTCAAATGTGCCAGTGGTTGTGTGCGCGTCCAGTACGAATAATCCTGATGCCACGCGACTACGCCGCCGTGGTACGCGGGTTTGCA
This sequence comes from Blastocatellia bacterium, assembly GCA_043719385.1. GTDB lineage: Bacteria > Acidobacteriota > Blastocatellia > RBC074 > RBC074 > JAFDVL01. Next base: position 3,405 of record JAYSTY010000518.1, on the reverse strand, counting down.
AAAAAGTTGATCGTGCCAGAATCGCACCGCACCGCCAAGCAATTGCGAGGCCGCCATCACAAATTGTGGATGCCATAAAATATCGTGAAAGCCAGGCATAATGCGCCACGCTCCCAGCGCATGAAACAGCAATTTAGTCGGGTCGGCGGATTCGTTCGCGTGAAACTCATAGAACAAATGATGCCGGGGATGTTGCGGATCAATTACCTCGGCTAACTCGTTGCGCAAAATTTCGACCTGCTCATCAGTGAGAAGGCGAACACCTGATAAATATCCCTGCTCGTGAAAAAAAGCTACCTGCTCATCTGTCAAACGATACTGTTCCCATTCAGCCTGAGATTGGGGCAGCGTGAAAAGGTTGGAAATGGGTGAATGATAATTCGATAAATCTTCCTGCATATTTTTCAATTTACTTTTACCGCTATTATCAGGCCGGTTGACCAGTTAAGTTTGGTCAGACGCAAATCCTCTTTTTGTTCCAGCGTCGCAATTAACTGCGCAACTTTGGGTGGATGTTCATAAGGCCAGTTGGGTTGTGGCAGCAGGTCATCAATTACATAGATTCCGCCTGGGTTGAGCAAGGCCAGAGCCTCATCAAGATGCGTATATTTTCCTGCCCAGGTGTCCGCAAAAATCAGGTCGAATTTTTGCTGTTGTGCGGTCAGGGACTGAATAAAATCTCCGCCATCGGTCAGGTGAAATGTCACTCTTACATCGTCCGCCAGAAAACGTTTTGCCACCGCTACCAAAGCCTCATCGTGATCCACCGTCTGCAATTTTGCGTGCGTGTCCATTCCGTCCATTATCCACGCTGTAGCCAGCCCTGTGCCGATTCCCAGCTCAAGAAAATTTCCCGCTGGTTTCGTTGCGACAAGTGTCCTGAGCAGCGCTCCCGTCAAATGATCTGACGCCATCGTGAAGCCGATTGCTTTGGTCGCGGCTTCGATTTCTTTCAGGCTGGCAGGCGGGTTTAAGTTGTAGGAATCGTTCATGAAGTTTGCCTTTCAAATCCGTAATCGCGCTCGACTTTGCACACGCGAATTTTGAATGATTGATACCAAATTTCGTAGCCCTTTTCCTGCGCTGCTTTATGTTCCGTTTGTTGATGCCAGTGCTGAATGGCGGCAAGGCTTTCCCAATAGGACACGGTAATTCCCAAACCATCACGCGCCGATTCAAGCCCCAAAAATCCCGGCATCGTCGCGGCCAGTTCTTCCATCCGCTGTGCCATTGCACCATATCCCGCATCGCCTGCCGTGCGCTGTGAAGTGAAAATGACCGCGTAGTATGGTGGTTCAGGAGTAATTGCGATTTTAGTTGTTTCAGACATCTCAGGTATCTCAGACTAAGCGGTTGCCGCATGTTTAGCTTTGGAACTCCGCCAAATTTGCATTAACTATAAATCCCGTATTCCAATCGGCGTAGTACGCTTTCGACTTCGCGTGCGCCTTCTTCGGTATCCAGTAATTCCATCGGCGACAATCCACGCAGCGCGGAGTTGGAGCGTTCCAGCCAGCGACTGGTCATCTGGGAGTCTTCAAATATAGCGTTGCCCAGGGCTGTGACACGAGCAAACCGCACGGTCTTTTGGGCTTCATCAGTGGAAAGCTTGTTTTGAGATGTTTCGATCATTTTAAATCCTCCTAATTCGCCTAAACTATCACTGCCATCTGGCAGACTTGTCAACTTTAATTCGCGTTCGTGGCTTGCCAGCAGTGTTCGACCGGATTTGCTAAGCATGATCAAAATTCCACGAATATTTTGTTGCTGCCAAAATATGAGCGGAGTACTATCGCGCCTGTTGCAGAATTATTCAGAAAAATAAATAGCTATGCTTATTCACAATCGCAAAGATGCCAAAATTCTCCACACGCCGCACGACTCAGAAATTCGCCCGTTGATGGATCGGACGATTGCTCCGATTACGCAATGTAGTTTAGCCGAAGAAATTCTGCCGCCGGGGAAAACTGTGACTCCGCATCAGCACGAAGTCCTCGAAGAAATTTACTATATTGTCAGCGGCTCTGGTGTGATGACAGTGGGCGAAGAAACGCGTGCAGTAAGTGCCGGCGATGCGATTTATATTCCGAAAAATAATATTCACACCCTGACCAATACAGGAGAAGAAGACATGCGGATTTTATTAGTTTGCGGCCCGGCTTTTTATTTTGAAGATCACATTTTTACGAATGAGGCAGAAGCCCGCACACAGTAAGGGGATGAGTTTTAAGATACGAGCCGAGGGCGCAGATATGCCGTCTCTACACCCTTACTGCGTGCGGGCTTCTGCATTTATTTTTCGCGGTACGCGCCACATTCCTTTTCATCAATAGTTACCAGCATCGCCAATGCCAGCCTGTAACCAAGATAGACGCTGGTAATATTAATTTTTTTTACCTGATCACTTTTGCTGTGAAAGATTTCCATCCAGTCGTCGGGAATCCCCGAAACTGTCGCTGCCGGAATTTTCTTTTCCATAAACGAAGCAGAATCAGAACTGGCGTTATGAATCGTAATTGGTTGATAGGGTATCGTCATTTTTTTGGCTAAGTCAGCGGCTAGAGCTTCCAACTTTTTACTCGAAACATTGGTCAATATTTGCGGTACGCTCAGCCCTAAACTGTCAATATTAATCATCGCGCAATATTGCATCACGGTGTCTTTTTTAATCTGGCTCACCATTGCTTTTGAACCAAGCAAGCCTTTTTCCTCTTTACCAAATGCAACAAATAAAATTGTTTTGTTGAGGTTAATGTCTTTCAGAGTTTTGTAAATGTTAGCGACAGCCACAACCCCCGTCCAGTTATCCACCGCGCCACAACTGCCGTCGCCGGTTTTGTCGTAATGCGCTCCAATAATGATTTTTTCGTCGGCTGATTTTCCGGCTTTGCGCACGACAACGTTTTCGACGCCCTTAATTTTTTCGACGGTAATGTCGGCGGCTGGCACGCCCATTTTCTCAAACAATATCTTGACCGAATTCAATCGCTCTTTGTCTTTGCAAGTGACAGCGTTGATGTCTTCTTTGATTTGTTCGGGGGTCGAGAAAGGAAGTCCTGCTGATTGTGGCGCTGGTTGTTGCCGCGAAGCCGCAGGCAATGAACAAAGGGCTAAAATTGCCAGCAGAACGAAAAAAGAAATTTGGTTACGTTTCATAAAAAACTGAGTGACAGCGGTTTTTAATCGAACAGGTAAGTTTTACTGACTACTGACCACTGATACCTGAACACTGTCCCAAATCTCTGTCAGGCTTTTTAGCCAGTGGTCAGCAGGCAGTGACCAGTGGTCAGCATAGTAACGGCAGGGTTACGATTTGATCAGGGCGGCTACTTTATTGAAAATCTGATCCACAATAGCGCGCGACTTTGCTTCGGTTTCCGCTTCGGCGACGATGCGAATAATTGG
>JAYSTY010000517.1:0-4949 GCA_043719385.1 Blastocatellia bacterium | reverse complement strand
GTTCGCGTAAAAGCTCCGACAAAACCCAGTTCGCCGCGCCTTTGTGATTGTTGGAGGTACTGACTACGGTTTCGTAGTAATCCGCCATTTCGCGTTGTGTGGTCAGCGTCAAAGCGTCTTCGGGTGACAATTCATATACACGCACAAACCGCTGGCGCCGCGCTTCGGGCAATTCCGGCAAAGAATTTTTCAGGCCTTCAATCCACGCCGCGCTGACCTCAACGGGCGGCAAATCCGGCTCAGGAAAATAGCGGTAATCGTGCGCGTCCTCTTTCGAGCGCATCATGTACGTTCGGTTTTCTTTCTCGCTCCACAACCGCGTTTCCTGGACGATTTTGCCGCCGGATTCCAGCACTTCGATTTGGCGGGCAATTTCGTAATCAATGGCTTTCTGGATGAAGCGCAACGAATTGATATTCTTGGTTTCGGTGCGTGTGCCAAATGGTTCACCAGTGCGGCGCACAGAAACATTGGCATCGCAGCGTAAATTCCCTTCTTCCATATTTCCATCGCAAACACCGATGTCCTGAACTGTCCGCCGCAGAAAACTCACGTAATCATAGGCCTCCCAACTGGTGCGAAAATCCGGCTCGCTGACAATTTCAAGTAACGGCGTGCCAGCGCGATTCAGGTTGACGTAAGACTTTGTTGGATCGCCAATGTCATGCACTGATTTCCCCGCGTCTTCCTCAAGGTGAGCGCGGGTGATGCCGAAGCGCTTCAATTTCCATTCGATGGGACGCCCACCTTCATCACGCTCGCTCGTCAAAATCTCGACTGCGCCATGTTCCGAAAACGGCTTATCAAATTGCGAAATCTGATAGCCTTTTGGCAGGTCAGGATAAAAATAATTTTTGCGTGCAAAAATAGACTCAGGATTAATTGTCAGCCCGAGCGCGAGCGCCGCCCTTCCCGCACATTCGAGCGCCTGACGATTCAGCACCGGCAAAGCGCCAGGCAACGCCAAACACACCGGACAAGTATTGGCGTTTGGTTCTTCGCCAAACGTAGTCGAACAGGAACAAAAGATTTTCGAATCAGTTGCTAATTGCGCGTGGACTTCCAGTCCGATGACAGCTTCCCAACCTTCTTTCACAGCGATTTCTCCTCTGAATAATATCCGACAAGCTAACGGCCTGTCTGAGTTTTGAAACGGGGATTATACCCGACTACGCGAGTTTTCCTAACAATCTGATTGACAGCTTCAATTACGCCCCTTATAGTTAGTGTCGTAAATACACTAAGGTGATTTTTATGACACAACATTTAGGCTTAGCGACTGATCTTTACCAGCTCACGATGGCGGCGGGCTATCACGCGCATCAGCGCAACGAAACTGCGAGCTTTGAATTATTTATCCGCAAGTTTCCAGAGAACCGTTCATTTCTGGTCGTTGCGGGTTTAGCGCAGGCGCTGGAATATTTGCAGGCGCTGCGCTTCAGTGAGGCGGAAATTTCCTTTCTTAAATCGCTGTCGGTTTTTTCGCATGTCTCCGAGGATTTCTTTGCGTATTTACGCAATTTTCGTTTCAGCGGCGAAGTTTGGGCAATGCCGGAAGGTACGATAGCTTTTCCCAATGAGCCAATTTTACGCGTCACGGCTCCGCTGATCGAAGCGCAAATTCTCGAAACGTATTTGCTCTCCACCATTAATTTTCAAACATTGATTGCCAGTAAAGCGGCGCGGATTGTCGAAGCAGCCAAAGGTCGTGCCATTATCGAATTCGGCACTCGGCGCGCCCACGGAATGGATGCAGCTTTGCATGCAGCGCGAGCAGCATTTATTGGGGGCTGCGTTGGCACCTCGAATGTCGAAGCCGCAATGAAATTTGGCCTGCCGGTTTACGGCACAGCCGCGCATTCGTGGATTATGTCCTTCGACCGTGAATACGATGCGTTCAAGGCTTTTTACAAAATCTTTCCCGACCATACGACTTTGCTGATTGACACTTACGACACAATAGCCGCCGCGCAACTGGCGACTGAAATTGGCCCCTCATTGCGCGGTGTGAGAATTGACAGCGGAGATTTATTGTCACTCTCAAAACAAGTCCGCGCAATTTTTGACGAGGCCGGCATGCAGCAAACAAAAATTATGGCGAGCGGTGATCTGGATGAAGACAAAATTGCTGAATTATTAGCGCAGAACGCGCCAATAGATTCGTTCGGAGTCGGCACTGATCTTTCAACTTCGCGCGACGCCCCGGCCTTATCAGGTGTTTATAAATTGGTTGAATTGAAGGGTCAGCCCAAAATGAAATTGAGCCAGGACAAAGCGACTTATCCTTATCGCAAACAAGTTTGGCGCGAATATGCAGCCGAAGGAATGTTTGTCGGAGACAACATTGGCATTGCCGAGGAACACGAGCAGCGCGGCGAAGAATTATTACAACTGGTGATGAAAAATGGTGAGTTAATTGCGCCGTTACCAACTTTGCCAGCGACGCAGGAACACGCTCGACAACAGTTGCAAAGCCTGCCTGAAATGTACAAATCGTTGCACGATCCCGAAAATTATCCAGTGCGATTCAGTGCCAGATTAGAGCAGGAAAAACAAGCCGCAATGAATAAATTGCAGCAGGTAAAATATGCAAAATAATTAAGGTCACACTCTTATCACTTGATTATTTAACAGCGGATATTTCTTGATAATCGCGCATTGCACCAACCGCAAGGTTGGGAGTTAACTTTATCGGATGAGTTAGCTTTTTTTTGATAGCAATAGCAGTAGCTGCGTTGATTCCCTGCTTTGCCAATACCTGCCAGACTTCTGCATCAGATGGGTTAATGGATCTTGCTATTTCCCATTGCGCTTGTGCAGCGGGTAAGTTTCCTACTGCTTCCAAATGTTCGGCGTACAATGCATGTAAGAACAGAGAAGTGGGATAAACTCCAGTTGCTTCTGCAAGTATTGCTTGCGCTTTATTTTCATCTCCAGCTTGTGCCTGGGCATTTGCTAAGTAGGCAAACCCTATCACATTATTAATTCCATGCCCTATACCATAAGCAAGGTATTTGCGGGAGTTTTCATATTGCTTAGCCTGGAATAGTACGATACCCAGCTCAGCAGCGGCATGAAAGTTGAAAGGGTCTATGGCTAAAGCCTTCTTATACAAATTAATCGCTTCGTAATTTCTATCCTCAGGTATGGCTTTAGCTTGTAACTGATAATACTCACTAATTATTACTTGTGAGGTCCTGACAACGCCTAAAAAGCTACCAGCCAATAATATAATAAAGGCATATTTCATTATTCGCCTGGTCATAAACCATCGTCTTAAGCCAGGTAAGATATTGTTCGGCCTAGTTGGGAGAGTCAGTGATACCAATAAAAAAAAGATTAAGCCACACGGCAGCCAGCGAAAGGAATATGAAGCCAGGCTGGAGCTAATGATAAAGGCTATTCCTCCTGCCCCAATGCTGGCGCTCAAGCCTCGTTGATAAGCTATAGGTTGAAATAGTATTAGAATGATTATTAGTAATATTATTCCGATTAGAGTTAGCCCAACTATACCTAATTCACTCCCAATTTGTAGGAACTCATTATGAGTGCGATAGTTAAATTCCATTCCGTCGGCCTGTGAATAGTCTTTTACCCAACTCCAGTAAGGACTCACATTGGCGCGACGACGATACTCGGCATACCCCGACTTAAATGCCCCAGCCCCAATCCCCAAAAATGGATGCGCCAGAATCATTTCCGTAGCTGCACCCCAGCTTGTTAACCGAGTGTTGGTGTCAATCTCCATTGAACGGATGCCTTTGACTTGATTAACAATGAATTCGTTTCCTTTTAAAGTTCTATTATCTGTCCCACTTTTTATGCCAGAGGGTAAGACAAGCTGACAAACTCCAAAAATAGTCAATGCTGCTGTTAAATATACAAGTCGCCTCCAGCGATTGTTGATCTCGCGCTTAAATAACAAGGTTATATACCAAAAACCCATTCCGCCTGCTAACGCCAATAATGGAGTACGTTGATATGTTGACATCGCCCCCATCAACACCACTCCCACTACCCCAACAATCCAGATAGCTGTTATTCGACGGCGGGCAAAAATAAATACTGAGCAAATTAATGGTAAAATGGTGACTAATAACTCAGTTTCGACACCAATACTCGCAAAGATAGGTGACACTATTGAACGCTCATCTAACATCATCCAATATTGAGCTAGTTTAATAATAGCAATAAATAAAGATGTCATTACGAGGGTAAATATCAGCCCAAACATTGAGCGACGCCTTAATACTAACTGCCCCAAAAATATTACAATACAATAGCTAACCCATAAGACTGAATGATCCAGTGTAGCTCCAATATCAGTAGTCCATCCCAGGGAAATGATACTCCAAAAAGTAAATACCAGCATGCAGCCTGACAATAAGATTGTTTTCTTAAAAGCGGCGTCGAGTAGTCTATGATTACGCTTTATATCAAACCCTAATAACATCAACAGAACCAGCAGCGCAAGAGTAACAATTAATTCCTGTGAAGTCTCTCCATTATGACCTGTACTGATATGGTTAAGCAGGCGTGGAGTTAAAATACAGAATGGTAAAAATATTAGCCCCCGTTCTGTCAAACTATAACGATGCCAATGAAGTAAAATTCTTTTTTTTATCTGCATAGGGTAAAGGCGTCGGTGGGAATCCTGGCAGCAATGTTGGTGGCATAAACTAATCCAAAGGTAAGTGGCTGCCCTGGTTATTCTTTAGCTTATTATGGAGATCAGCCAATTTTGCCCGTGTGCTTTCCAATTCAGTAAGGATATTTTCTTTCTCTTCACGCAAGCGATTAAGCGTAAAATTATCGCCGCTTCCTTTTCTCAGAGTTTCTGCGTGATTGCTGTTTAAGCGAAGTTGCAGGATTTCGATTCGGGCTTGTGCATCACTCAATTCTGTTTTCAGTTTCTGCTCGGCTTTTTGTTTAGCTTGTGGATCGGAATC
>JAYSTY010000516.1:0-2043 GCA_043719385.1 Blastocatellia bacterium | reverse complement strand
CGAAACACATCAGCGTTACGGCGAGCTGTTACTGTCGAATTTACATCAGGCACAAAAAAATGAGGCAGCCTTTATCGTCACTGATTTTTACGATCCTGAACAAAGCGTCCTTGAAATTCCCGCCGCCAATAAACCAACGGCGAAAGAAGCCGCCGAGCATTATTTCAAGCTGGCTCGCAAGGCGCGACACGGACTTGCAGTAATTAATACGCGCCTGCCGGAAGCACAAACAGAGATCGCCATCCTGGAATCGCAATTAGCCAATCTGCGCAGCCTGACGCAACGCGCAGAGCTTAAAGATTTCCATCAACCGACGGGAATCAGCCCCCAAAAAACTACTCAAAAATCACCAGCCGCAAAGAAAGAAAAGGAAAAAGCAATTTCCGGTGTGCGACGGTATTTATCCAGCGATGGGTTTGAAATTCTGGTGGGACGCACCAGCCGCGACAATGACAATCTGACGCAGCGCATCGCCAAATCTTTGGACTTGTGGTTTCACGCCGCCGATTATCCCGGCTCGCATGTCATTTTACGCAATCCCAAACGCAGCGAAATCCCTTCGCGCGCCCTCATCGAAGCGGCGCAATTAGCCGCTAAATTCAGTCATGCGAAAAATGTCAGCGGAGCCAAAGTCGCCGTCAATTATTGTGAAAAGAAATTCGTCTCCAAGCCCAAAGGATTTGCGCCCGGTCAGGTCAGGCTTTCCGCTTTTAAGACGATTCTGGTCGAGCCGTTTGAGGCAGGTAAGCGAGAGTTTTAGGCCGCTGTCCGACAAGGCTGGCAGCCTTGTCGGACATTCATTCAGCTTTGCGCGGCAACAGCGCCACCGCAATTGCTCCAATCACAGCCAGCACAATCAAAGCCGCAAAGCCATTGGCATAGCTACCACTGACATCGCGTAATTTTCCCACCAGCATGGGAGCCAGCGCTTCCGCCACGCCATCAGCCGTCAGGATAATGCCCATCACTCGTCCCAAAACTTTGACGCCGTAAAGCTCCGCCGCCATCAGCGGGATAATCATATAATCGCCGCCCAAACCGACCCCGAAAATAAAAGCGAAGAGATAAATCACGCCGGGAGCGGCGGCGAAATAAAGCAGGGGAATCGCGGCGGCAACAATCACATAGATCAAAATCATCACGTATTTTTTCTGCATCCGATCTGCCAGCCAGCCGATGAAGACACGCCCGATTAAACTGGCTCCCAACACCATAGACATGACATTGGCGGATTGATCCTGCGAGTATTTCAAATCGCCGCTGAAAAATAATTTCAGATTGGCGTTTGTCCCGGCAACGGCTCCGATGGAACACATGCTACCAATTGCCAGCAGATAAAAAGCCCGATTTTGCAGAATTTCGCTAATTGGGATTTTCGGTTCTTCGACTTTTTTCTCAATTTCAAAACCGTCAGGAGCGTTCTTCACAAACCACGCCATCGGAAAGCCAATGACAACCATTGCCGCACCTAAAGTCAGTAACGCCTGGCGCCAGCCGTAATTAAAATTAAGCCAGCGCGCAGCTTGCGGAACCAGCATCCCGCCAACGCCAATGCCGAGATAAGCAAAGCCCATCGCCTTGCCGCGCGCCTTATCAAACCACCGCGAAGTCAGCACCTGATTCGGAAGCGGCCCGCCAAAAACATAGCCCAGCGCATTGAAAATGTAGAACAAATAAAATTGCCAGAGCGAAGTCATCTGGCTCAAGCCGGCCAGCGCGACACCGCCGAAAATAATCCCGGTCAGCATCATTCGACGTGGCCCGACTTTATCAATCAGCCAGCCGGCGACAAATCCAAACAAAGGCCCGACGATGATTTTTCCAAAGGCGTTGCCGGAATTCACCTGCCCACGCGTCCAGCCAAAGTCTTTCAGCCAGAAATCGTAAAAAAATGGCAGCCCGTAAAACATGATGCCAACGAGTGAAAATAAGCTTAAAAATCCAGTGGCGGCGACGTGAAGTTTAGGTGCGGTGAGTTTTTCTATTTGCATGATTGGGGTTTTGTTTCTCATTCCGTTCAGAATGAATCAAGCAGGTATGGAC
>JAYSTY010000515.1:0-4952 GCA_043719385.1 Blastocatellia bacterium | reverse complement strand
CCATATTTTGACATTATTAATGAGATTGTTTTGAAAAATTAAAGATTCCGATCAGTCGCGCCAATGCTGGCATGATTGTACAAAATGCTTTAGGACTTAATTGCGTTATATTTTATTATCCCCTCACAATTTCTATCCTGCCTTAAGCCTTATCCCAGGCGGAAATCTACCTGAAGCAGCGTGTCGGTGATTTTTTGACAGGCGAATTGCCGCATATAATGGCAAAAACCGGTTACCGGAGGAGGTCGCAATGCAAACTAGCCCTAATATAAGTAAGCAGGTAATTTTCTTGTTAAGTTTAATCTTTTGTTTTCAAATTCTGACCTGGGCACAATCGAATCCCACGCCATCCCAGGATTTACCAGCCAATGTTGTCGCCGTAGTGGTTCCAGCCAAAGTGGCTCCCATTAGTGATAATAGTTACCGGATCGGAATCGGTGATTTGATTGATATTCGCGTCCTCAATCATCCTGAAATCAGCAAAGAAACCAGAGTCGAAGGGCGCGGCACGATTCGCATTCCTTATGTTGGGGAATTACTGGCCAGTTGCCTGACTGAATCGCAATTGAGTGGGATCATTGCTGAAAAATTCCGTAAATATATCAAAGAGCCGCAGGTCGATGTTTTTATTAAGGAATATAGCAGCCAGCCAGTGGCCGTCATCGGTGCAGTTGACAAGCCGGGCAGGTTTCAATTGCAACGGCGCGTCCGGTTGATCGAATTGCTGACCTATGCCGGAGGGCCAAAGCTGGAGAAGGCCGGGCATACGCTGCATCTGATTCGCAGCGGGGAAAAGGATGTTTGCTCGACCGATCCCACAGGGCAATCGAACACCACGATGGAAGCGCCTGTTCCGCAACTGCTCTCCTTCAAATTACGTGATTTATTAACCGGTAGTGCAGACGCCAATTTATATGTGCAGCCAGGTGATATTATCAGCCTGCCAGAGGCGGAGCAGGTTTTCGTCACAGGATATGTGATGAAACCCGGCGCTTTGCAATTGAATACCAAAATAACTTTAATGCAGGCAATTGGGATGGCGGGTGGTTATGCACCGGAAGCACAAAAAAAGAAAATTAAACTTTCGCGCCCAGCCGCAGACTCTAACAATCGAATTGAACAAATCATTAATGTTGAAGATATTGAGAAGCATAAGATTCAGGACATTGTGTTACAGGCCAATGATCTGATTGAGGTACCCAATTCAGCCGGAAAAACAATCCTGAATGGGCTGCTTCGTACTGCATTACCCAGTGCTGCCGGTTCCCTGGGAACCTTGCCGTTATACATTTTGCGATAATAAGAGAAGATAGACATAGTCCCCAGAGAAGAGGCTCCCTATGATTGATGCCGATAAACTTACGACTCAGGATGCGGGTCACGGCGAAACTAAATTGATGGAAACGATGGGTGCTGCCACCGCACTTGATTTGCGCCGCGATGGATATGGACGGACGTATGGCGCACAACCCGACTCGGCGCAAGTTCACTTGCGGGATTACTGGCGCATTATCCGTCGTCGTTTATGGATTCCGATCAGCGTGGTGTTGTTGACAGTGACGCTGGCAACTATTTATATGCTGCGGCTGCCGTCCATTTACGAAGGGCAAACCACGATCCAAATTGATGCTGAGGAATCGGGCAACGTTGATATTAATTCCAAACAATTGAAAATTATCGCCCCCGAGGATTATCAGTACATCAATACGCAGTTGAAAAATCTGCAAAGTCAGACGACTGCCTACAAGGTAGTTAAATACCTTGACCTTGAGCATAATCAGAAATTCGCTCCGAAAAGTGATAAAGACGTTAATAACTATGACAACGTAGTTACCAGCAGTGGCGATGAAAAACAGGCAGACAGGAATCGTCTTGAACCTTTGATTGGATCATTGCTGGGCGGCGTGGACATCACCAGATTGCGTGATACCCGGTTAGTCCAGATCAAGTACAAGCATACCGACCGGGAGATCGCCAAAAAGATCGCGGATACCTGGGCGGATGTCTTTATTAAAGACAACCTTGAAAACCGCAAACAGGGTAATAAAGATACGGACTCTTTTCTGGAAGATCGCATTGCCGCCGCCAAACTTGATTTGCGGCAAAGTGAAGAGCAGTTGATGAATTATCGCCGCAATAAACAGGTCATTGATTTTGGCGAATCCGATAAGAGTAAGAATGTTGTGATTGACCGTTTGTCGGAGCTTAATTCGCAGTTACTGACCGCCGAAAACGAACGTAAGAGTTTGCAGGCTTTTTATGACCTGAGCCGCACGCTGACAGATTTAGGAACGCTCCCGGAAATCCACAGCGATGCGCAGGTCCAGGAAATCGGCAAAAAGCTGTCCGATTTAAAAGAGAAAAAAGTAAAACTGGATGTCGAATACACGCCTGAATGGCCGGAAGTCAAGGCTGTCCAGCAACAGATAGATCAGCTTGAAGCCGAACGGCGTGCGGCGTATAAACGCATTCAATCCAGCCTGGAAAATCGTTACAAGACTGCGGTCGAGCGCGAAAAATTTCTCAGCGCCGCTTTCAATGAACAAAAAGGGAAAACCTTTCAACAGCAGGAAGCTTCAGTCAATGCCCGCATGCTGCAACAGGCGCGGGATTTGAACCTCGAACTGGTCACCAAATTAGTGTCCAGTCAGAAAGATATTACGGTTTCCAGTGCCGGCATCAAAAGCAATATTCGCATCACTGATTATTCCACCCTGCCACGCTCTCCCATTGGGCCAAAGCGTACCCAGAATATCCTGTTGAGTTTTCTGCTTTCGCTGGTTGGAGGTATGGGGCTGGCACTGTTTATAGACTATATCAATAACAAAATTGAATCGGTCGAAGATATTGATCGTTACCTGCAATTGCCGGTTTTAGGTGTCATCCCGGTTTTCCCCCTGGAAGGAAAAGAACGCCAACGGGTCATGGGCGATTCATTGATTAAGAAGCAGTTGCATAGTGGTGGTATAAATGGGGTAACTGGAAGCAGTAAAAGCAGCCCGATGTCGTTAATTGAGATAGACAATACCTCCTCCATTGCCGAAAGTTATCGCCAGTTACGCACCGCAGTTTTGTTGTCTTCGGCCTCGCATGCGCCGCGCACGATTCTGGTGACCAGCAGCCAGCCCGCCGAAGGCAAGACCACAACCAGTACCAATCTGGCAATTTCGCTCTCGCAAACAGGGGCCTCAGTGCTGATTGTTGATTGCGATTTGCGGCGGCCCCGCTTGCATAAGGTTTTCGGCGTCAAAAATACGCGCGGCCTGAGCAATTATCTTTCCGGGACGGGGGAACTGGCTGCGCTGGTGCAACCCGCCATGCCGAATTTATTTGTGTTGCCGGTTGGGCCATTGCCACCGAATCCGGCTGAGTTGTTAGGCTCGGTGCGCATGAAGCAGACCGTGGAATTGCTCCAGAACAGCTTTGAATACGTCATTCTTGATTCACCGCCCGTGGCATCTTTTGCCGATAGTTTGATCTTATCGGCGATGGTTGAAGGGGTCATTATCGTCGTCAAGGCCGGGCACACTTCACGCGAAGTCGCCAATCGAACCAAAACCCACCTGCAAACAGTGGGCGCCAAAGTTCTGGGAGCCGTGATTAACCATATCAAGCTCCAGCCGCATGATTATTACTATTACTCGACATACTATAGCCGCTACTACTACCGTGACGAATCATCCGAAAGTGAGGAAGGCAAAAAGCCTTAAAAGTTTCCCACCATCTTCGGAATCAATATTACCAGTTCTTTAAATTCGGCCAGCGTTGCGCCGATCCTGTTGCTGCCTCGGCATGAGGTTTCCTTTAAGGCTTAAAATCAGTGGAGAACTGTCTTTATTTTTTGCCGGACAGACAGCAGGTACAGTACCGCGAGCCGTAGCGAGCCGGGTTCTGGTGCAGCTTGCGAGACAAACTGTGGCCGCCGTAAATCTGCCGACAAGCTGGCAACCATTGGTATTTACTACACGGAAAACTAAGTTTTCTAGTGTCCAACAAACTTCAGTTTGTTGTGCCTCGTGGTTACTGTGTCTCTGTTGCGAAGCTGCAACAAACTAAAGTTTATTGAACTTTCTTCTTCGTACAAGAAAACTTACTTTACGCTGTATTTACACAAGTCAAAAAATTAAGAGTTGTATACTTCGTAGCCAACGGCGACCAACAGTATAGCCCGGCAAGCATCGCTGGGTGTGTTGGTGTTTGTCGCCTTCAGCGACGGACGAGTACCTATGGTTTCGGCGAGGTGCCTGCACCATAGGCTATAATGTTGGTCGCCGTTGGCGACAGGAATTGAGTTGCTAAACAGCTTCTTCGCTTACTTGAAGCCTGTGCGCAATTCTGAGCCTGTATTGGCAGTAAGTTGGCGAAGTTTTCAGCGCCAGCGGCGCGACATATTTATAGTCTCGGATGGTTTCCCCCTCCAAGCTCCGTAGGAGCGACAGCACATTTCGCTCCTAGGGAGCTTGGGGGCAATCACCACGCGGTGGCTATAAACATGTAGCTCCTACGGAGCTCTCTGAATTACGCTGTCCCTACAGTAATCTCCTGTTGATATTTTGGAATATCTGCGATTTTCTTGAGATTCGTGAAATTAGTGGCATCCTAAAAATGATAAACCAGGCAAACCGAATCACCTTCAACCCTAACCAGTGCGGTGGGCGTCCCTGTATTCGGGGCATGCGCATCCGCGTTAAAGATGTGCTGGATATGTTAGCCGGGGGAGCAACTGAACAGGAAATCCTGCAAGATTTCCCATATTTAGAAGCCGCAGATATCCGCGCTTGTTTGGAATATGCCGCCGCGCAGCTAGATCACGCCGTTATCATGGCCGCATAAAGCCTCTGTCATGAAATTCCTGATAGATGCACAATTACCGCCAGCATTAGCGCGTTGGGTACAGGAGCAGGGATATGATGCCCAACATGTTGAAATTATCGGGTTGGGTGATGCAGAAG
>JAYSTY010000514.1:0-11853 GCA_043719385.1 Blastocatellia bacterium | reverse complement strand
GGTCAGATGGCCCGGAGCGCCGGCAACTTCTGTCAGCTTCTTGCAAAGGAAGGGGTCTATGTTGTCCTGCGCCTTCCCAGTGGTGAAATGCGCCGTGTGCTGAGCAAGTGCCGCGCGACCATGGGCGAAGTGGGCAATGCCGAACACTTCAACATCAATCTTGGTAAAGCTGGACGCGCCCGTTGGCTGGGTCGTCGCCCCAAGGTGCGCGGTGTGGTGATGAACCCTGTGGATCACCCGCATGGTGGTGGTGAAGGTAAAACTTCTGGTGGGCGCAATCCGGTCAGTCCCTGGGGGCAGCCGACTCGCGGTTACAAGACTCGAAATAATAAGCGGACAGACAAATTTATTGTCAAACGCAGAACTAAATAAAAGTACTGAGTTCTCAGCAGAAAGCTCGGTACTCGGTACTCGGTACTAAAAGTTATGGCACGTTCAGTTAAAAAAGGGCCGTTCATTGATGACCATCTGATGAAGGCAATTGACCGCATGAACGCTGCACGTGAAAAAAAGGTTCATAAAACCTGGTCACGTCGCTCGACGCTCACGCCGGAAATGGTTGGTCACACACTTGCCTGTCACAACGGCAAAAAATTTATTCCAGTATATGTGACTGAAAACATGGTTGGTCACAAACTGGGAGAATTCTCTCCGACGCGAACATTTAAAGGTCACGCAGATAAGTCGGAAAAATCTGCTGGCAAGAAATAAGTTCAATATTGAAGCGATTGAAACATGGAAGCACACGCATCAGCAAAAAACGTCAAAGGCTCGTCACAAAAGGCCAAGCTCGTGATTGACTTGATTCGCGGCAGGAAAGTGAATGAGGCTTTATCAATTCTCAAATTCACCAACAAGCGCGCCACTCATCCGATTGAGATGATTTTGCGTTCGGCTATTGCCAATGCGACGCAAAAAGCCGAGTCCGCCAATGTCATCGTTGATCCTGACGATTTATATGTGGCTGCCTGCTTCGTTGGCAAAGGCACTACCAAAAATCGTCGTCGCGTTCGTCCGGCTCCGATGGGACGCGCCTATCGTGAGCGCCGTCATTACAGCCACATTACGATTCGCGTTTCTAACGAGAAGAAGGAAGGCAATTAAATGGGTCAGAAAGTTCATCCCTACGGGTTCAGGCTGGGATACAATCGCGGATGGCATTCGCGGTGGTACGCTAAGAAAGATTTTGGCAAGCTCCTGCTTGAAGACCTCAAATTGAAGAAAGAACTCAAGAAGCGTTTTGAGAGCGCGGGCGTTTCGATGATCGAAATTGATCGTGCCGCTAATCGCTTGAAAATCATCATCCATACTTCACGTCCTGGTATTATCATCGGACGCAAAGGCTCGGAGATTGATAAGCTTAAGCAGGAAATCAGCCGCCGGACCGGACGCGATGTTTTTATTAATATTCAGGAAATTCATAAGCCTGAACTCAACGCACAGTTGCAGGCTGAAAAAATTGCTCAGCAACTTGAAAAGCGTATCGCTTTCCGACGGGCTATGCGTAAAAGCCTGGAAGAAGCCCAACGGTTTGGGGCGCAGGGAATTAAGGTTCGTGTTTCAGGGCGGTTGAATGGTGCAGAAATCGCCCGCTCAGAATGGGCGTTGCAAGGCCGTCTGCCGCTGCACACCTTGCGGGCTGATGTGGATTATGGCTTTGCTGAAGCCAGTACAACTTTTGGTGTGATTGGAATCAAAGTTTGGATTTATCGCGGTGATATTATGAATGCCCGCGAAGCAATGATGAAACGATAACGCGATTTTAGGTTTTAGCGCCTGTCGGCAGGCTAGAATCCAGAATCCAGAATCCAGAAGCGAATTATGGCTGAGTATAAAACTCCAAAAAAAGTTAAGTATCGTCGGCAGCAACGTGGACGACGAGCGGGAACCGCACAGCGTGGAGCAGACATTGCATTTGGCGAGTTTGCTCTTAAGGCGGTAGAGGCGGCCTGGATCACCGGTAAGCAAATCGAAGCCGGGCGCGTGGCGATCAATCGTCACGTCAAACGTGGCGGCAAGCTCTGGATTCGTATTTTCCCGGATAAGCCAATTACGAAAAAACCGGCGGAAACTCGTATGGGTAAGGGCAAAGGCGCACCTGAAGGTTGGGTCGCGGTGGTCAAGCCTGGGCGCATTATTTTTGAGATGGAAGGTGTTGATAAAGCTGTCGCGGTTGAAGCTATGCGCTTGGCGGCAGCCAAGCTCCCGATCAAAACCAAATTTGTTACTCGTGAAGAGCAAGAGGGAGGGATGCTTTGAAAGCTAAACTTGAGACACTTCGACAACTGGAAACCGATGAACTGGTCAAGCGTGAATTGGAACTGAAAGAGTCTTCATTCCGGCTGAACTTTAAAAAAGTGCTGGGCGATATTGATACTGTTGGTCAGATCCGCAAGAACAAAAGAGAGCTGGCGCGAGTCAAAACACTGATTCAGGCACGTGCGCTGGGGATTGAAGAAAAAGCGTAATAGAACGATATGGAAGAAATCAATACCACAAATGAAACCAGCGCTGTAGAAGCTATCGTTGCTCCGGTTGCTGTAGCTTCAGAGCGCGGACGCCGCAGTGAAAAGATCGGTATCGTTGCCAGCGACAAAATGCTAAAGACGGTCGTTGTGCGCGTTGACCGCTTGATCAAGCATCCGATTTATAAACGCTATGTGCGTCGCCGTAATAAGTTTATGGCGCATAACGAAATTGAAGGCGTGTCTGTCGGCGATCAGGTTAAAATCGCTGAAACTCGTCCATTATCGGCGCGCAAACGCTGGCGCGTAGTTGAAGTTTTGCGCAAAGCAAGCAAGTAATTGTCCGTTGCTCATTGTCTGTCGTTAATTTGTAACACTGACAACTGAGAACTGAGAAGGATTTAGTTATGGTTCAAATGGGATCAGTTCTGGATGTTGCTGACAACTCTGGAGCCAAAAAAATTGCTGTTATTCTCCCGCTTGGCGGCGGAACCGGGCGGCGTGCTGGTTTGGGCGACACTGTTACCGCTTCCGTCAAAGAAGCGAACCCTGATGGTACGGTAAAGAAAAAACAGGTTGTCAAGGCTGTGATTGTTCGGACGCGGAAGGAAGTTCGCCGCAAAGATGGCACGTACATTCGCTTTGATCAAAATGCAGCAGTGTTGATTAAAGCGGAAGGCGATCCGGTTGGGACGCGCGTTTTTGGCCCTGTTGCCCGTGAATTGCGTGACCGGGGTTACATGAAGATCGTCAGTCTCGCTCCCGAAGTGATCTAACAAGGTAAGGACGATGAAAATCAAGAAGAATGATCGAGTATTAATGATTTCCGGGCGTGATAAAGGCAAGAGTGGTCGCGTCATCGAAGTCTTAAAAAATAAAGACCGGGTCTTGGTTGAAGGCATTGGTATTATCAAAAAAGCCACGCGCCCAAATCGCCAGGCAGGAATTGCTGGCGGCATTGTTGAGCGGGAAGCTCCGGTGCATGTTTCAAATGTAATGTTAATTGAGCCAGGTACTGGCAAGCCCACGCGCGTCGGCTATCAGGTTCTGACCGATGGTAAGAAAGTTCGCGTCTCCAGAAAAACTGGCGCAGTAATTGAATAAAAGTTATGGCAGCACGACTGAAAGAAAAATATAGCAGCGAAATTGCTCCAGCTCTGGCAAAAGAATTCGGATATAAAAATCCGATGAGCATTCCTAAAATTCAGAAAATCGTTCTGAATATGGGATTAGGTGAAGCGATTTCAAATCAGAAAATTATTGATGTGGCAGTCAATGAATTGTCAGTCATTACAGGGCAAAAGCCGGTTGTGACGAAGGCAAAGAAATCCATCGCCCAGTTCAAACTCCGCGAAGGAATGAGCATCGGAACAATGGTGACATTGCGCGGTGAGCGGATGTATGAATTTCTGGATAGATTTATCAGCATCACCCTGCCACGTGTCCGTGACTTTCGCGGTATTTCACCTAAAGCTTTTGACGGTCGCGGCAATTACACGGTTGGATTGCGCGATCAGTTGATTTTCCCGGAAGTAGATTTCGGCAAAGTTGATAAGGCACGTGGAATGAATGTGTGCATTGTAACGACGGCTGAAAATGACGAAGAGGCGCGTTCCCTGTTGCGTCATTTCGGGATGCCTTTTAGACAATAAAAATTAAGACCTGAAACGTTATGGCAAAAACATCAATGATAGTGAAGGCCGAGCGCACGCCGAAATTTAAAGTGCGCGGATACAATCGCTGTAAGCGCTGTGGGCGTCCACGTGCTTATTTGCGGAAATTCGCCCTCTGCCGTATTTGCTTTCGCCAGCTTGCCCTTGAAGGTGAAATCCCTGGAGTTAAGAAATCAAGCTGGTAGTTTTTCGTTGTTTTTAGTTGTGAACGTGAAAATAGAATCAGTTATTTTCAAACCCACAGCGAAATGGAGTGACAGAGCATGGATCCGATTGCAGATTTATTAACGCGCATTCGCAATGCGATTGGCGCAGGACACACCAAAGTTGATGTGCCAAATTCGCGCGTAAAAGTAGAAGTTGCGCGAATCTTAAAAGAAGAAGGCTACATTACCAATTACAACGTCAAGACTGATGATGAAACGGGGCATAAAACGCTTCGCATCTTTCTGCGTTATGGCAATGATGGCGAGAGCGCGATTTCACTGATTGAGCGTGTTTCACGTCCGAGTCGTCGCGTTTATTCACCGAGCAAACAGATTCCCAGAGTGCTGGGCGGACTCGGCGTCAATATCTTAAGCACTTCGCAGGGCGTTATGACAGGAAAGTCTGCGCGCAAAGCCAATCTTGGCGGCGAAGTGTTATGTAATGTTTATTAAGTTGATTAGGCGAGAAATCTTATGTCGCGCGTAGGAAAAAAAATAATAAGCGTTCCGAAAGATGTGAAGATCAGCATTTCAACTTCGGTGCTGGAATTTCAAGGGCCAAAAGGTAAGCTGACTACCCCCATTCCATCCGGCATTGAGTTTAAGCTGGAAGATGGCGTGCTGGCTGCCGAGCGGCAGGGCGATGAACTTTCGGCGCTGCATGGATTAGCGCGCGCTTTGGCGCAAAATGCCGTGACTGGTGTAACTACTGGATTTACTCAGGACATGGACATCGTGGGAGTTGGCTATAAGGCCGAGTTGAAGGGACAAACAATTTTGTTTTCGCTGGGCTATTCGCATCCCATTAACTTTCCCTTACCTGAAGGTGTGAGCGCCAAAATCGAAAAGATGCCAAAGCAAATCACGCAGTATCAAACCACTGTCACGCTGACAGGGATTGATAAGCAATTGTTAGGGCAAACGGCAGCGAATATGCACAATTTACGTAAACCTGATGCCTATAAAGGCAAAGGAGTGCGTTATGCTAATCGCACTTTGAAGCTTAAACCTGGCAAGACTGGTAAATAAAGTCAGACTGGTAAGTCATGCTTTGAGGTATGAATTGCAGATCATTGCTGACCCATACTTCGCACAAGGTAACTTATGGCAAAAAGATCAAGACAGGATATTCGGCGCGCGATTCACACGCGCATTCGCAAAAAAGTTCGTGGCACGGCTGAGCGTCCGCGTTTGGCGGTTTTCCGCAGTGTCAGTCACATTTATGTTCAGGTGATTGATGACAATCAGGGAGCCACGTTGTGCGCGGCATCTTCGGTTGAAAAAGGCGCTGGTGCTACACCAGGCGGAAATCTTGCAGCGGCTCAAACCATCGGTAAGCTGATTGCCGAACGAGCGAAAGAAAAAGGTATTAGCAAAGTTGTGTTTGATCGTGGCGGATACCTGTATCACGGTCGGATTAAATCTTTAGCTGAAGCCGCACGCGAAGCTGGATTAGAATTTTAAGCTGCCTGGCGTAGCGAATTCGCCCGTTCAGCCAGAGTTGAACGAACAGGTAAGATAGTGCGAATAAATTCGCTACCACGAAAAGTAACGGAGATTTTGTTCATGGAAAAAATCGTAGCAGATGGGCTGGATTTGAAAGAGCAGGTCATCTCAATTAATCGCGTCACCAAAGTCGTTAAGGGCGGCAAGAATATGTCCTTTGCGGCACTGGTCGTTGTCGGCGATCAAAATGGGGTAGTTGGATTTGGAACAGGAAAAGCCAAAGAAGTGCCGCAGGCGATTCGCAAGGGCATTGAAGCTGCCAAGCGTAATTTGCGGCGTGTCCCGCTCAAAGGCACTACTTTACCGCATCCAATTGTTGGTAATTTTGGCGCTGGTAAGGTCATGCTAAAGCCTGCCGCTGAAGGAACCGGGGTTATTGCCGGTGGTGCTGTGCGTGCAGTAATGAATGCCGTTGGTGTGCGCGACGTGTTAACCAAGTGTCTTGGCTCAAACAATGCTCATAACGTCATTCGTGCTACTTTTGATGGCTTGGAGCATCTTCGGAGCAGGGAACAAGTCGCTCGTTTGCGTGGTCGCACAGTGGAGGAGTTGTAAATTATGGCAGACGGAGCAAAAATTAAAATTCAGTATTATCGTAGTGTGATCTGCACCCCCGATAAGCACAAAGTTATTGTTCGCAGCCTGGGTTTTACCAAGCTTAATCAAGTGGTTGAACGTCCGAATACACCTGACATTAGAGGGATGGTAGCAAAGGTTCCGCATCTGCTGCGCATTATAGAGTAAATTTTTGAGAGCTGATTTTTTGCTTTCAAGTTTAGCAATCTGAGATTTTTTATGGCACTCGGCTTAAATAATATCAAAGCTCCCGAAGGCGCTACTCACAAGAAGAAGCGCGTTGGTCGTGGCCCTGGCTCAGGGTTAGGGAAAACCTCGGGACGCGGTAACAAAGGTCAGAAATCGCGTTCAGGTTACAGCCGCAAACGCGGGTTCGAAGGTGGGCAGATGCCCCTGCATCGTCGTTTACCGAAACGCGGATTTACTAATATCTTCAAAAAGATTTGGGCTGAAGTAAATGTTGCCGATCTTGACAGATTTGATGCAGAAGTCACTCCCGAAGTTCTGGTTGGAGCAGGCTTAGTGCGTAAATCGAAACAACGTGGAATCGTGATTATGGGCGAGGGGGAAGTTACCAAAGCACTAACCATCAAAGCTCATCGTTTCACTGCTACAGCGAAACAAAAAATCGAAGCCGCTGGTGGCAAAGCGGAAATTATTGTAACTGTGAGTTGCGCTTAAGCCGCAAGCAAGAGAGTGTCCCGAGGAAGTAAAAAGAACGTATGGTTGAATCATTCATCAATGCGCTTCGCAATCTCTGGCAAGTGCCGGAACTCCGCAAACGTGTGATCTTCACACTTTTGATGCTGGTCATTTATCGGGCGGGAATACATATCCCCGTGCCTGGCATTGATCAGGAAACGCTCAAAACAATTTGGGGCGATGCTGCTGGCTCTCTTTTCGGTGTTCTTGACTTGTTCTCAGGCGGAAGCTTGCGCCGAATTTCGATTTTTGCGCTTGGCATCATGCCATACATTACCTCCTCCATCATTTTCCAGTTGATGACCTCGGTTTACCCTGCGCTCAAAAAGATACAGGAAGAAGGAGAATTAGGCCGACGTAAAATATCGCAGTATACCCGCTACCTGACTGTTGGACTTTGTTTGGTGCAGGGAACAAGTATTGCTCTGTGGCTTAGCAAGCAGCCTGGCCTCGTCAGTACTGGCAGTTCCTGGTCATTTCTCTTGATTGCGGTGCTTACGCTTATGACCGGAACCATCTTTGTGATGTGGATCGGTGAGCAAATCACTGAACGTGGCATAGGCAATGGTATCAGCTTATTGATTTTTGCTGGTATCATCG
The DNA here is from genome assembly GCA_043719385.1 of Blastocatellia bacterium. Lineage (GTDB taxonomy): Bacteria > Acidobacteriota > Blastocatellia > RBC074 > RBC074 > JAFDVL01. The sequence continues at coordinate 4,125 of JAYSTY010000514.1, read as the reverse complement.
TCAATCTTCCCAGTGCTATCACACAACTTTATGAGAAGATCAAAGACCCCAGTTCGGCGCTATTTGTAATTATCCTGGTCATTGTCATGGTGCTTGTAACGGCTGGCGTGGTTTTTGTTGAGCGCGGGCTGCGTAAAATTCCAACCAATCATGCACGTCGGATGGTTGGACGGCAGATGATTGAAGGGCAGGCTTCGTACATCCCGCTGAAAGTTAATATCCCTGGCGTGATTCCGGTGATCTTTGCCTCGTCTGTTTTAGCAATTCCGCAAACTCTGGCAACTTTCTCTACCTGGGCACCACTGCAAAGAGTCCGTGACCTGTTTGGTGGCGGGCATCCGGTTTACACTTTAATGTTCGTTGCGGGTATTGTGTTCTTTTGTTTCTTTTATGTCTCAATCGTCTTCAATGCGGACGAGGTTGCGGAAAATCTGCGTAAGCAGGGAGCCTTCATTCCTGGTATTCGGCCTGGCAAGCGAACAGGTGATTACCTGAATGGGATTTTAACCAGGCTCACGACGGTTGGTGCGATTTATTTAGTCATTGTTTGCCTGATTCCCCAGATCATGATTAGCGGATTTAAGGTTCAGGCCTTGCCGTTTATTGGCGAGTGGCTTTACAACTTGCTGAATAGCATCCCTGGTCTCGGCTGGATTTCGACTGGTCTCGGAGTTTCCTTTTACTTTGGTGGCACAAGTTTGCTGATTGCCGTCGGCGTTGCGATGGACACTATTTCGCAAGTTGAGTCACAACTCGTAATGCGCCATTACGATGGATTCTTAGGCCCCAAAGGTGGGCGCATTAAGGGGCGCAGAGTTATCAATAACTAACGACTATTAGATTGCCGGGCAGGTTTCTCGTTGGCAAAATGATTGCGGGGGCAAGAAGAGCGATATGCCGAAAATAGTTGTGCTGATAGGGCCGCCAGGGGCAGGAAAAGGAACACAATCGCGCCTCCTTTCAGATCATTTTCACATCCCGCAAATTTCAACTGGTGATATTTTGCGCGAGATGGCGAAGATGGAGACGAAGCTGGCGATTGAAATTAGAGCCGCGCAGGAATCTGGTCAACTTGTCAGTGATGAGATTCTTTCCAGTGTGGTTCAGACTCGCACGATGCAGAATGATTGCGACGGCGGATATATTTTGGATGGTTATCCTCGAACTGCATCGCAAACCAGGACACTTGAAAAGCTGGCGCACGGACAGGAAAAAGAAATCTGTTTGTTAAATATTGCAATTTCCCGCGAATCGTTAGTAAAACGTCTGACAGGTCGTCGTACCTGTTCCAAATGTGGTGAGATATTTAATATTTATCTTCGCCCTCCCAGACAGGAAAACATTTGTGATGTTTGCGGAGGTGAGCTTTTACATCGCGCCGATGACAGGGCTGAAACCGTTACTACCCGACTGGATGCGTATGAAAAAATGACTGCGCCTTTGATTGAGTATTTTAGGGCGAGTGGCAGGTTGTTAGCTGTTGATGGCGAACGCCCGGTGGATGAAATTTTTAGTAAAATTCGTCTCGCACTGGAAAATTGAGCTAACGTAAAAGAGCTTTTTTGAGTTGGTATTTTCAGGCATGGTAATTCGCAAATCACGCAGCGAAATTCAAAAAATGAGAGCCGCCGGGCTGATTGTTGGGCAAACTTTGAGTGCCTTGCGGAAATTAGTCGAGCCGGGAATTACCACCAAAGAGCTGGATGCTGCTGCCGAAAGTAATATTCGTAAGGCTGGTGCATACCCAACATTCAAAGGCTATCGTGGTTTTCCCGCTTCGATCTGTGCTTCAGTCAACGATGAAGTGGTTCATGGTATTCCTTCCAGCCGCAAGTTAAAGGAAGGCGATATTATCAAGATTGATTGTGGCGCAACACTGAACGGTTACGTTGGTGATGCTGCCATCAGTGTCGGGGTAGGGAAGGTGACTGAGGCTGTCGCGCAGTTAATGCAGACAACGCAGGACTCGCTTTTTAAAGCGATGGAGAAGATGGTAGATGGGAATCGCTTACATGATGTTTCCTTTGCGGTTCAGGACTATTGTGAAGTGCGCGGTTATTCAATTGTTCGAGAGTACTGTGGGCACGGGATTGGTCAGCGAATGCACGAAGACCCCCAGGTTCCCAACTATGGCAACCCGGGAACGGGCAAGCGATTGCAGGTTGGCTGGGTTCTCGCGGTCGAACCGATGGTGAATTTAGGTGTGCATCACGTCAAGACCCTGAATGATAAATGGACAGTGGTGACGATGGATGGCAAACCCTCATCTCATTTCGAGCATACCATTGCGGTGACTGATGATGGACCAGTGGTTTTAACTGCGCTGGAAGATGGGACAGTGAGGCTTTAATTGCGTTTATAATGCAAGGTGGGAATTCTCGCCTTGCAAAAATTGTTTTCACGCATATAATTTCAAGTTTGCGTTTTTGGCTGTAAATTTGATAGTGCTGAGTTGGTAAATAAGTCAGGGCTGAATTAAAGCCAGATTGAAAAAGTTATGTCGAAAGAAGATGCAATTGAGGTTCAAGCGACCGTTTTGGAAACGTTGCCGAACGCAATGTTTAAGGTTGAGCTTGAAAACAAGCATCAGGTGCTGGCACATATTTCCGGGCGCATGCGAAAAAACTTCATCAAGATTTTGCCTGGCGATAAAGTGTTAGTTGAGCTTTCGCCCTACGATTTAACCCGTGGACGGATTGTTTATCGCTTTAAGTAAAAGAAGAGAGTTATTATGAAAGTAAGAGCATCGGTCAAAAAAATGTGTGACAAGTGCAAAATCATTCATCGCCATGGCGTTGTACGCGTCATTTGCGAAATCCCGAAACACAAACAACGGCAGGGATAAGTAGTTAACGGAGAAATTTCATGGCTCGTGTAGCAGGCGTAGATTTGCCACCTCAGAAGCGCGCTCAGATTGGTTTGACCTATATTTTTGGTATAGGTCGTTCGCGCGCAACTAAAATTCTTGAAGAAGCTCAGATCAGCTTTAATAAAAAGGTCAGAGACCTGAGCGAAGATGAATTAATTAAAATTCGCGGAATTATTGATCAGCAAGGTGTGGTGGAAGGTGATTTGCGCAAGCAGATTCAAATGGATATCAAACGATTGATGGACATTGGTTGCTATCGTGGCCTGCGACATCGCAAAGGGCTGCCGGTGCGTGGTCAACGGACGCACACTAATGCGCGCACTCGCAAAGGACCTCGTCGCATGACTGTGGCGAAGAAAAAAGCACCTGGTAAAAAGTAAGCATCGTGGATAGTGAATGGTTGCAGGCACGTCGCTGATCACCTCCACTATCCACTGACCATTTAGTTTTATGGCAAAGCAGCAAACGACAAAAAAGAAAGTCTTCAAGAAAAAAGAGAAGAAGAATATTCCTAACGGGATCGTTCACGTTCAGGCAACCTTCAATAACACTTTGATCAGCATCACTGATTTGCAGGGCAATTTAGTGGCGCAATCCTCGTCCGGGGCGATGGGCTTTCGCGGTTCCCGCAAAGGAACCCCATTTGCGGCTCAGCAGGCTGCATCGAAGGCTGCAGGAATTGCCCGGGACTCTGGAATGCGTTCGGTCGAGGTGCGAGTCAAAGGGCCTGGCTCAGGTCGTGAATCAGCCATTCGGGCACTTCAAAGCTCTGGCATCGAAGTGCGGTTGATTACCGATGTGACTCCGATTCCGCATAACGGTTGCCGTCCACCAAAGCGACGCCGAGTTTAGTTGTAAGATTTGTTTTGGTGGCTAAGTTTAGACCACTGATATAACGGAGGATTAAGTTGGCAAGAGATCGAGGTAAACAATGCCGTATGTGTCGGCGTGAAGGCATGAAGCTCTATTTAAAGGGCGAAAAATGCTATAAGCCTTCCTGCCCAATTGAAAAACGTGGCACTCAGCCCCCAGGGCAACATGGCCAGACAGCGCGTCGTGCGAAGCTGGTTGGTTATGGCGAGCAGTTGCGTGAAAAACAGCGCGTCAAGCGCATTTACAACCTGCTCGAAGGGCAGTTCCGTAATTACTTTGAAAAGGCTTCGAGTCAAAAGGGGGTGACGGGTGAAAACCTGCTGGCTCTGCTTGAGCGTCGTCTTGATAATGTTATCTATCGGCTGGGTTTTGCGATGTCGCGG
>JAYSTY010000513.1:0-29775 GCA_043719385.1 Blastocatellia bacterium | reverse complement strand
AGCGCGTCTGGAGGTCAGCCAGCACAAATCACTTTTGGCGACAAAGACGCGCTGGCATTGGACGCGGCGGCGGATGGCACGAAGATTTTATTTGGCTCCTCGAAAGAAGAATCAGACGTGTGGGGAGTCACCATCGCCAGCGCGAATGAATTTGCTGTGGCTTCGGACAGCACTTCAGAATTGTGGCCGGATGTAGCGCCGGATGGTAAAAAAATCGTCTATCAATCCATTAAAAATTTAAGTCAGGGCGACAAGATTTCAAATGGATCGCTGGTCATCAAACCTACGACGAAGGACGGGCAAACATTTCAATTGAGCGCTGATGGCGTCCTTCCGCAATGGTCGCCAGATGGTAAGCAATTAGCGTTTATGCGTGCAGGAAGCAAATTTGTTTCTACTCTTTTTAGCGTGAATGCAACTGGTGGCGAAGAAAAAAAACTGACGACGGGACGGTTGTCGTTAATTGAAAATTCGGTCCTGCCGTATGATCGTGTACAGACCAGTTATTTTCGTTGGTCGCCTGACAGCAGCAGCCTTGTGTATGGCGCGAAAAAAAATGGTCTGTCAAATTTTTCACTGATTGCGGCGAATGGCGCGAGTGATGCGCAACTCACGAATAACACGAATTCAAATTTACTGCTCGCCTCCCCACTCTGGTCATCGGATGGAAAACGAATTGCTTATTCGTCGAGTACGAAGAAGGCCGTTGATGGCAAGATGAGTTACACCGTAGCGGTGATCAATGTTGAGAACAAAGAGACAGAAATATTTTTTCAATCAGAAAATTATGCTCGACTGTTAGGTTGGTCGCCGGATGAAAAAGGCGTCATTCTCGCTTCATTGCCAACACGAAGTGGCACGGGATCGCCTACAGAAGTCACGCTGATCCAGGCTTCATCTGCGCAGTTACCTGCGCATTCCATCGCTCAGCTTCAAGCGACGTATCTTTACAATATTCATTTATCAACGGACAGAAAAACGATTGCCTTTGTTGCGCATCAGGAAGGGAAAGATAACGTGTGGGTGATGCCTGAAAGCGGAGGCGCAGCAAAAAAAATTACCAGCAATAACGATGCACGACTTTATTTTTCCAGCCTGGCCTGGTCGCCCGACGGAAAAGAAATTTACTTTGGAAAACAATCCCGCTACAGCTTGTTGTCTATGCTAAGCAACTTCAAATAACAGGAAAACAACTATGTCGAAACTACATTTCATCCGCAGCGCAATTTTCATTTTTACGTTATTGGTCTGTTTCATTCTGACCTCATTCAAGAGCATCAGCCCTGCTCATATGACAGTAATGGCGGCGACGCAAAACGCCTGTGTGTCAGTCACGAAAGAGCAACTCGTCAAATCAATTTACGACAAAATTAAAGTTAAATACGAAGGACAACGAACGCATATCAACGTGAGCGTTAAAGACAATGTCGTGACGTTGGATGGTTGGGCGACAACGAAACAAGTGTCGAAGATGATTGTGCGATACGCCAGGATTACGAAATGCGTGAAATCAGTTGTCAATAATTTATCAATCGGAGTCGGCGCTGGCTGCACGCGTCAACAAATCAAATGCGGGGACATCTGCATCGGCAGTGATCGTGACTGTAATATTTGATTGTCCGTATGGTTCTAAAAAAATGATTTTCCAAACAGAACCCCAACGGGGTGACAATATGACAGCCCAGGGTGTAACCCTGGGTAAGATCGGGGATAGATTACAAGCCCTGAAGGGGCGAAATAATTTATTTCGCCCCTTCAGGGCTTGGGTATGCCGTGTCATCAACCCAGAGTTTTACCCTGGGCTATTGTATCCCGCTCCGTTGGAGCTTTATTCGGAATTTTATTTTCTGAGGAGCCCTGGCTCGCGTTCCATCTCCCCCAATCTAAAAGGTGAGCGCAAAATTTTTAGAGAAAAATTCATGAAGAAATCATCCTTACTCGTTATCTTGCTCTTCGCAGTGATGCTGGAAGAGGCTTCTGCGCAGCGCGGACGCCAACCATCTGTAGGCACTGCCGCTGCCGCGAAGCCATTGACCTGCACGCCTGCGCCTCAGAACTCAACGGACGAACCGATGACGTATCTGGTCGGCACTTCGATGACGAAAGAGGACAAGAAGCGGATTACGGAAAAATGGGGAGTCCTGACCGTTCCGCGCGGAGAAACCGAGCGCGCTAAAGAAGTCCATGCGAGGGCGTTGGCTTGCAAGCAACGCAAGATAGATAGTTACAATCAGGTCTACGATGCGTGGATTAAAAATAGCCCCAAAGCGACTGTCGAAGACAAAAAGAAATGGCGCAAGTTGGTTGACGATGCGATCCTTCAATTTACGACCAAGCCGTACTTGAAAAAATATCTTGAGGCGGAACGATATGATTGTCGTCGTGATCTGAAGGTTCCTGTCGGCATAGTAGAAAATCAAGGCGAAGGCTGTAATACCTGTTGGGCGTTTGCGTCCGTCGCGGCGGTGGCTGCCAGCCACTACAGTCCAAGTTACAACAGTCCGAATTTTACTAAATTTATCTTCGATCCATTACAACCGGGCGAGTTGATGATGGCTCAAATTTCTGAATCAAAGCCGTATGTCCAGGATTTGCTGAACTGTATGCCCATCGAAAAAAACGCGATCTGCAAGAGCGGATGGCATGGGAATGCCTTCGATTTTATGGTGTATAAAAAAGGAATTCCGATGGCATCCCCTTATCCCAAACGTGACAAAGCGACTGGCAAGTGGAGCAATCCTAATGTCGAATACAAGAGGGGCGAAAAATTTACGTGCAACCCGTCGGGAGGATTTCAGAATGCCAGTTCGTGGGATTACGTGAATTCTCCGCCGGATAAATTGCCGAGCGTCGCGCAATTAAAATTAGCCTTAGTCGAACACGGCCCCATCGTCGCGCCAATTTTTTACGATGAATGTCTGGCGAATTATCGCGGCGGCGTCTTCAACGAAAAAGATCTGGGGATGGTGAATCATGTTGTGCTGTTAGTTGGCTGGGACAATACGAAACAGGCGTGGTTAGTGAAAAATTCCTGGGGTGAAGAATGGGGCGAAGAAGGCTTTGGCTGGATCAAATGGGGCAGTAATAATATTGGTTTATTTGCCGCGTGGATTGACGCTGATCTTTGATGTTGGCATCATCGGTACAGTACGGTGAGCGGTAGCGAGCTGGTGCCTCGTCACAGGTAGTCAGAGTTCGCGCTTTAGCGTGATAGGAAAATATTATGACGACAATTTTAGTGAATCCCCTGAATGAAACCTTTACGAAACCCCGTCCCGCAGCGCCGCGGCTGCATACCTTCAGCGGCAAAACCGTCGCGCTGCTCGACATCAGCAAACCCGGTGGCAGCATCTTTCTTGATCGCGTAGCCGATTCACTCACCAACCGTTTTGGCGTCGCAAAAATTATTCGCATCACGAAGCCAACCTTCACAAAACCCGCGCCAGATGCGGTGCTGGAGCAGATTTTAGCGTCGCACCCTCACGCCGTTATCGAAGCCTTAGCCGATTGAGGATCGTGTACCACGTGCAGTTTGCACGACACGACAAAACTCGAAAGTTTAGGAATTCCTGCCGTCGCCATCGCTACCACAGAATTTATGAAAGCCGCACGAATACAAGCGAAAGCCTTAGGACGCGCAGATTTTGACGCGATCTATGTCGAGCATCCAATCCAGGATCAGACGCCCGCCGAGATCATGGAAAAAGCCGATGCGGTGATGGATGAAATTGCGGCGCGGTTGTTGCAGATGTAAAAAGGGGAGTACCCAGGACTGTGCGCTCCCAGGTTTCACTCTTCCAGCAATTTCCCCGTAAACTCCGTCTGCTTTCAGTCCGGGGAAACCTTTCAGAGATGCTCATTTGGATTTTCTGTCCTTACCCCTTCAGCCTCAGCCGCCCGCCGTAACTGCTGATCCGCTGTCAGAAAACAGAATTGTCCTCGGTCAACACTGCGCAGCGCGAGCAATGCCGTAGCGAGATGAACAGCATCATATCCCGCCAACGGCAGATGGTAAATTAACAAGGCAGCTTGTTCAATTACTTCGAGTGTCGGGGAAAGAAGTGCATACTGCCCTGCTTGCAAATGGCGGGTAAGGTGGGTGCGGGTGCGATGAAATTCAAAAGTCGAAAGTGTACCGTCTCGTTTGCGTCGTGCCAGTGCGGCAGGAACTTCGGCTACTGCCAGCGTACTGGTCAACAGGCGATGCTGACTGGACTGCTCACGAAACCAGCGGCTGCCCGTTTCGCGCACATACCGTTTGACAAGGGCGCTGGAATCACAGTACCAGATCACACGCGTTCTCCCTGCCGCAGCCGAATAATCGTTTCGGAAACTTGTTCTACTCCCAAAGGCAATTCAATGGGAATCCAAGCTTCATCAGGCAGTTCAAGCTGTCGCAACAATTCCTGTTTTTCTACTTCGGTTAAGTCGGGGTCAGTCATCATCTGCGTGATTGTCTGTGTATGCAGGTCGGACAACGTGCGTTCTTCAAACTGGTCTGCTTCAATTTTTTGCCACATAAATTTATCTGCGCCTCCGCTCAATCACAAGCTCATGAATTTCCCTTACCAAAAAGGTTTATCGTGCCGGAATTCTATCATACTCCTCTGGGTATGCAGGCATCCTGCCTGCGAGCGGCGAGCGCAGCAACGCCGCTACTGTGTGCAAAGGAGAAAGTTAGCAAGGCAATTAATTTCTGGCGCGAGAAGAAAAGCGCAGTTGCACGCGCTTTTCGCAGGCAGAGATGCCGGCGTTCCCGGAGATGTCTGTGATAGAATCTCAATGCGATAAGGTTTTACTGGTAAACCCATGAGGAAAATAGAGGTGGCGGCGGATGAATCTTGCGATTATTATTTCGGTCAACGGCGTACCAATTCGACTGACGGATGAAAGGTGGTGGGATCACATTCTGGAAAAACGCCCCTACCTGAACCGCTACTACGATGATGTCCTGACCGCAATCGAAAAGCCACTGGTTGTTTTGCGCGGCTACAGAGGCACACTGATCGGAGTCTTGCCCGTGGGGCGGAAACAGTACCTTCATGTCGTTTATAAAGAGTTGAGCAGTGACGATGGCTTCATTATCACCGCCACGATTGAAGATAATTACAATAAAGGTTTAGTATTATGGCAAGCCAACGAACATTAAAAATAAATCCAAATCAGTTAATGCTGTGCGCGGTCAACCGAGTGAAAATTCCGAATTTGCCGTTTCGTGCTGAATATGATGCGGCAGTGGACACGCTATATTTACGCTTCCGGGATGACTTAAAGGCGACGCGCAGCAAAAGCGATACCGTCAAAGGCGTGATTTATGACTATCACGAAAAAACTCTTGTCGGCATCGAAATCCTTGAAGCCTCAACCGTGTGAAATGGGATCAGGAGTGCGGCGGTCTCAACGCCGCTTTACGTTCGCTACCAAACGAAGCGGGTTCCACCAAAGTATCTCCGGTGAACGCCAAAGCGATGTCGAGCCATCGCACTCCATATTTCACTCTTCCAGTAATTTCCCTGTGAACAATTTCTGCCCGCCCAGCGACGTATGAAACGCATAAGCCGCAATTGCCAGTACTACTAAAAATGTCCAAAGTGAAGCGCCACCATACCAAGCTGAAAAATCGCTTGTGAGTGGGGTGAAATCGCCAAAAACAAAATATGCGATGAGTGCCAGCAATCCGAACCGTAGCAAAACGACAGCGGAAAGCAATATAAATACCGCGCTGTCGATCCCCTCAATGACTGGATTGTTTGAGCCTAAGCTACTTAACACAACAGGAAGTAAGACAATGATACTCGTGGCTAACCACTGGCGGCGAGTGAGAATGCGCAATAGTAATAGCAAAAACAAAACAAACACGGCGAGCATGGTTGAGTTAATCAACACATCTAAAAAATCAATGATAAGGTAACGCCCACTTAAATTAGCAGACAACGATCTAAGCCTTACAAGTTGCGTACCGTTTTGAACCTGAATGAATGCGGTTAGCAAAGTGGGGAGATATGAGGCTACACCAATCGCAGTGCCTATCAGCAAATCACGACCGACAAGGGGATCGCGTAAATCACCGTTGAGTACTCGCCCCCACGAAATCAACTTAGAAGGCCAACGCTTCCTAACGAATGGTTCGAGCGCAATGTATAACAACCAAGCAAGCACTGCCCATAGCGAAGCTAGAGCCATACCGTTAATAGTAAGACTTCTGACTTCTTGAAAGGTTGGTACATGATTTGCTCCTATCATCCAGCTGAGAATCGTCGTCAGAAAAACAAATGCAGCCAATCTGAAGGCGCCGCGCTGGTCTGTACGTCCTTGCCGGAAGTTGTGACGAGCCAGCAGCACTGCTCCGAGAGGAAGCGCAAGAAATAAGGTATAGAAGACCGCTAAAAACGCTTTTTGTCCGCCGATAGCCTGTGTTGGTATCTGCCCTCGCTCGGCTTTTTCCCAGGGCCAGATCAGCCGAAAATATACTGGTTTGCCACGATAGGCAGCCGCTTCGATGCGCAAGGCAATTTCTGGCCGATTGGGATGGCTGCCTGTCCAAGCCCCTCGTGCGTCAAAAGCAGTCGGCGGTACCCACTGCGGTTCGGTCGGCGAGAAGCGAGATAATTCAAGCCCTGTGGCAGAAAACAGAGATGCCCAATCCGGGAGAGCGATCACAGCAGGAGATTGATCCCGCTGCGGCGGCACAGCTTCGAGCCGTCTCAATCGTCCCTGTGTATCTAACGCAACATTAACCATCCCTGACCGGTCTTGCGGTGGGTTATTAAACCCCACTCCGATTTTCCCCCACAATGTTGCTAACAAATAATCGGGGCTTTGACGATACCAAAAGACAATTGCTGAGGGCTGACTTTTCGTCAGTTGCTCCCATCGTTTGGTCGGTGGCGTTTGTTGCTCAACGTATTGAATATAATCGAAGTCATAGTAAGCTCCCGAAGCCTGATCTACAGGTTGATCCGTGTAACCAAGGCGCTGAATGATGTCACGGGCTTTGTGAACCAGCGCATCAGGCGAATTTTCGCGCATTACCTGTGGCAAGTAATGAACTTTACTTCCTAGCCATGCCGTAATAATTAGCCCAACGATGATTGCCACCAAACAAGCGACAGCATACTTCGGCTTCATCCCGATCTTCTGCCCTGCCGCTGCCACCATTTCCGGCGATGGTGTTTCGCCCAATGCTAAAGCCGCTGCCAGTGGATCGCCACCGGGTAAGGCGTCCGCTACTTGTTTGGCGGAGGACAATCTTTTGGCTGGGTCTTTCTCTAAGCACTGCAAAATCACGCGCTCGACTAACGGATCAATGTCCTTCACCCAACTCGATGGCGTCGTAGGGGCGCTGCTCGCGTGCATCTGCCGCAACTCTTCCAACGAGCCTGCCTCAAATACCCGCTTACCCGTGAAGATTTCGTACAGCACCAGGCCGAGCGCATACAAATCGCTTTTCGTCGTGATCTCTTTGCCCGCGAATTGTTCGGGCGACATATACGCCGGAGTCCCCGCCATCACTTCGCTGCCGCGTATCTGTTCGGCAAATCCGGCCAGTCCGAAATCGGTGATGCGCACTCTGCCTTTGCCGTCGAGCATCACGTTGGCCGGTTTCAAGTCGCGGTGAAGCACGCCTGCGTCGTGCGCGGCGCTGAGTCCCGCGCAAAGCTGGTTGGCGATTTCTACGGCTTTGTCAGCGGGCAGGCGACCGATGCGGCGTAAGAGTGAAGACAGGTCTTCGCCGTCCACATATTCCATCGTCAGAAAATGGGACGTGCCGGAGCCGGTTGTCACTTCGCCGATGTCGTGGACGCGGCAGACGTTAGGATGCGTGACGCGATGCGCCATGGCGACTTCGCTGTGAAAACGAGCGAGCATCGCTTTATCCTGCGACAATTTTTCGGTCAGAAATTTCAGCGCGACGGGTTGCCCTAATTTCAAATCATCGGCGCGATAGACTTCACCCATCCCGCCTTTGCCGAGCAAGCCGATGATCCGATAGCGTTTGTTGAGCGTCGTGCCGGGCGTGAAGCGAGCTTTGACGCCGGAGGTAGCGGCTAATAATCCGGCAGCTTCGTGGACTGCGCCTTGAATCACATCGCCAGCGGCGGCCTGATAGACGAGGAGCGATTCGACTTCGCGGCGCAAAGCCTCATCGTCGCTGCAATGTTGGTTGAGATAGGCGGCGCGTTGCGCGGGGTCAAGCTCCAGCGCCGATTGGAAAAGTTGCTCAATGCGTTGCCATTGCTGCGGCGAGAGCGGCGCTTGATCGTCGGGCAATTTGCGCGTCGCGTCTTCGTGGAAAGACAGCAGCGCCTCTGCGCCGAGCCGCAAAGATAAATCTTCGGCGCACGATTGTTGCAGGAAGGTTGTGTGCGATTCGGAATTTTCAATCAGTGCGGAGTTGACTAAGTTTTTGATGTGTTGCCAGCGTTCGGGGGTCATAGTTTTGTCCTCGGTTCCGGGGAAGTCAGAAGTCAGAAGTCGGAAGAAAACCGAAGGCTACCGGCTACCGACTACCGACTACCGACTACTTTTTCTGCATCTGCCGTCCTAACCACGCTTCCGCCATCCGCAAATCTCGGCGAATGGTCGCGGCGGAGATGTTCATTACTTCTTCAATTTCTTCCAGGCTCAGACCGCCGAAATATCGTAATTCAATAATGCGGCTTTTGCGCTCATCGAATTTCGCTAAATCGTGGAGCGCATCATCCAGCGCCAGCACATCAGGCGCGGTTTTATTCGGCACATCTTTCGCTTCGTCAAGCGGCAAAGCGGTTGCGCCTTGTCCGCGTTTTTCAGTCAATCTTGCGCGGGCGTGATCCACTAAAATTTGCCGCATCAAGCGCGCTGCGATGCCGATAAAATGAGCGCGATTCTGCCAGTCAATCGGCGCTTGACCGAGCAATTGCAGATACGCTTCGTTGATAAGTGCGGTTGTTTGCAGCGTATGACCGGAGCGTTCGCGGCGCAAATATTGCGCTGCCAGCCGCCGCAATTCGGCGTACACCAACGGCGTCAATTGTGCTAACGCTTGCTGGTTGCCGTTGCGCCAGGCCTGTAAAAGCTGCGTTACGTCGTGCGTGTCTGAAACTTTCATGCTGTCGGTTGCTAAAGCTGTGATCCGGCTCGCCGTAGAGCATAACGATGACCGCTTGTCCGCGTCAATCCATTGCCTGAAATGCTCTCCTGTTTGTTGCCAATGATGAATTGCCATAGCTCATACAAAAATATCTGCCCTCAACTTAGTAATGCGATTTTTGCAAGCCGGATCGCTCACAAAGGAAAAATATTTTTTGAAACGGCTACCAGAAATTATGGAGTGCGGCGGTCTCGACGCCGCTTTGGTGTTCGTCACGTAACACTTTCATTGCAACGAAAATAATTTGGTGGCGAACACCAAAGCGGTGTCGAGCCACCGTACTCCATAGCGAATTGGTGGATTTCTGTGCTTGTAGTAAACTCACTTTTCTTTACATTTCTTTCGTCTAAAACAAACATCGGGTCGTTGCAGAAATCGCTGCTCTGCCCATTCAGGAGTGCTTATGAAACGTTTATTGTTTTTGTTGTTTCCGGTTTTACTGCTGTTGTTAATTCTTTCCCCCACGACAACTGTGACACGTGCCAGCAAGGCTGAGCCGGTTGTAGTTGCGCCAGAAGCGGTGGGGCTTTCGAGTAATCGCCTGACGAATATTCGCACGGTGATGGGGCAGCATGTTACTTCCAAAAAAATTGTTGGAGCCAGCGGATTAATCGCACGGCACGGCAAAGTCGCGTATCAGGAAACATGGGGCATGGCGGATACCGAAGCAGGAACGCCGATGCAGATGGATACGATTCATCGCATCTATTCGATGAGCAAGCCCATCACGAGCGTCGCCCTGATGATGTTGTATGAAGAAGGGAAATTTCAGCTTAATGATCCGATTGCGAAATTTATGCCGGAGTTTGCGAAGATGACTGTCGGCGTCGAAGAGCGCGACCCAAACACAGGCCGCGTGAATTTTACGACCGTTCCCGCCAAACGGATGATTACCGTGCGCGATTTGTTGCGGCATACGGCGGGGTTGACGTATGGCGTATTCGGCGACACATCCGTAGATCAGGCCTACCGCAAGGCGAGCATTCTTTCGGATTTGACGCTGAAAGATTTTGCCGGCAACTTAGCGAAGATGCCGTTGCAATACGAACCCGGCACGCGCTGGCATTACAGCGTGTCCGTAGACTTGCAAGGCCGCCTCGTTGAAGTGCTATCCGGCAAGCCATTCGATCAATTTTTGCAGGAAAGAATTTTTACGCCGCTCGGCATGGTGGACACCGGCTTTACTGTCCCCGCCAGCAAAAAGAATCGGTTTGCACGTCTTTACACACCCAATAAAACTGGCGGCGTTGACCCGATCAATATTTGCGGTTCACGCGATGATTGTCTGTCGAAATTCCCGAACGCCGCGCCTTCGATGTTGGAACAACAAGGCATGTTTTCCGGCGGCGGCGGACTGGTTTCGACGACCCATGATTATCTCCGCTTTTGTCAGATGATGCTCGACAAAGGAACGTTTGAGGGCAACCGCTTATTAAGCCGGAAAACGGTTGAGTTGATGAGCAGCGATAATCTTGGCAGCATTCCCGGCCCTTCATCAGGCTACGGTTTTGGACTTGGTTTTGCGGTGAACAAATCACCAGGAGAATCCGGGATCATGGGATCTGCCGGAGAATATAATTGGGGCGGCGCAGCGGGGACGAAATTCTGGATTGATCCGAAAGAAGATATGATCGGAATTTTCATGATTCAGATTTTGCCGAACAGCATAGATTACGGCGCCGAATTTCGCACGCTGGCTTATCAGGCGATTGCGGATTAAACGATGAATCGTAGGGGCGGCGGCTTGTCCCCGCCCGTTTCTTTGGCTTTTGCCCTTACGCAGGTATTGGCAACGCGCCAATTTGTCCCAGCAACCCAAGAAAATCAGCCTGACTCCAGCGTTCGATACATTTGCCATCCGCAAAACGCAAAATTGTAATGCCTGGTAACGTGATATGTTTTCCTGTCGCAGGTACACCTGCAAATTCACCCTGATGTGTGGCGTGTAAGACAAAACGGCAAACGACTTTGTCACTGACTGCCAGCATCTCTTCCACCTGAATTTTTGCATCAGGAAAAGCCGCCCATAATCCCAGATAAAATTGTTTGATACTGGCAAGCCCCGGTTCGACTCCGGCATAACCGTGTAAAACGGTATCTTCTGCGTATAAATCAAAATAAGCGTCGTGCGTATGTGGTGCGCTGAAATTTTCAATCGCATGTTGCAAAATCTGAAGATTATTTTCTGCTGCCATAAATTTTTTTTCCTTTGGTTGAATTTGGTGCTGCCGAACATTACGCAAAGTGGTCAGGCTTTGGATTTCTAACGCGCTATTTTTTAACTGATCACTGTCAAAGTGGCAGTACTCGTCGTAAGATGCACCTGAAAAATTTATTACACTCACAAAGGAAAAATCGCATGAACTTTCCACAATATTTGGCAAAAAAAGTTTTGTTTTGGCTGCTGCTAAGCGCTTCGTTGGCGCTCACAATTTCTGCGCAAACGAATCTTGCGGAAGACAACCCTTCGCCAAAAATTAATCCACGCCTGACCGAACATTCGCGCAAGATGGAGCAGCGCGTTTATAAGGTCACGGACAATGTCTACTCCGCCGTCGGATTCGGCATGGCGAATGTGACGATGATTGTTGGCAACGATGGAATCATCATTGTGGACACGATGGAATCTACGGCGGCGGGGAAAAATGTGCTGGCGGAATTTCGTAAAATTACGGACAAACCAGTGAAGGCGATTGTTTACACGCACAACCACACCGATCACACGCTGGGCGTCAAGGCCTTTACGACGGAAGAAGACGTGAAAGCCGGAAAGGTCAATATTTATGCGCATGAAACGATGATGAATACGGTCATCAATAATGCGAGTATTGTTGCACCTGCGCTTGGCATTCGCGCCGCGTATACGTTTGGAATCCTGCTTGAAAAAGGTGAAGAAGGATGGGTGAACCAGGGACTTGGTCCAGCATTTTCTCGCGGCGAAGCGGGGTTTCTCGCACCGACGAAAACTTTCAATGACAAATTGGCGTTGACGATTGCTGGCGTAAAATTGGAGCTTCATCACGCGCCGAGCGAAACCGATGACGAAATCGTCGTCTGGTTGCCGGAGCAAAAATTATTGCAATCCGCCGAAGTGATTCAGGGTGAAACATTCCCGAATGTTCACACGATTCGCGGCACAAAATTTCGTGACCCGGTGGCGTGGTACAAAAGCCTTGATAAGCTGCGCAGCTTTGGCGCGGAACACCTTGTGCCTTCGCACGGACGACCGATGTCCGGCAACGCAAAAATTGAAGAGATGCTGACCGCATATCGTGACGCCATTCAGTATGTTCACGATCAAACGATTCGGCTGCTGAACAAAGGGTTGACGCCGGATGAAATTGTTGAGCAGGTCGCGCACCTTCCCGCGCATCTGGCAAATCATCCGTGGCTCGGCGAATTTTACGGGACGCTTAAGCATTCGGTGCGGCAAATTTACATTGGCTATTTAGGTTGGTTTGAAGGCGATCCGACGCGGCTTGATCCGCTGCCACGTGTCGAAGAATCCAAACGCTACGTCGAATTAATGGGTGGTCGTGAAGCCGTGCTGAAAGCGGTGAAAACTGCGTTCGAGAAAGGCGAACATCAATGGGTGGCGGAGCTTTCTACCCACCTGATTCGCGTCAACAAAGACGACATGGAAGCGCGAAAACTCAAAGCTGATTCGTTGCGGCAACTCGCGTACAAAACCGAAAATACTAACTGGCGCAATTGGTACATCACTTCGGCGCGGGAGCTTGACGGCACATTAAATAAAGCGGCTGGCGCTGCTATTCTGAGTTCACTTGCTGCGCCGGATATTTTAAAAGCGTTGCCAGTTAGCAAATTTTTTGAATCCATGACCGTGCGGCTTGATCCGGTCAAGAGCGCCGACGTGAATGTGACGATGGCGTTTCGTTTTACGGATACCGGCAACGTTTACGCCGTCGAAGTCCGGCGCGGCATCGCGCAGGTGCATGAAGCATTGCCGCGAAAAGTTGATGCGACATTAATTTTGACGACGGCGGATTTGCAGCGCGTGATGACGAAGCAAACGACCTTCGCGCAGATGCTGCAAAAAGGCGAAATCAAAGCGGAAGGAAATGTGGCGACGTTGGCAAAATTCAACGGATATTTCGATCTGCCTGCGACCGAAGCACCGATGCTGACAGTGCGATGATGTAGCGCAATCCAGCCATGGTTGCGCAGGCTGGGCGCTTCGCCGAGCCTAATCTATGGCATATTTCTAACCTCACTCGGAAACGAGCAAGGATGACATCAAAGTGCAATTACAGTACCTCGCACTTTCAGTGCTTGAGGCGTATCGAATCGCTACCCAGGGTTGCACCCTGGGCTGTTGTATTCCGCTCCGTTGGAGCTAAGTTCGGAATTTCTTTTTATGAAGATTCAATCTCGGCGTGATAGTTTATGAAAAAGCTCACAACAGTTTTTTTCCTGCTCATTGTTTGTCAAACCTTTGGACAGAAGAAACAGTGTTTTTGTAAAGAGGACACTTCAATGAATAGCGCAGCCGTGAGTTGTAAAACCGTTGAACTTAAAAACCATTCGAAGCTTTATTGGCAATACAATTGCAAACGAATTTGGCTGACTTTGGAAAATGTGAATGGCAGAAAGTCGGTGCTCAACGAAGTTGAGGTTGAACTGTTTGGTTATACTTATCGTCTCGGATACCATTTAATCAAAGAATATAAAAATAGTTTACTTTTTAGAAGTGGATGCGCTGCGAATGGCGGTTGTACTTATATATTAGTAAACAAAAGTAATGGCAAAATCCAGAAAAAATTTAATCAGGTGATTTGCATAGACACGGATGTTAAATGGGAGCATCCACATCCTTACGAATATAATTTCGTCGTCTATTTTTCTGACGAACCAGACCAGCTACTGATTTACTTTATTGACTCTAAAAAAACTCAAAGAGTACCATTTGCACAAGAACTAACGAGTGTTTTTCCAACCGACCACTTTAAAGAGATGACTTTGAAAGGAAATGTTTTGACCATTTCAATGGAAGTTGATAACAAGAAATCAAAGATAACAATTAATCTGAATGAAAAGAATGAAAAATAATCTCCCAACCTCAATCACTTCGCAAACAACATTACCTGTCATCGCTGCGCCAATGTTTTTGGTCTCCGGCGTAGACCTTGTGCTTGCCGCTTGCCAATCCGGCGTCATCGGCTCCTATCCGGTTCTCAATGAACGCACGAGTGAAGGGGCTGAAGAATGGATGAAACAGATCACGAGTGGACTTAGCGCAGCACGCGAAGCTGATCCAGATGCGCGGATTGCGCCGTGGTCGGTCAATCTCATCACGCATCGCACGAACCCGCGTTTGCAGGCTGATCTTGATCTCGTAGTCAAATATAAATGTCCGCTCGTCATCACTTCGCTCGGCTCTCCCGGCCCTGCCGTCGAAGCCGTTCACAGCTACGGCGGTCTCGTCGTTTCTGATGTCATCACTCCGGCCTTTGCGAAGAAAGCCGTGCAAACGGGGATTGATGGATTGGTGCTGGTTTGTGCGGGCGCAGGCGGACACGCGGGGACGCTTTCGCCGTTTGCTTTTATTCAAGCTGTCCGCGAATTTTGGGACGGGATGCTGATTTATTCCGGCGCGATTTCAAACGGCAGGCAGGTGCGCGCCGCGCAAATTATGGGCGCGGATTTGGTGTATATGGGGACTTCGTTTATCGCTACGACGGAGAGCATGGCGGACGCGGAATTCAAGCAAATGCTGATTGATTCGACGCTGGAAGATTTGGTCTACACGAACGCTTTCAGCGGAGCCTGGGCGAATATGCTCAAGCCCAGCATCATCAACGCGGGACTTGATCCTGATAAATTAGTTCCCAAAGATAAGATTGATTTGCGCAGCTTGCAGCAGGAAAAAAGTCAGGAGGAGAAAAAAGCCTGGAAAGAAATCTGGTCAGCCGGACAGGGCGTCGGAGCGATCAAGGATATACCAGGTGTAGCCGGATTGATTGCGCGGCTGCGCGGTGAATACGCGGCAACGGTAGCGGAAGAAGTTTGCGGCGATGAATGGACGAAAGTGAACTATGAAGGATGAAGGATGAGCGATGAAGTATGAATAAAGATGCAGCGATGGCGATACGGGTTTTGGAGAGCTTTAATCGGCAGGGATTTTTGCAAACTATCGGCGCGAGATTAACGAAAGTTGCGGCGGGCGAAATCGAAATTGAGTTGGAGACTGATCCAAAATTGACGCAACAACACGGCTAGGTGCACGGTGCAGTGGTTGGAGCGATTGGCGATACAGCCTGTGGCTATGCGGCTTTGACGATGATGCCCGAAGATGCAGAAGTCGTGAGCGTCGAATACAAAATAAATTTTCTGGCTCCGGCGCAAGGCGAAAAATTAATTGCCAGAGGCAGAGTGAAGAAAGCTGGACGGACACTTTCGGTTTGTACCGCAGATGTTTTTGCGGTGAACGATGGAGCGGAAAAAGTTGTCGCGACAATTCTGGCGACGATGATGAGAGTAAGTGGGAATCCATCGTAACTTCAAAATTATGACGCCAGGAAATATCATTATTCGTGCCTGTACAACGCTGGATGAATTTCAGCAATGCTGCGAATTACAAAAAACGGTTTGGGGCGATACTGATCGTGAATTAGTTCCACTCCATATTTTTATTGTCGCGGAAAAAACCGGGGGCCAGATTTTTGGCGCTTACGATAAGGACAGGCTGGTCGGATATTTGCTTGCCTTTGTCGGAGCGCACGCGGGGCAAATTTACCTGCATTCGCACATGACCGGCGTGCATCCTGATTATCAAAATTGTGGCATTGGCAGAAAATTAAAGCTGGCGCAAAGGACTGAGGCGCTGGGGCGCGGGATCAATTTAATCGAATGGACGTTTGATCCGTTGAAGCTGCGCAACGCTCATTTTAATATCGTTCGCCTCGGCGCAATTGTCAGAAATTATTTGCCTGATGTGTACGGCAAAACTGCCAGTCATTTAGATCAAGGCATGCCGACAGATCGCCTGCTGGCTGAATGGCATCTCGACTCGCCGCGCGTGACGGCAATTTTACAAGGGCAAGCCAGCCCGACTCCTGCCAGTTATTCCCGCATTTTTGTGCCGGCAGAAAATCAAACTTTAGCCGGACAAACAGAAATTCGTCAGCAGTTTCAGGCGTTATTTGCGCAGGGACTGGTCGTGACAGGATTAGCGTTAAATAACGACGGGATGAGCTATTTGTTGCAGGCAGATGTCAGCCTGTAACTTGCACAAGCCTCTGGCATCAACTATTGTAAATTGATGCAGAAATAAATAACTGAGGTATCTTTATGAAAATTTTCAGGAGCAATCCCCGGCGTTTTGTGATCATCGTGATCGTGGCGGTTTTTACCGCTGGTTTAGCTGGCTACTTGTATAGCAATGAGCGTGTCGAGGCGCAGGCCGGGCGGCAACAGCAGGGCGATGGTAAAAAGAAAAATCCCAATGCCAGCGGCGATCCTGAAGCGCAAAAGAAGCAACAGGAAAAGGAAGAAGAAAAAAAAGTAGACAAGCAAATGTCGGGCGCAATCATTACGCTGGATACCAGAGTCGTGAACGTTGAGGCCGTTGTTTACAACAAGAAAACCGGCGCGGTGTTGCAGGGGCTGAAAAAAGATAACTTTGAGATTTACGAAGACGGCATTAAGCAGGAAGTAGACAATTTTTCCACGCCGGAAGCTCCGCTAACACTGGTGATGGTGATTGAATACAGCAAAATTGTTGATGTTCTCGGTCAGGGGACGGGCGGTTATTTTGAGCCAGGCCGGGTTGAAGTTTTGCGTCCAGCTTATGAATTTGTGCGAACCATTGTTAAGCCGAAAGATTTCGTTTCGATTGTTGCGTATGACATGCGCCCGACGCCGCTGGTGGATTTCACAGATGACAAAGCTAAGTTAATGCAAGCGATTCAATTATTGATTCGCAATAATCCGGCGTTCAGCGAAAGCAATCTTTTCGATACGCTCAAATTTGTTTTGCGTGGTGGCAAAGGTGATGCCGTGGTTTTAGAAGATGGCAAAGGCGCGGATAAAAACGGGCAGGTGAATTATGCCGGGTTATATGAAACCAATGCCCGCACCGCAATTTTATTGATCTCTTCCGGGATGGATACGTTCAGCAAAATCAATTTCGACAATGCACGCAAGATCGTGGAAAACTCCGGTGTCCCGATTTACGCATTGGGCATTGGCAACCTGTTTCTCAAAAAATATGATCAGGCGCTTGATCCGGGACGGGGAACAAATATCAATGGCATTCCGTTTGATCGGATGACGATGTTACAGGCGCAAAACCAACTGAAGACATTTTCGGATTCGACGGGCGGTAAATATTACCCCATCACCTTTCCGGGCGAAATTCCCGGTGCTTTACAGGCCATTCAAGCCATGCTGCGCAATGAATACAGTTTAGGTTACACGCCAACGAACACACGCAAAGAAGGGAAGCGGCGCAAGATTCAACTCAAGGTAAATCTCGGCGATCAAATTGATCCCAAGTTGATCGTGATCCAGCATCGTCAGAGTTATGTCGAAGAGGGCGGAAAGAAGTGATGAGGGCGGAAGGTGGAAGTCAGCCGACAGAGGATTCTGAATTGTCCGCAACACTTGGTTCTATTCGAAAACGAATGACTGCGGCGTGTCAGCGAGTCGGGCGCAATGAATCAGAAGTTACGCTGATGGCTGTCTCCAAAACTGTTGCGGCGGCACGTGTTCGTGCAGCGATTCTGGCCGGAATCAAAGTCCTGGGCGAAAATCGCGTTCAGGAAGCCGAAGCAAAAATCGCGGCGCTGGCTGATTTACGAACTCAGGTCGAATGGCACTTGATCGGTCATTTGCAGGCGAATAAAGCCCGCAAGGCTGCGACTATATTTGACGTGGTGCAAGCAGTTGACAGTGAAGATTTGGCGTTGCGGCTGGATCGAATGGCGGAAGAATTGGGTAAACGACTGACCGTTTTTATTGAAGTCAATCTAGGTGGCGAAGCATCAAAAGCCGGAGTCACCGCCGCCGCAACTTTACCGTTAATTGAAAAAGTTAGTCGGCTGCCAAATCTTAACCTTGCAGGTTTGATGTCCGTGCCGCCTTATTCAGAAGAGCCTGAAGCGGTGCGACCTTTCTTTCGCCGCTTGCGAGAATTGCGCGATGAGGCGTTGCAGGCAGGTGTTGCCGCTTCGTCATGTGTGCAACTTTCCATGGGCATGAGCCACGATTTTGAAATTGCAATTGAAGAAGGAGCTACCCTGATTCGCCTCGGCACTGCCTTGTTTGGCAGTCGAAATTACGCCTTATGAATTTAATAGATATTGGTCGGTATATCGGCACAGCAGCAACTGCAATTCCGATAATTGCGTATTATTTTTTTGGTGGCGTGCTGTTAGCCGTAGTTGTCCTGTTATTACTGCGGATTATTGTAGATGCGCTGAAACTCAGCCCGTTTGGGAAATTTGCTTATTACGCAACCCGTCCGGCCAATCAAATGATCGGGAGCATGCGGAACTCGCGGTATTTTTATCCGCTGAAACGGGCGCTCAGTTTTGATCCGGCAATTTTGATGGTGTTTATTTCGACGGCGCTGATTTGTTATGTCGGGTTTACGTTGACGAATTACCTGACCATGATTTTAGGCGGCATCGCCAATGCCCTGATCAAATTTGGCAATGCAAATGTGTTAAGTGGCGGTAAGTTTTTAATCGGCACGGTTTTGATTGCCGTGATTTTCTTTCTGCTTTCATTGATGCTGATTGTGTTTGTGAATAGTTTGTTTGGGTTATTGCCGAAGCTGGCGCATAAAGCAGAATTTCGGATCAGACCGCTGCTGCAATTGTTTGAATTCGGCGGAATCTTTGCCGGCTGGTCATTTTTGATTTTGTGGATTGCGTTGAGTTTTGCCGCGACGGCTGTCCAGCTTATTTTTCTGTCCGAGCTATAAACGCAATGATCCGGTTTTCGACGCAGGATGATGTCGTCACGTTTTCTGTCCGCGCTCAGCCACGCGCTCCCAAAAGCCAAATTGTCGGAGAAATCGAAGGCGTCTTAAAAATCAGGCTGGCTGCGCCTCCGGTTGATGGAGCCGCAAACGAAGAACTGATTTATTTCTTCGCCAAATTCTTTGCCGTCCCACGCAATTCAATTGAAATCATTTCCGGTGCCACGGCGAAAAATAAAATCGTTCGCGTGCACGGCATCACAGGTGAGCAATTTTTGGCAAAACTGTCGGCGGGATGAGAGGTGAGCGATGAGCCATTGAATGACCCCACTACATTCTTTCCCCTTGTCCTGTCTTTACGCAGTTTCCCAAATCGCCATGCGATTTTCTTTGGACTGCTCAATAAATTCTGCCATGACGCTTTTTGCTTCTTCACTCATGCCAATAAATTCAACCGCGCAGCCAATTTTCGGCTGGCTGTAAACGACTTCGGCCTCAAGCACCAAAAATTCTTTGGCCGTATTGATTGGGACGCGTAATTTTAATTGTGCGCCTTTGGGAATCACGGTCAGTGAATTGAAATAAAGCCCGTGAATATTAATGTCACGCGTTTGCGCGATACCGATTCCTTCGGCTCCATCGAAAAATAAATCCAGAATTAACTGGTGTCTGGTGGCGCGGCGACGCTCGTTTTGAGAAGAATCCATAAATACTGCCTCTCACAAGATGAATAATTTTTTCAAGGGTTGTCGCCCGAAATGGCTGCAGCGGGACTGAGCGAAATCATAGCACAAGTTAACTTCACGCTTAACGAAAAATTTCCTGATTGACCATACCGCCGGGGCTGGCTATGATAGCCACGATTTTTCGGCACTTCCCCTGCTTAAAAAAATCCACGAACAACCTCGCCTGATTAATTCAGTCCGCAGATAGAATTAGAACTTACGCTGAAAAATGAGCGAAACGCAAAAAGTGCCCGATAAGCTTTGATTGTCAGTGACTGACAGTAGTTTCCTTTGCGTAAGTCCTGGTAAGATTTTCGGCACATCACTTGAGGAAATAATTGTGAGTACTCCCACCGCATCAATGTCAGCGCAGGCTTTTCCTATCGCCACTCCGACGCAACCGCCCAATCCTTTACAGGCTGCAACTGAAAATTTCAATCGTGTGTTAACGGCGATGACTTCGGTGCAGGGCAAAGTCAGTGATCTGATTTTTTCGCCTGGCAGGCCACCTCAGGTCGAACTCAACAGCCGCCTGACGCCGATGCAGATTCCTGGCCTGGAAATGTTAACCCCGGATCACACTGCTACGATTGCCGCAGTTCTGACGCAAAATCATCGGGTAGCGGCTGAAGCATTGCAGGAAAAAGGCTCGGCTGATTTGTCCTACAGCGTCCCGAATAATTGTCGTTTTCGCGTGAATATTTTCAAACAACGCGGCAGCTACGCAATTGTGATGCGTGTGATTACTTCGGAGATACCGAGCTTTGATCAATTGCGTTTGCCGCCGCAATTACGCCGGATCGCCGAACTGAAAAACGGCATCGTACTGGTAACGGGGCCGACTGGTTCAGGCAAAAGCTCCACGCTCGCCGCGATTATTGATTTCATTAATGAAACGCGCTACGACCATATTTTGACGATTGAGGACCCGATAGAATTCACGCACAAGCACAAAAATTGCACCATCCATCAGCGCGAATTGCACAGCGATACGCCAAGCTTTGCGTTGGCTTTACGTGCGGCTTTACGCCAGGCTCCCAAAGTAATTCTGGTAGGCGAAATGCGCGATCAGGAAACCGTCGAAATTGCGATGGAAGCCGCAGAAACAGGGCATCTGGTGCTTTCGACGCTGCATACGATTGACGCGTCAAAAACAGTGGATCGGATCATCGGCGTCTTCCCGAAAAACGAAGAACCAATCGTGCGCAACCGCCTGGCACAATCCTTTCGTTACATTATTTCGCAGCGCCTGATTCCACGCGGCGATGGACAGGGGCGCGTAGCGGCGATGGAAATTCTCAAAGCAACGACGCGGACGAAAGAGTATATCGAGAAGGGCGAGCGTGACGGCAAATCATTGGTTGATGCGATGCGTGATGGTGAGTTGGAGGGCATGCAAACCTTTGATCAGATGCTGGAAAAATTCGTGCGTGACGGAACTGTTTCTTATCAAATAGCGATGGAATATTCGACCAATCGCAATAATTTAGGACTCCAGTTACGTGATTGGGAAGAGGCACAGCAAAAAGCCGCAGCCGAGGCGCAGGGTAGTGTGCAAATTGAGAAATATTAGCGATTCGCACAAAGTAATGAAGTCCTGAAAGGGCGATGTGGGCATGGTGCGCCAGCAGGATGCTGGCGCACCATGCCGCTTCATTCAATGCGATCATTTTTGTTTTCCCCCAAACAAATCTTTGCCTTCTGCATTCGGCAATTTTACTCCAATGATTCCTGCCAATGTTGGAGCGATGTCGCGCATATCAATGCGGTCAAAAACTTTGCCTTTGGGAACGCCTGCACCAACGATAAAAAATGATGAATCCATTTCCGGCAAATCGCGCAGCAGCCCGTGCGTTCCGCCAGCTTTTGTCTCGCGTACAATGTCACCTGTAAAACTTCCGCCGAGGTTGTAGCCAGGTTTTACGAAGACAACAAACGCCGCGTCAGGAAAACCGCCCATCTTTTTCGCTTCGGCATTATCAATGACTTTGACGATGCCGTTGGCGGGATCAGCCGCAAGTTTTCGCAGCACTTCTCCAGCTTTATTTTTGGCTTCGATGTCGTTTGGGTCGTTCAGCATAATCGCGCCGCTGCCCCATAAAATTGCACGCCACGATTTCAATTTCCCCTGCGAATCTAACTCAATCAAACCTGCGTCGTGCAATGCCGAATTGATGTGAACGGCTTTGTCATAACGCGCAAAGCCGTGATCAGAGACTACGCACACGACCGCGTTTTTATTGGCTCTGAGCGCCGCCTGCCAGACTTTGCCGATCAATCCATCGAGGGCTTCAATTGTTTCATAGGCTTCTTTCGTGTACGGGCCTGTGGCGTGTTGCACTTCGTCAAGCACACTCAAATATGTCGTATGAAATCGCGGTTTTTTATTTTCGATGATCCACGCGTTGAAGGCGGCGCGAGTCGTATCAGACTCAACGGTATAAATATATCCCGCAGGATATTTGCCCAAAACCTTTTCACCTTCGTCAAGCAAGCCTGGTGTCGAAAGCGCACGCAATAATTTGTGATCATCCTCTGTGGTAGCCCGCCAAATTTGCGCGATATTGAATTTCACCGGAGCGCCGACGCTGACAGGCCAGTCTACGCTGGAAGTTACAAAGCCTGCTTTATTCGTTGCTTCCCAGAGCGTCAATGATTTTATATCTTCGGCGTACCACATCCAGCCGCCCAGATTTTTCCCGAACGGATCAAACGGCGTATTGTACAAAATGCCGTGTTTACCGGGCGAAACTCCTGTCAGCATGGTCGTGTGGCTTGGATACGTGACTGTTGGCAGAATCCCTGTGACGGCTTTGGCGTGTGTCCCCTCAGCTAACATTTTGCGCAAATTTGGAATTTTCAAATGGTGCTTATCGGCTTCGGTAATGTAATCGGGTTTGAGTCCGTCAATCGAAATGAGTACAACAGGGACATTGCGCGATTGAGCGAACGAAATGAGGGTGAACAAGCAAAGGCAGAAAAAATGTTGTAGGATTCGTTTCATATAAAATTGTAACCGTGAAAACAGGCGTCAAGGTTCAAGCTTCAGCTTGTTGTTTTACTTTGAAAAGAAGCAACCTAAAGGTTGAACTCTTGACACCTGTTTTTTAATCTTCATCCCAACCCTGACCATAATTCAAGATTGGAAATTCACGCCAAAGTTTCGCTGCACGTTCAGCACCGAGTTTTTCCAAATACTCAGTTGCGCTTGACCACGCCCAATCCTGCCAGCGCGTCACATAACCATGCTTCACAGGATTATGATGAACGTAATTCACGCTTGCCCAGAAATGACCGTTTGATTTAATGGCACGCTCCACACAATTGAACCAGACTTTGCGACCTCGTTGTTGTTGTTCATGATTCCACTGAAAGGAAGCCCTGCCGTGAAATTTCCCAAGTGCCTGCCGCAATTCGGTTACTTGATCTGTCCTCAGAAGCACATGATAGTGATTCGGCAAAACGCACCATGCGTAAATCGTACTTGCCCATTCCGCACAAATCGTCAGTAATTCTGTTTCGCAATCCGTCATCCGCTGAAAATTCGCACCAATAATTGGAGCGTGTTCATAACAGGCGGCAGTGATTAAAAATTGACGTTTCCCTTCGTATTTCCAATGCGGCGGCGAGTGCAATGGCCGCCGTTGATGATGCCTGTATTCAACAACTTCTTCCTGCTGTTTTTGGGTGAGCTTTCGATAATCGTACATTGTGGGAGAAAGAGACGAAAAACATAACAGGCGTCAAGAGTTCAAGCTTCAGCTTGTTGTCTTACTTTGGGAAGAGGCAACCTAAAGGTTGAACTCTTGACACCTGTGATTCAGTGTTGTGCTTTTACTTGAATTTACAAACGACAAATTAACAACTCACGTTCGTATATCATTTCTGACGGCAGATGATCGTGCAATTGAATAAACAGCTCTTCGTGATTGAGCACTTCCTGATGCCATTGTTTCAGGTTGACCGTTTGCAACGCTTCAAATTGTTCACGTGAAAATTCCATTCCTGACCATTCGACATCTTCATAGCGCGGCATCCAGCCAATCGGAGTTTCCTGTCCGATGACGCGGCCCCGCGAACGGTCTACGATCCATTTCAGCACGCGCATATTTTCGCTGAAGCCGGGCCACATAAAATCTCCGTTTTCATCGCGGCGGAACCAGTTCACATGAAACACACGTGGCGTAGACTTCAATCGCCGTTGCATCTTCAGCCAGTGCCGAAAATAATCGCCCATGTGATAGCCGCAAAACGGCAGCATCGCCATCGGATCACGGCGGACTTGTCCTAAATTTCCAGCCGCGGCGGCGGTCATTTCTGAACCGACAGTCGCGCCAATATAAACACCTGAACTCCAATTGAAAGCTTGAAAAACTAACGGCATGACGGTAGCGCGACGACCGCCAAAAACGATGGCGCTGATCGGCACTCCATCGGGATTTTCCCAGTCAGGATCAATTGTCGGACATTGCGAAGCGGGTGCGGTAAATCGTGCATTCGGATGCGCAGCTTTTGCTCCGGTTTCTTTGGCGATTTCCGGCGTCCACAAATTTCCTTTCCAATCCAAACATTCTGCGGGTGGCTCGTCCGTCATTCCTTCCCACCAGACGCCGCCTTCAGGCGTAAGCGCAACGTTCGTAAAAATTGAATTACGTGACAATGCCGCCATCGCGTTTGGATTCGTTTTGACAGACGTGCCTGGCGCTACGCCAAAAAATCCTTTTTCAGGATTGATCGCACGCAAACGACCATCGGCATCAGGCCACAGCCACGCAATATCGTCGCCGACCGTCCAGACTTTCCAGCCTGCAAAACTCGCGGGCGGAATCAGCATCGCAAAATTAGTTTTGCCGCACGCACTGGGGAACGCAGCCGCGACATAAGTTTTTTCGCCTTCAGGATTTTCTACGCCGAGGATGAGCATGTGTTCCGCCATCCATCCTTCGTCGCGTGCGATGTTGGAAGCGATACGCAGCGCAAAACATTTTTTGCCGAGCAGCGCGTTGCCGCCGTAGCCTGATCCATACGACCAGATTTCACGCGTCTCAGGAAAATGCACGATGTATTTTTCCTGATTGCACGGCCACGGCACATCGTTATCGCCGGGTTCAAGCGGCGCTCCGACCGAGTGCATACATGGCACAACGCGTTTCTCGTCTTTGTCAATTTCCTGAAAAACGGGCAAGCCAACGCGCGCCATAATTCGCATATTGACTACGGCATAAGCGGAGTCGGTGAGTTGCACGCCGATTTGCGAACGTGGCGAATCCAGCGGCCCCATGCTGAACGCCAGCACATACATCGTGCGCCCCTGCATACATCCGTCAAACAGCGATTTCAGCTTGCGCCGCATTTTATAAGGGTCTTCCCAATTGTTGGTTGGCCCGGCGCTGTCTTTGGCAAGCGAGCAGATAAACGTGCGCTCTTCGACACGGGCAACATCGCTGGCATCAGAGCGGGCGTAATAACATCCCGGCCACAACTCTTCGTTCAGTTTTGTGAACGTGCCGCCCTCAACAAGTTGCGCACAAAGTTCTTCGTTCTCTTCCTCGGAGCCGTTGATCCAGTGAATATTGGCGGGCTTGGTGAGCTTCGCCATTTTTTCGACCCAGCGTAACAGGTGAATATTTTTGCTGAGCGGCGCGGCATATTTGCCCTCGCTGTCAGCAATAGGAAAGGCGGATTTAGGTTTCATAACAAAGCCTCAAAAGAAAAATTTATAATGCGAGAAACTTATCAGGCGATAAGAAAAATTTATTATGGAGAAAAATATTTTTTGCGTCCAGCCTCGTGCTGCTCTTTTGTGCTTTCGCACATAAAAATAAAAAGGGAGATCATTACGATCTCCCTGTAAACATTGCTGTTTGATAATTCGCTTAGAAGTGGAACTTCAAGGCAAACTCAAGATTACGAGCAGGGCTAACTACCCCAGTAATCTGACCGAATGTTCTGGATGTTGCAGTCCAGCTACGATCCGGTGCGGCAAAACTGGGATGATTGGTAAAGTTGAAGAATTCAGCACGGAAATCAAAATATTTGTGTTCCGTGATGTAGAACTTCTTACCAATTGAAGAATCCCAGTTGAAGAATCCTGGCGCGTAAACTGTACCAACTCCCGTGCTGCCAAATGTTCCTAAATCAGGCAACGTGAAGGATGAAGTACTCCCTGATGGGCAGAATGGATTTAACGGGTTAGGAATGTAGCAATCCGGTGTACTCGAATTGGTAGTCACTGCCGCAACGGTGTTCGGACGTTCCGGGCCACGAGGAGCTTGCAACGAACGTGCCGTTCCAAGTGTGATCGTGATCGGGAAGCCTCCACGCAGTTGGAAAATGTTTCCAAAATTCCAGCCTCCAAGAAGTGCCTGTACCGGCCCAGCCCAGTTAGAGCCAAATGCTTTTCCAGTACCAAATGGAAGATCATAGGAACTGGAGACAACTAAGTTATGACGTGCATCAAAAAACGCCGGACCGTAATTATACTTACGATTATACGCATTTCCTGAATACGCACCTTGTGCTGACACGCCGCCGCTACCGTAGTAACCGAGGTTGTCAGTCATTGTCTTACTCAGCGTGTACGAAGCCATAAACTCCAAGCCAGTTGTCAATCGCTGACGCAAGCTCACTTGTAAAGAGTGATACTTACTCTTCGCCCATGAATCCGTCACGCTGGTTTGTGTGACGTCAGGGTAAATACTGTAAAGAGGTCGGCGAGTCTGCGCTGCTGCCCAAAGAATTGTACCAGCGGCATTAGCGGCGGGACCTGCCCCAGGTAATGGCTGATTAATATCGGATGGTGCGACTAAGTGCGTAGCAAAATGTCCAACATAACCAGCTGAAATAGCAGTATTTTTCATTAACTGATATTCCAGCGTCAGGTTCCATTGCTGCGTGAATTGTGGCCGCAGAGTTGGACTCCAAATGCGGAGCTGTCCCGTTGGTTTACCTGTGGGAAGCAAATCCGTAAATCCAGTAGTAATGGTTCCAGCACCGCTGCTCAAATCGTATGGACGATCTGATTCAGTGAAGAATGGTGGATTAAGCGGCAGGCGAAGGTTTGATCCCGTTCCTTCCATGTACTGCGTGATGCCGTAGCCGAGACGGGCAACGAGTTTGCCGCCAAAAGCTTCAGGCGTCCAGGCAAATCCGATGCGTGGTTCAAAACCTTTGTAGTAAGGATTATACAGCGCACGGCTCGCGCCATTTTTACCAGCAAGAATTTGCGCACCAGTTTTGATGTCGAAGTTCGCTTGGCGATCTAAGACTTCAACAACCGGTGAAGTGTATTCCCATCTCATTCCAAGATTCAAAGTAAGGTTGTTGCGAACTTTATAATCGTCCTGGAAGAAAATTCCGATACGATTTTGACGATGTCCCCAGTTACCTTTGTTGCTATCAGTAGGTCCGCCGCCTTTACCCTTGCTGCTCAACTGATCAAGGAGGAAATCAGAAAATACCTGATTGGTAAAAGTTGCGGTGTAGTTGAACGAACCAAGAATTCCGTTGTTACCTGCGTAAAAACGATTTTGTTGATAACGTTGCAATTGTCCTCCCATCTTGAACGAATGACGACCATGGAGCCAAGTCAAATTATCGCCATAAAGAAAGGTATTTGCCACGCTGTTCGAATCGGATAACGCGTTACCAACACCAGCTAGGCCGTTGCCAAGAGTAATTCCGCTCAACCCAGTTCGTACCTGATCTCCAGGAATTCCAAACTTAGTATTGGCTTTTCCAATTCCCGCCCAGTCATTACCAGCGTTAATGAAGACTGCACGATTAAATCCGGCGCGCGCTTCATTAATGATTGTGGAACTGATTGTTCGTGTCCAGTTGATCGCAATGTTTTGCGGGCGGCTGAAGGCTTGACCTGTTAAGACAATTGGTAAAGCTCCCTTTGCCCCGAGTGTCTCAAACGTTCCAAAAGAATAACGAGTATTGAAGTTATCTTTGTCGTTAAAACGAGCATCAATGCGTACGTCAAATTGATGACCAGCGTAAGTGTTCGCTGTCACCACATTCTTGATACCCGTGAAGTTGGAAGGATCAACACTGTCAGGTAACGGATAGAGTGAGGGATTGGCGAATAGAGCTTTCGCAACTGGCGAAAAACGTGAAGTTGGGATGATTGAACCAGCAAAACAAGCTTGTTGATAATTCACACCTGCTGTCGGAGTCGCTGGTGTTGCCTGACACAACTGTGTACGTGGCAAGGCTGGGTCACGAATGTAGGGCGATATTCCTGAAAGGTCTCCGTTGCGCCATGCTTGTGATGCTACACGAACGGAACTGTTTCCACCTGTTCTTTGCACGCCACCTTGATAGTCCGTGAAGAAGAAAAGCTTATTTTTGATGATTGGTCCACCAAAAGTTCCTCCAAAAATATTTTGACGCAATTTTGCTTTAGGAACTACAGGCGCAGCGGGGTTTGCAGAACGTGCCAAGGCAAACTGCCGATTGTTGCCCCAGGTATTCGCATCAAATTTATCGTTGCGAATAAATTCGAAAACGTTTCCGCGCCAATCATTTGTTCCCGACTTCAATGTTGCGTTAACTGTCGCGCCAGTGACGTTTCCGAATTCCGCAGAAGAGTTACTAGTTTCAACGCGAAACTCAGCGATAGCGTCAACGTTTGGCTTGTAACCAATGAGGTTGTCCAGCGTGTCATCTACTGGAACTCCATCCAACAAAAATGCGTTGCCCTGTTCACGGTTTCCGTTAACGTAAGGCCGTCCGCCACCTGTGTTTGGAGTTGGTGTCGTGAAGCTGCTTGGGTTTGGTGTAATTGTTCCTGGAACCAGCAGCGTTAATTGTTGAAAACTGCGTCCGTTGAGCGGCAAGTTGGTGATCGTGTTACCA
This sequence comes from Blastocatellia bacterium, assembly GCA_043719385.1. Lineage (GTDB taxonomy): Bacteria > Acidobacteriota > Blastocatellia > RBC074 > RBC074 > JAFDVL01. The sequence continues at coordinate 1,109 of JAYSTY010000513.1, read as the reverse complement.
GTGATGACATTGCCCACCGTAGTGTTTTCTGTTTGCAGAATTGATCCCGCATCTGTGATAGTCACGGTGTCGTTAACGCCACCAACCTGCATCGCCAGATTCACACGTGCGGTTTGGTTAACGTCAAGTTTGATTTCATTCGAAACCAATTTCTTGAACCCACTTGCTTCAACCGAAATAACGTAACTGCCTGCAGGCAAAAACGGCAACGTATAAATACCCGATTCAGTAGTTGTCGCAGTATAATCAATTTTCGTGCCCTGATTTGTGACTACGACTTTTGCGTTCGGCAAAGCACTGCCATTTTGATCGTTAATATTTCCAGTCAATGTCGCAGTAAAGGTTTGCGCGAAGCTATTCGCTGAACCTACCCAAAGCGCCATCAGCATCAAGAGTGCTGAAAGAGTTTTTGTGCTAGTTCGATGGCTCATGTTCATAAGCTTTCTCCTTGTGGTTAGAGTGTCAAAATAATGAAAGCCACGTAATCATCGCATCCATCTCAAAAAAACATCGGAGCGTGACTCGAGATTAGTCGTCTTTCAGGACTATTTAATTGTAAAAGGCGATTATTTCGGATCGGTAAGTATGTTCCGCCTAGTGACCAGCAATGCAATTTATGCCAGTAGTTATACCTTTGATCCGCCCACTGCGTCAAGTGAAGATGCTGGCGGTTTATTTGCGCTTTTTGAAGCGCACAGATTGCAACACTTCTTCCGTGTGGTAGGGCGTGGCTTTATTGAAAATTGTGTGCTGGATCATAATGAGCAATTGATCATCACGGCCACGAAAATGTCCGGTCAGAGGATAATTCTCTGTTTGCGTGACGACGCCTTCGCGCACCATTTTCCAGAATTCTTTTTGGGTGATCCAGAATTCTTTTTCGTTGTTACAAACAATGCGAGCGTTCTTTTTCTTGATCGTCATGTCAGGGTACGAACTCCAAAAATTGACAGTAGCGAGTGAGTCCCTACCGCTAAGTTTCTATAATATCGAAAGAGGTTTAAAGAGGATTATCACATTCTGGACTTGAGGAGTGCAAGTGAGCGGGGGGAGAACGGAAAAGTTTGCAGTGGTTCGTTCGCAGTTCGCACCAACCCCGTCGCTACGGC
>JAYSTY010000512.1:0-4957 GCA_043719385.1 Blastocatellia bacterium | reverse complement strand
GGCGATGATTGGTTTCCTGTCGATTTAACTCATCCACAGTGAATCATCTCATCGCCTTTTTTGTGAAGCCCTCCTCAAAATTTGTCCGAACTATTGATTTGAAGACAGTGAATACAAGCTGAAAGAAGGAACCGAAGTTAAACTCAAATTCGCTGACGCTATTTCTTCCAAGACAGCAGCGGAAGATGATACGGTAAACCTGGTCCTTGACGAAGACCTCAAAGTGGGCGATACCGTCGTTGCCAAAGCTGGCGCGAAAGCTATTGGTAAAGTCACTCACACCAAAAAAGCCGGAATGATGGGGAAAGCGGGCGAGCTAAACATGCGGCTTGAATATTTAAAAGTCGGGGATCTGCGTGTCAGATTGCGCGGGAACAAAGGTAAGGAAGGCGAAGGTAAGGAAGGAACTGCGATTGTTCTGACTGTCCTTTTTGGCCCGCTTGGCCTCCTGAAAAAAGGCAAAAATATCGAAATCAAAGAAGGCACCTCACTGAATGCCTTCGTTGACGAAGATATTAAAATGCCAGCCGTAAAATAATAAGGGTTGAAGCTATTAATGCTGGCTGAAGCTAATTTAGAGTAATTAGCGGCGCCAGCATTTCATTTTCAAACACCAGCAAACCCCTTATTTAACTGTGCTTTTCGGCGTAAACGGGCGCAATATCTCAGCAAATATTCGATTTTCACGCAACCATGTTTCCAGCAAAATCGTTACACCCTTTTAAATCTTAAAGTTAAGCTTGGCGAATTTAACACTTCAGTGTATATTGTGCCTGTTTTTTGCCGAAAAAGTGGAAATTGAAAAGATTAACTTACTGGCCTCATGGACAAGATGTTTCAGGTAAAATCTAAATCAAAACTACTTAGCTGATTATCTATCATACAAAACGCCAGATTTTTTTTACTGAACTAGTTCGTGATTAGTGAACTTTAGTTGAACTTATTCAGAGCCAGCAAACTGAGTAAATAAATTTTACAACCGACTACCAGGTTCACTCATCATTTCTGCCAAAAATCGTGCCCCCTCAAGCATAATCACAATTTTGTGATTCACGATTTTTCTTACACTCTCAATGCGTTGGGAAAAATATCTTTACCCCGTTATGTCCAATGTCTGAATACTCACTATCGTCTGAGGGAATATAAACTATGAACACACAGAGAATGGTTGCAAGGACCGGCAACTCTAAAATCATTCGCTGGATTATGGCCTGCCTGATCGCGGCGACATTCAGCTTCTCACTCACCACGCATTTTTTTAACGCTCACGCCCAGGTCAGCGGTTACGAAGGGGATGTGACACCTCGTCCGACCGGAAAAAATGGCGCGATTTCCAAATCTGATTATACCCAAATCGGAAAATTCGCCACCGGACTCGACACCGCCAATAGTGGCAGCGAATTTCAACGAGCCGATTGCGCGCCACGCGGCTCACTCGGCGATGGCAAAATTGGTATTGCCGATCTGGTACAGGCCATGCGGTATGAAGCGGGACTAGACCCGCTGACTGCGGTTGGCGGCCCAGCGGTAGCAATTCAAACCGAAGCCACTTCCAGGCTTTTGGCTGTGAACGAAATGGCTAGAGAGGTCAGAATCGGCGCACCGACTTATGGCTCAGGAACCGTGACAGTTCCGGTCGAACTGGTTGCCATTGGCAATGAAAATGCACTCGGCTTTACCCTGGCATTTGATCAGGCAAAATTAAGTAATCCACTTCTGGTGTTGGGAACAGATGCCACCGCTGCACTGCCAATTTACAACTTAGCTCCAGTTGCCAGTGGTCGCATCGGCATCGGCATCGCCTTACCGCCCGGTCAAAAATTTAGCGCCGGAACCAGGCAAATCCTGCGCGTGACTTTCAATATTGCCAATAATGCGTTTGGGACAATGACACCAATAGGTTTCGCCAGTTCCCCGGTGCAATTGGAAATTTCAGACGAGATGGGGAATTTGCTCGACCAAAGGATTTTCACCGGGACGACGATCACGCTTAATAACCCGGTTCCTGTCATCACGGTGCTTTCTCCCAGTTCAATCATTGCCGGCACTTCGTCACTAACACTAGGTGTTATCGGATCAAATTTCGTCAATGGCTCGGTAATCCGTTGGAATGGAGTTGATTTACCAACTACGTTCATCAATAGCACTTTGTTATCAGCGCCCGTTCCAGCTTCTTCTTATGCACTTGCAGGCCTGGCCAGCATTACAGTTTTCAATCCTGCGCCGGGCGGAGGATTATCAAACGCCCTGCCCTTCGACATTCTGAATCCACTTCCCACCGTCGTCGGTCTTAGCTCATCCACAATTTTAGCGGGTAGCTCCGGTACGCTGGAAATAGGTGGCCTCGGATTTATCAACGGCTCCACCATTTATCTGAACGGAAGAAAATGTCCGACCAGATTTATTTCTTCCACCAGACTTTCATTTGATTATTTAGCCGCCGACATCGCCTGTGCCGGCAAATATCAGATTACGGTTATTACTCCTCCGCCCGGCGGAGGAACATCAGCGATCCTGACATTGACGGTTGCGCCTGTAATTAGTTCGATTAACCCGAACATTGCCTATGTGGGTGGCTCATCGTTTCTGATGACCGTGACAGGAGTTGGTTTCTGTTCAGGCTTGAACAGCATTGCGTGGAACGGCGTTGTGCGTCCGACCAATTTTGTCAGCGCCACGCAATTAACCACCACTGTTACCGCAGCGGAGTTAAATACGGCGCGTACTGTTAATGTCTCGGTCATTACGAATGATGGCGTCAGTTCAGGTTCGCTGCCTTTCACAATTTCAGCATGTACACCTGCTGCCGCAAAAGTCACGCTGGCTTCGGCAATTAATTTTGGCGATCCCATCACACCGGCGCGCTCATTAGTTCCCTTAGCAAGCCGACCGTCCGCAACCTTCACAGTTGAAGATACCGGCTGCCAGCCGCTGACTTTCAGCTTTGGCGTCAAACGCACAGGCGCTGATGTGGACAGCGGAAAGATTACCAATACTGATGACAGTGGCACATTTATTATTCAGAATATCTCAGGCGATGTCCCACAGGAAGTCCGTTCCGGCACGGCAGTGACAGTGAATGGATTTGGCAAAGCTACTTTCAGGATTTACTTTGATCCGAAAATTCCTGCGCCTGCCGGAGGCTACACCAATCTGGCCGCCAGTCAGGTGATCCCGGAATTAATTAATTCACTTCTAACGATCACGTCTGGAGGCGCTACGTTGGCAACTTCAAATCTGACCGGACGCGTGGAAAATAATTCGCGCTTCATCAATCCGCTTGCACCACGACTTGACCCGCTGGTTGTCTTTACCAAATCCGGCGCGGACGAATACAGCGTAGAAATTTCCGGCTATGACGCCAATGCTAATATTTATCGCTTCTCGTATCAGTTCTTTGATGCGGCAGGTAACAAAATTGGACAAGCGCCAGGCTTTGACATTGACCTGCAAAAACTTGGCATTCTCAAAGGCCAGAGCTTCACTTTATTCAAGAAGTTTTCGGCCTCTGAATGCGGACAAAATGCTACTGTAGTCCAGGGATTTTTCTATGACCGCGAGGACAGCGCCTATGCGACTTCAGGCGCTATCGGCACGGGACGTGGCAGAGTCTTAAATGCTGTCACAGTTTCAGCGGCAAGCTTTACACCAGCGCTGGCGGCCAATGGTATCGCTTCGGCCTTTAGTGAAAGCTTTGGCAATGAAACTGCTCCGGCAGAGAAATTGCCGCTGCCAACCAATCTGGCGAACGTCTCGGTTTATGTGACAGACAGTAATAAAGTCGAACGTGTCGCTCCGTTATTCTATGTTTCCCCCACGCAAATTAACTATTTAATCCCGGAAGCCGCTGCCGCTGGTGAAGCCAAAGTGGTAGTCGCATATAAGGGAGAAGTAGTTTCCAGCGGAACGATGGCAATTGCGGAGATGGCTCCGGCGTTGTTCACTGCCAATTCTGATGGGCAGGGCGCTCCGTCGGGATATGCGGTGCGGGTTAAAGCTGACAATTCGCAAAGCAACGAGTCTGTCTATCAGTACGACTCTCTGCAAAAGAAATTCGTCACCACGCCGATCAACCTGGGAACGCCTGATGAACAGGTTTTCCTGACGTTGTTTGGCACCGGAATTCGTAATCACGGCGCGATGGAAACCGTCACCGCTAAAATTGCCGGGGTAGATGCCGAAGTGGTTTATGCCGGGCCACAAGGCGCGTATGTCGGTGTAGATCAGGTCAATATTCGCGTCCCACGCAGCCTGCTGGTCAGTGGCGAAATTGATCTTGTCCTGAGTATTGACGGCAAGAAAGCGAACACGGTTCGCATTCAGGTTCGCTAATTTATTTTATGGTTCGGATTTCAGTTGCATGGATGGTGCAGATCAACCCCGTCGCGACGGCTCCAGGTACAGTACCGCGAGCCGTCGCGAGCCGGGTTTCCCTGGATAGCGCCAGGCACGCAACTGAACCCCGAGCTAATCGCAATCATTGAAAACTTAAAATAATAAAAATCAACCAGACCTGGCCGCAATTATTTTTGTCAGTTTCAGGTTGAATTTGCTTAGGAGGTAAGCAATGAGAAAAACGAGATTTGGCGCATCAATCGGAACCACCGGGCTGAGCATCGCTTTGGTTCTCAGCAGCAGTTTGTTCCCAGTCGGCGCAACCACCCGCTCCACAAAAATTATTAATCCGGCAGCACCTGGCGCTATTGGCATCATCGAAGCCAATGGCGCAGTACTCATCAATGGCCGTGAAGCCAAAGGCAGCTTCACGCTGTGGGGCGATGAATTGGTGCAGGCTGCGGCAGGCGCCAAAATTATTTTTGGCGCACTCGGCGAAGTCAAACTTAATCCTGGCGGTTCCCTGCAACTAAAAATGGAGAACGCCAAAATTCATGAAGCGGCTGGCACCCAGGCATTTTCTGCTTCCCTGCTCGCGGGTGAAATGAATGTCAAACTGCTC